>NZ_JCBAMR010000010.1:0-148245 GCF_059760425.1 Achromobacter sp. RT286_PF
ATAAGAGCCTGCCGCTGGATAGCGGCCCGATGCGTGGCAATAGCGGGGGCAGGCGATGCCTGTTCAGCAGCCCTGCATCGCCAGCTTGCGGCGGCGCACGTTGCCGGCGCGTTGCACCAGCACCAGGGCCAGGCCGGCGGTGGCGATGACGGCGCCGGCGATGGGGACGGCGGCGTAGCCCAGCCCGGCCGAAATCACCGCGCCGCCCGCTGCCGCGCCTACCGCGTTGCCCAGATTGAACGCGCCCACGTTGACCGACGACGCCAGCCCCGGGGCCGCCGTCGCCGCGCGCATCACGCCCATCTGCAAAGGCGGCACCACGGCAAAGGTGGCGATGCCGAAGATCAGCAGGGAAATCGCCGCGCCGATCTGGGTGGAGGCGATCCACGGGAACGCCAGCAAGTCGATGATGACGATCACCAGGAAGGTGATCAGCGTGCCGTCCAGCGAACGGTCGGCCATGCGGCCACCCAGGCCGTTGCCCAGCGTGAAGCCCAGGCCAATCAACACCAGCATGCCGGTAATGAAGCCGGGCGACGCGCCGGTGATCTCGGCCAGCGTGGGCGCAATGTAGGTGTACAGCGTGAACATCGCACCCGCGCCCACCACCGTGGTCAACAGCGCCAACAGCACGACGGGGCTTTTCAGCACGGCCAGTTCATGGCGTACATCCGGGCGGCGTCCGGCTTCGCCCGCCGGCAAGGCGAACCACAGCGACAACATCGCAATCAAGCCCAGCACGGCGGTGGCCGCGAACGACATGCGCCAACCGATCACCTGCCCCAGCCACGTCGCCGCCGGCACCCCGCCCACGTTGGCGATGGTCAGCCCCATGAACATGGTGGCCACCGCGCTGGCCTGCTTGTGGCGCGGCACCACGCTGGCGGCTACCAGCGAGCCCAGCCCGAAGAACGCGCCGTGGTTCAGGCTGGTGACCAGCCGCGCCAGCAGCAGCGTCGTGTAATTGGGTGACAGGGCCGACAGCACGTTGCCGATGGTGAAGATCAACATCAACAAAATCAGCGCCTTGCGCCGCGACCAGCGCGAAAACACCAGCGTCATCAGCGGCGCGCCCACCATCACGCCGATGGCGTAGGCGCTGATCAGCATGCCGGCGCTGGGAATGGACACGCCCACGCCATCGGCGATGACGGGCAACAGGCCCATGGGAGAAAACTCGGTCACGCCAATGCCAAACGCACCGACGGCCAGCGCCAGTAGCGGCAGCCCGGATTTGACCGGTTGATTATCTTGCGGGTTCATGCGAATTCCTTGGAGCACGTCGGAAAGACAGGCGTGCAGTATGACGGCGCCATCCTTGCGGAAAAAGCCGTCTGGCGGGCAAACACTTTTGACTTGGGGTCACAAATCGATCCCCGGGGTGGGGTTCAGGGATGCACAGCCCCGCGCTATGTCAGCCCCAACAGGCGCTCCGTCTCGCGCGCCAGCGCCACCAACCGGGGGCCGATATCCGCCGCGCGCTCACGAAAGGGGCCGTCCCCGGAAGGCACGCCGCAGTTAAAGACGTACGTCAGTGACTGGTACGGCCGCCACAACGGGGCCGCAAACCCATACGCGTCGGGACGCCACTGCACGTTGTTGCCGCAATACCCCTTGCGCTCCAGGTCGCGTGCCGCCGCCGCCAGGCTGGGAAAATGCTCGGCGTAATGGCGCGCGTCGGCCACACGCAGCTGGTTCAGCACCACCGCCCGCTCGGCATCCGGCACGCGGCACAACCACGCCTTGCCCGCCGCGCTGGACAGCAGCGGCAGCGACGCGCCGATATCGGGCCGGGTCTGCAAGGCGTCGTTCGAACGGGCGGTTTCCACGTACACCATTTGCAGGCGGTCGCGCACCACCAGCGACACCGCGCCGCGTGCGTGGTCGGCCAGTTGCTTCATCAGCGGCCGCGCCAGCTGGCGGATCTGCATGCTGGCCAGCAAGGGGTAGCTCAACGCCAGCACCGCCGCGCCCAGCCGGTAGCGCGCGGGCGAGCCCACGCGTTGCAAGAAGCCCAGCTCGACCAGCGTATGCGTCAAGCGCGCCACGGCGCTTTTCGACAGGCCCGTCTGCTGCGCGAAGTCCTTGTTGGCCAGCTCGGGCCGGTCCGCCCGAAAGCAGCCCAGGATATCGATGCCGTGCGCCAGCGTGGTGGCGAAGTCGCGGTCGCGGGCGGGGTCGACGCCGTCCCGGTGTTGGCTGCCGTCCCGGTGTTGGCTGCCGTCCCGACGTGCGGAGCCGTCCCGATGTTGGGAGCCGTCCTGATGTTGGCCGCCGACCCCATGGGGGTCGCGCTTGCGGTCACGGCGGGGCTCGTGGCCACCGTCAAGTTCAACCGGCATCCGAACGCTCCAGCATTTTTTCCACGCGCGCCACCAGCGTCAGCAGACGGGGGGCAATGCGCCGCCGAAGGTCGCCCGCGCGCAATCGCCGCGTCGGCACGCCACAATTAAAGACAAACACCTGGCCATCCACGCGGCGCCGCATCGGCACCGCTACCGCGTGCACGTCCGCGTGCCACTCACCCTCGGCCACGCAATAGCCATGCGCGGCGTAATCCCGCTGCGCCTCTTCCCAGCCGGGTGCATGCCGTTGCCATGCAGCAGGGTCTTGTTCGCGCAGCTGACGCAACAGCGCTTGCGCCTCGGCCGGGTCCGCCTGCGCCAGCCACGCGCGGCCCATTGCGGACGCCAGCAATGGCAGCATGGCGCCGATGTCCGGCCGAAACGCCACCGCGTCATGGCCCCGGCACGTTTCCACATAGACCATGTGCGTGCCGTGATGCATGCCCAGCGACGCCGACCCGCCCGCCGCGTTGGCCAGTCGCGTCATCAGCGGACGCGCCATCTGCCGCAGCTTGATGCTGGCCAGCAAGGGATAACTTAGCGACAGCAGCGCCGTGCCCAAACGGTAGCGGCGCAGGCCGGCGTCATAACGCAGCAGCCCACGCTGCACCAGCGTGTACGTCAGCCGCGAGATCGTGGCTTTGGACAGCCCGGTGCGGTCGGCAAGCTCGCGGTTGCTTAGCGCTGGCTCGCCATGGCGAAAGGTTTGCAGCACCGACAGGCCGTGGGCCAGCGTGGTGGCGAAATCAGGGTCGGGGTGGCGGCCGCCCAAGGGCGTGGTCATGGTCGCATTCCGGGTGGGACGGCGCGCGGACAGGCGCCGGGCAGTGAGGTCGATGATAGTGCAGGCGGCCCCTGCACCGCGGCCTGCGCGCTCATAAAGCGTTCAAGATATCAAAACACTTGTCTCGCATTTCGCGCTGCTTTGCTACCTTGAATTCCGCGTCGCCCGGTGTGAAATATCGGCCCGGCCCACAAAAAACAATTGGAGACAGCCCATGATCAGGGACCCGGAAGGCTTTGCCGCCTTCATCGATTCGCTACGGCGCTTTGTACGGCAGCAATTGGTTCCGCGCGAAGCCGAGGTTGCGCGCCTGGACGCCGTGCCCGACGACCTGGTGCGCGCCATGGCCGCCCAGGGCATGTTCGGCTATTCCATCCCCGAGGCCTACGGCGGCGCGGGCATGAGCACCGAAGAATTGATCCGGGCAGCCATCGAGTTGTCGCAATGCTCGGTCGCGTTTCGCGCCCGGGTCGGCACCAACACCGGCATCGGCTCCGAGGGCCTGGTCGCCGACGGCACCGAACAGCAGAAAGACCGTTACCTGCCCCGCCTAGCGTCCGGTGAGTTGACCGGCTGCTTCGCGCTGACCGAGCCGCAAGCGGGCTCGGACGCCACCGCCTTGCGCACCACCGCCGTGCGCGACGGCGACAGCTACGTGCTGAACGGCGAAAAGTGCTTCATCACCAACGCGCCCATTGCCGGCTTGTTCACCGTCATGGCGCGCACGGACCCCGACGCGCCAGGCGCCAAGGGCATCTCGGCCTTCATTGTCGAGCGGGGCACCCCCGGCCTGACCACCGGCCAGCCTTACGAGAAGATGGGCCAGGCCGGCTCGCCCGTGTCCGCCGTGTACTTCAACGACTGCCGCGTGCCCGCCGCCAACCTGATCGGCGGCCAGGAAGGCATGGGTTTCAAGACCGCCATGAAGGTGCTGAACAAGCAGCGCATTCACCTGGCTGCCTTGTGCATCGGCCCGGCGATTCGCATGCTGGACGACACCCTGCGCTTCGTGGCCGAACGCCAGCAGTTCGGCAAAGCGTTGATGGACTTCCAGCTGATCCAGGCCATGATCGCCGACTGCCAGACCGACATCCAGGCGGCGCTGGCGCTGGTGCTGCAAACCGCGCGCGAACGCGACGCCGGCCAGGACGTGACCATGAACGCGTCGATCTGCAAATACTTCGCGTCGGAAATGTGCGGCCGCGTGGCCGACCGCTGCGTGCAGATGCATGGCGGCTACGGCTACATCGCGGACCAGGGCATTGAACGCTTCTACCGCGACGTGCGGCTGTTTCGCCTGTACGAAGGCACCAGCCAGATCCATCAACTGACCATCGCGCGGCACACGCTGGCGCAGGCCGGCTACACGCCCGGCCGTTAGGTCCGAGCGTTTTAGAGACCGCCGCCACAAGAAGCGCGCGGCCCACAACCCCAAGGAGACTGACATGCTGCACAAGCACCTGCCGAAGTGGATCGGCGCCCTGGCCGCCGCGTTCGCCTGCGCGGCCCTGCCGCCCCAGGCGGCCGCCGCCTACCCCGACAAGCCGATTCGGCTGATCATCCCGTTTGCGCCCGGGGGGTCCACCGACATCCTGGGCCGCCTGCTGGCCGAAGCGCTGCACCCCATCCTGGGCCAGCCGGTCATCGTGGAAAACAAGCCGGGCGCCGGCGGCAATATCGGCGGGGACTTCGTGGCGCGCGCCGCGCCGGACGGCTACACGCTGCTGCTGGCGGCGGCCGGCCCCACCGTCATCAACCCCAGCCTGTACGCCAACATGCCGTTCGACCCCGCCCGGGACCTGACGGCCATCACCTGCATCGAACGCGAACACAACCTGATGGTGGTGACCAAGTCGATGCCCGTCACCACCTTGCAGGAATTCCTGACGTACGCCCGCAACCACCCCGGCAAGCTGTCCTTTGGCTCGCCCGGCAACGGGTCGCCCGCGCAATTGGCGGGCGAATTGCTCAAGCAGAAGGCCGGGCTGCAAGCCGAACACGTGCCCTACAAGGGATCCGGCCCTGCCATCACCGACCTGGTCGCTGGCCACATCGATTTCATGATCGACAACATGCCCGCGCTGCTGCCACAGGTCAAAGCCGGCACGCTGCGCGCGCTGGCCGTACCCAGCGACGCGCGCGCCACCGCCTCGCCGGACGTGCCCACCTTTACCGAAGCGGGCATGCCGGGCTTTGAAGTGATGGCATGGAAGGGCTTGATGTCGCCCGCCAACACCCCACCCGCCGTGGTCGACCGCCTGCATGCCGCCGTCGTGAAGGCGCTGCAAGACCCGCAGTTGCGCGCGCGCTTTCAGGAGCTGGGCGCTGAACCGCTGGGCAGCACACCGGCGGAATTCGCCAAGCAGATCGCCGACGAAACCGTGTGGTGGGGCAAGTTGGTGAAGTCCACCAACACGCGTATCCAGTAAGGCGCTACCAAGGTGCCGGCGTGAGGGTGCCTGCGTGACGATGCCTGCGTGAGGGTGCCCTCACATGCTCGCCTTCACATGCATGCCTTCACATGCTCGCCGTTATTCGCAAGCCACTGCCAAGAGACACAGCCCATGCCCGCCCAGCCCTACGACGACGCCGCGATCCAAGACCTGTGCGAACGGGTCCGCCGCTTCGTCGATGACATCGCCATCCCCGAAGAATCGCCCGCCATCGCCCGCAACGTGGCGGCTCTGGACCAATGCGTGGCGCGCTTGCGCCTCAAGGCGCGGGATGCCGGCCTGTACGCGCCGCAACTGCCCGTCGAATTTGGCGGGCTGGGTCTGGGTTGGCGCGCGCTGGCCCAGGTGTTGGAAGCGGCCGGGCGCGGCTTCTTAGGGCCGGCTGCCCTGAACTGCGCCGCCCCCGACCAACCCAACATGCTGACGCTGCTGCGGCTGGCCACGCCCGCGCAGCGCGAGCGCTATCTGCTGCCGCTGGTGCGCGCCGAACAACGCGCCTGCTTCGCCATGACCGAACCCGCGCCCGGTGCGGGGTCCGACCCGTCGATGCTGCGCACCCGCGCCGCGCGGCGGGGTCAAGGCTGGGTATTGAACGGCCACAAGCAATACATCAGCGGCGGCGTCGGCGCGCACTTCGCGTTGCTGCTGGCGCAGACCGATGCCGGCGCCACGCTTTTCATCGTGCCCGCCGATACCAAGGGCTACCGCGTCATCCGCGACATCGGCATGGTCACCGGCTACCAGATCGGCGGCCACGCCGAGATCGAGTTGCAGGACTGCGAGGTCGGCGACGACGCCGTGCTGGGCGAACCCGGCCGTGGCCTGGAATACGCGCAGCTGCGGCTGGAGCCGGCGCGCCTGTCGCACTGCATGCGCTACATCGGCCGCGCCCGCCGCGCCCTGGAAACCGCGCAAGCCTACGTCAACACGCGCGAGTCTTTTGGATCGCGCCTGGCCGATCTGCAACAGATCCAGGCCATGGTGGCCGATTCACACATCGACCTGCACGCCAGCCGCTTGATGACGCTGGATTGCGCGGGCCGCATGGACGCGGGCTTGTCCGTCAAGCAGCACAGCGCCATGACCAAGGTATTCGTATCCGAAGCCGTCAACCGCGTGGCCGACCGCGCCGTGCAAATGATGGGCGCATCGGGCCTGTCCGACGACACCCCCGTGGCAATGATCTGGCAAGAAATGCGCCCCTTCCGCATCTACGACGGCGCCAACGAACTGCACCGCGCCAGCCTTGCGCGCCGCCTCTTGGCGCGCGGCTGACCCATCCCAGGAGACCCGCATGCCCATCCCCACCATCCAGGCCTACCGACTGCATGGCGGCGCCGACGGCGCGCCCCCGCAAGGACGCTTCGACACCTTGTCGGAAGATGACTTGTCCCCCGGCGATACGCTGATCAAGGTGGCCTACGCCGGCCTGAACTACAAGGACGCGCTGGCGCAGGCCGGACGCGGCAACGTCGTGCGCCAGTACCCCCGCATCGGCGGCATCGACCTGAGCGGCACCGTGGTCCACTCCACCGACCCCGCGCTTGCTCCCGGTCAGGAAGTCGTCGTGCATGGCTTTGGCATCGGCGTGGACTGCGACGGCGGCTATGCGGAATACGCGCGCGTGCCGCATGACTGGGTGCTGCCCTTGCCCGCCGGCATCACACTGCGCGATGCCGCCGTGCTGGGCGCCGCTGGCTTCACCGCCGCGCTGTCCCTGCACTGGATGGAACACTGCGGCCTGGCGCCTGACCAAGGCGAAGTGCTGGTCACCGGCGCCACCGGCGGCGTGGCGGGTATCGCCATCGACATCCTCAGCCAACGCGGGTATCGCGTCTGCGCCATGTCCGGCAAGGCGGATGCCGCCGACTACCTGCGGTCGCTGGGCGCCGCCGAGGTCATGGCCCCGCCCGACCTGTCCGCCCCCATCAAACCCTTGATGAGCGCGCGCTGGGCCGGCGTCATTGATTCCGTGGGCGGCCCCTTGCTGGCCCACGCGCTGGCCAGCGTGCGCCCCGACGGCGTGGTGGCCGCGTTTGGCAACGCGGGCGGCGCGGAGCTGCCCACGTCCGTCATCCCCTTCATCTTGCGCGGCGTGAAGCTGCTGGGCATCAACGCCAACAGCCCCATGCCGCTGCGCCGCGCGCTATGGCAACGGCTGGCCACCGACTACCGCCCGCAGCGCCTGGACCTTACCGCGCGCGTTATCCAACCCCAGGACTTGCCGCAAGCGCTGGCCGCCATGCTCGAACGCGGCAGCACCGGCCGCAGCGTCGTGCGCTTTTCCTGAACCTACTCGCCCGCAAATCATGACTACGCATTCCGACCCCACCCTGTCCCGCCTGTTCACCCCGCGCAGCATCGCCATCGTGGGCGCGTCCGCCACCCCCGGCAAGATCGGCGCCATGCCGGTCAGCCTGCTGCGTCAGCATGGTTACGACGGCCGCATCCTGCCCATCAACCCGCGCGCCGATAGCATCCAGGGCTTGCCCGCCGCGCCCGACCTGGCCGCGCTGAATACCGACGTGGACCTCGTCATCCTGGCCGTGCCCGCCGCGCACGCCGCCCAGGCGCTACAAAGCGCGCGCCCCGGTCAGGTTGGCGGCGCGGTCGTATTCACGTCAGGCTTTTCGGAAACGGGCGCGGAAGGCGTCGCCATGCAAGAGGCGCTATGCGCCATCGCGCGCGAGCGCGGCATCCGCCTGCTGGGGCCCAACTGCCTGGGCTACATGAACGTGCGCCACAAGGTCTACGCCACGTTCTCGCCCGCGCCCGCCAACGGCGCCGTGGCGTTGGGCGGCATCGGCATGGTGTCGCAAAGCGGCGCGTTCGGCGCCTATGCCTATTGCATGGCGCGCGAACGCGGACTCGGCCTGTCGCACTGGATCAGCACCGGCAACGAAGCCGACATCGACGTGGCCGACTGCATCAACTGGCTGGCGCACGACGCCGACACGCGGGTCATCATGGCTTACATGGAAGGCTGCCGCGACGGCGCCAAGCTGCGCGGTGCACTGGCCGCCGCGCGCGACGCCGGCAAGCCCGTGGTCGTCACCAAGATCGGCCGCACCCAGGCCGGCGCGCAGGCCGCTGCGTCACACACCGCCGCGCTGGCGGGCGATGACGCCGTCTACGACGCGCTGTTTCGCCAATACGGCGCGCTGCGCGCCCGCAGCATCGAAGACTTCTTCAACCTGGGCTATGCGCTGGACACCTGGCAGCAACGCCCCCAAGGCAAGCGCCTGGGCATCTTCACGATATCCGGCGGCGTTGGCGCCTTGATGGCGGACGAGGCCGAGGAAGCCGGCCTGTCGCTACCCGAGCCCGACGCGGCCGCGCAAGCCCGGCTGCTGGAACGCGTGGCCTTCGCTGGCCCGCGCAACCCGGTCGACGTCACCGGCCAGGTGGTGTCCGAGCCCGGCCTGCTGCTGGCCACCGCCGACGACATGCTGGCCGACGGCCGCTACGATGCGCTGGCGGTCTTCCTGGCCGCCGCCGGGTCGTCGGAAGCCTTGTGGCCCACCTTCGAGACCTTTGCCCGCGAGATGCGCGCCCGCCACCCCGACGTGCCGCTGGCCTTCTGCGCGCTGTTCCCGCCTGAGCGCCGCCGCGAACTTGAACGCCTGGGCACGCTGGTGTTCGAAGACCCCAGCGCCGCGATACGGACGATAGGCGCGGTGGCGGGGTTAGCTGCGGCGTCGGGGGCCACGTCGGATGCCGCGTCGGATGGAAGCAAGACTGGAAGCACGAACAGCAGCACGAATGGAAGCACGACAGGAACCACGAGCGGCAACACTGACGGCATCTCCAACGCCGGCCCGAATGCCCACGCCTCCGTGCCGTCTGTTAATGCAAGCACCGCGCCGCTGCGCGACACCTATAACGAAGTGCAGGCGATGGACGTCCTGCGCCAAGCCGGCCTGCCCGTGCCCGACTGCACGCTTGCCACCGACGCCGACACCGCCGTGGCCGCCGCTGCCCGCGCAGCCGGCCCCGTGGTCTTGAAAGTGGTGTCGCCCGACATCCTGCACAAAAGCGATGTAGGCGGCGTGAAGCTCAACCTGTCGGGCGAAGACGCCGTGCGCCACGGCCACGCCGCCATCCTGGACAGCGTACGCACGCACTGCCCCACTGCCCGCATCGACGGCGTGCTGGTCGCGCCCATGGCGCCCAAAGGCGTGGAGTGCATCGTGGGCGTGCACAGCGACCCGGTCTTCGGCCCCGTCGTCATGTTCGGCCTGGGCGGCGTCTTCGTCGAAGTACTGAAAGACGTCAGCTTCCGCCTGGCGCCCTTTGACCACGCCCAGGCTTTGTCGATGATCCGCGAAATCAAGGGCTACGCGCTCCTGCAAGGCGCACGCGGCGCACCGCCTTGCGACATCAATGCGTTGGCAAATGCCTTGGTGGCGCTGTCGCGTTTCGCGGATGCGCGCCGGGACGATTTCAGTTCCGTGGAGATCAACCCCTTGTTGGCGCTGCCGGATGGGCAGGGGGTGCTGGCCTTGGATGCGGTGCTTATTCCCAGCGCTGGGCGGTCATGACAATCTTGGGCGCTTGGGCACGACCTGCACTTGCAGCCCAAGCAGACATGAAGGCCTCCAAAATTACCGATCGGGAATATTCATTTCGCCCGCAGCCTCGCGCAATGAAAAAGAGGGCGCCTTAAGTTCAGGCGCCCTCTCATCCCACCACCCCGCCGCTTACTTCAGCAGCAAGGCATTCAAGCGCTTCACAAACGCGGCCGGGTCGGCAATTTGTGCGCCTTCAGCCAGCAGGGCCTGATCCAGCAGCAGACGCGCCCACTGATCAAACTCCCCATCTTCAGCCGCACGAATGCGCGCCAGCAGCGGGTGTTCCGGGTTGATTTCCAGCACCGGCTTCACGTTCGGCGCTTCCTGGCCGGCGGCCTTCAGCATGCGCAGCAAGTGCGGGCTGAGTTCGTTTTGGCCCACCACCACGCACGCCGGCGAATCCACCAGACGCAGCGTGACGCGCACTTCCTTCACCTGATCTTCCAGCGTCTTTTGCAGGCGCTCGACCAAGGGCTTGAAGTCTTCAGCCACTTCGGCTTGATGCTTCTTTTCTTCTTCGTCGGCCAGCTCGGCCAGGTCCAGCCCGCCCTTGGCGACCGACACCAGCGACTTGCCGTCGAATTCGCGCAGGTACGACAGCATCCATTCGTCAACGCGGTCCGACAGCAGCAGCACTTCGATGCCCTTCTTGCGGAAGATCTCCAGATGCGGGCTGTTGCTGGCGGCGGCGAAGGTGTCGGCCGTGACGTAGTAGATCTTGTCCTGGCCTTCCTTCATGCGCGACACGTAGTCGGCAAACGACACCGTCTGCGCCGGCTCGCCCGAATGCGTGGACGCAAAGCGCATCAGCTTGGCGATGCGCTCCAGGTTGGCGGAATCTTCGCCCGCGCCTTCCTTCAGCACCTGGCCAAATTCCGTCCAGAACGTGGCGTAGTCTTCCGGCTTGTTCTCGGCCAGGTCTTCCAGCAGCGACAGAATGCGCTTGGCCGACCCTTCACGAATGGCGCGCACGTCGCGGCTTTCTTGCAGGATTTCGCGCGACACGTTCAGGGGCAGGTCGGCGGAATCGATCACGCCGCGCACAAAGCGCAGGTACGACGGCAGCAGCTGGTCAGCGTCATCCATGATGAACACGCGCTTGACGTACAGCTTCACGCCGTGGCGGCCGTCGCGGTCCCACATGTCCATGGGCGCGTGCTTGGGCACATACAGCAACTGCGTGTATTCGCTGCGGCCTTCCACGCGGTTGTGCGTCCACGCCAACGGGTCGTCGTAGTCGTGCGACACCGTCTTGTAGAACTCGCGGTACTGCTCTTCAGTAACTTCCGACTTGCTGCGGGCCCACAGCGCATTGGCCTGGTTCACCGTTTCCAGTTCTTCGGTCTTGACCTGCTCGCCCTTTTCCTGGTCCCACTCTTCCTTGGCCATGCGGATCGGCAAGGAGATGTGGTCGGAATAGCGGCGCAAGATTTCGCGCAGCTTCCAGCCGTTCAGGAATTCATCTTCGTCGGCGCGCAGGTGCAAGGTCACGTCGGTGCCGCGCGTGGCCTTCTCGGCGGCGGCAATCGTGAACTCGCCCTGGCCGTCGGATTCCCACTGGATTGCGTCCGTGGCGCCGGCGCGGCGGCTGACCACGGTGACCTTGTCGGCCACGATGAACGACGAGTAAAAGCCCACGCCGAATTGGCCGATCAGCTGCGCGTCTTTTTGCTTGTCGCCCGTCAGCTGGGAAAAGAATTCCCGCGTGCCGGAGCGCGCGATGGTGCCCAGGTTGGCGACGGCTTCGTCGCGCGACAGGCCAATCCCGTTATCCGAGATGGTGATGGTGCGGGCAGCCTTGTCGTAGCTGACCGTGATGGCCAGCTCGCCATTGCCTTCCAGCAATTCGGGCTGGTCGATGGCTTCAAAACGCAGCTTGTCGCAGGCGTCCGAGGCGTTCGACACCAGCTCGCGCAGGAAAATTTCCTTGTTGCTGTACAGCGAATGGATCATCAGGTGCAGCAGTTGCTTCACCTCGGCCTGGAACCCCAGGGTTTCGGACGTGGAAGACGTGGCGGTTTGGCTCATGGTTCTACGTGAAGTAAAAAATTAGGGACAAATAAAAGGAAACGCAAATACCGGGATCCCGGGGCGAGGAGCCCGCGCGGAATCCGGGAAACCCTACTGAGGTGGGGGCTATCGGGAACTTTTCAAGGCCCCGTCGCGGCAGCGGCGCGATCCCCGCTAAAATCCCGCACTTTCTCTCCTACCCCCGGCCGGCCTTCCGCCCATGCAACCCGCCTCCCTTTCGCAACCCGCCCCCCACGCCGTCGACGACGCGCCCAGCCACGACCTGGTCTACGGCCCCGACGACCGCCCCGCGCCGCCCGTCGCCTTCGTCGCCGCGTTGCAGCACCTGCTGGCCATCCTGGTCCCCATCGTCACCCCCGGCCTGTTGATCTGCCAGGCCCTGGGCGTCAGCAGCCGCGACACCACGCTGATCGTGTCCATGTCGCTGGTCATCTCCGGCATCGCCACTTACGTGCAGTGCAAGCGCTTCGGCCCGCTGGGCGCCGGCTTGCTCATCGTGCAGGGCACCAGCTTCAACTTCGTCGGCCCGCTGATCGCGGGCGGCTCGGTCATGGTCAAGCAAGGCACGCCGGTCGAAGCCGTGATGGCCGCGATCTTCGGCGTGGTCATCGCCGGATCGTTCGTGGAAATGGGCATCAGCCGCATCCTGCCCTTCGTCAAACGCCTGATCACCCCGCTTGTGACCGGCATCGTCGTGCTGCTGATTGGCCTGACCTTGATCAAGGTCGGCCTGATCAGCATGGGCGGAGGTTTCGGCGCCATGGCCAACGGCACCTTCGCCAGCGCGGAAAACTTGACGCTGTCCGGCTTGGTGCTGGGCACGATCATCCTGCTGAACCGCGTGCCGGTCGTCTGGATCCGCAGCACGGCGCTGGTGCTGGCGCTGGCCGTCGGCTACATCGCCGCCGCGTCCATGGGCCGCCTGGACTTCACCGGCGCGCGCGAAGCCGCCCTGTTCCAGATCCCCGTGCCGCTGCACTTCGGCCTGGGCTTCTCGTGGGCGCTGTTCGTGCCGATGCTGATCATCTACCTGGTCACGTCGCTGGAAGCCATCGGCGACGTCACCGCCACCAGCAAGGTGTCCAAGCAGCCGGTCGAAGGCCCGCTGTGGATGCAGCGCATCAAGGGCGGCGTGCTGGTCAACGGCGCGAATTCGCTCCTGGCCGGCGTGTTCAACACCTTCCCCAGCTCGGTCTTTGCGCAGAACAACGGCGTGATCCAGCTGACCGGCATCGCAAGCCGCCACGTCGGCGTATGGATCGCCGGCATGCTGATCCTGCTGGGCCTGTTCCCCAGCGTGGCCGGCGTGCTGCAAGCCGTGCCCGAACCCGTCCTGGGCGGCGCCGCCATGGTGATGTTCGGCGCGGTTGCCGCGTCCGGCATCAACATCCTGGCCGGCATTCAGCTAGACCGCCGTGCGTTGTTGATCATCGCGGTGTCGCTGGCCTTGGGGCTGGGCGTCTCGCAAGTGCCTGAAATTCTGTCGCACCTGCCGCATGCGGTGAAGAGCGTGCTGGAATCGGGCGTTGCCACCGGCGGGATCTGCGCCTTGGTGATGAACTGGTTCTTGCCGGAAAAGAAGTAGGTCGTGCTTGAGGGCTGGGTCCGTTTTCGGCTGGATGGCCGGGCGGATCCGGCCTTGATCAGGGGCTGGATTTGAGGCCGCCTGACAATTTTTGAAAGTACGCATATAATCGCTGTCTTCGTTCTCCCGCAGCCGTCATCTGGACGTGTTCGCGACCCCCTTGCCCGGGTGGTGAAATTGGTAGACGCAGGGGACTCAAAATCCCCCGCCGCAAGGCGTGCCGGTTCGATTCCGGCCCCGGGCACCAGAATTCCTCATGTGACGCGCGTTAAACACGCTTCGTCCAGCATCGCATCATCCCCTCCAAGCATTGCCCTCCTCGGGCTTAGACGGCCATACCCCCCGGCTAATGCCCCGCGCGAGGGGCATTGGTACGCACTGCAATGCAGTGCAGTGCTCACGCACCTAGCTAAAAAAGAGCGCCGTGAAATAGCGCACCTACTTTTTATCTCCGGTCAGAGCCATGTAGCAGCCCGCGTAGCCCAAGTTCTCGAACTCATCTACAGCTTTCGATTTCCGTTCGGCCAACTCGTAGGACGGAACCCGGAACGCCTGCTCAATGAAGAGCATTTTGATGCCCTTCATGTACTCGTCCTCTGTTCTGGATGCGTCTTCCATAAGCTGCCTCATGGAAGCGCCATGCTGACGCTTTTCCATAATTCCTCGCGCAATAGATGATGAGATTGCGCACTCCTTCATGATCTCGTCAGACGAGGGAGCCGCGACAGCGTTCGAAGATAAAGCAACCGCACACGCGAGCTGGGCGAAGAACCAATTATTTATTTTGACCATTGATGGCCTCTCCTTGTGAGGCGTCGATTTTACTAGTCGCAACCTGCTAAACGAAAACCCCTTACGGAGACCCCACTCAAAGCTTCGCTCTGCTTTTTAGCCGCTAAAACCGCTGTTGCGATAAGCTTGCCTCCACTCGCCCACCGCACCGTGGACATTCATTTTGACAAGCACCGGGGGCTCTCCGATGGCAATCAAAGCCGTAGCGTTTGACGTGTTTGGGACATTGGTCCATATCCAGCGGCCTACTCGCCCGTTTCGAAAGTTGGTCCGTCTGCTGCATGAAGCCGGTCGTCGGCGGCAGCGTGACGACGGGGTTCGGGCGATGAGCAATGTGTTGGACCTCAGGCAAGCGGCAAGCTTGTTTGGCGGGATGGTTAGTGAAGAAGATTTGTGTGGGTTGGAGGCCGAGTTGCATGAGGAGATCCAGTCGATCTCGCTCTTTGACGATGCCATTCCCACCCTGACTGCGCTGAAAGACCGAGGCATCAAAGTAGCGCTCTGCTCAAACCTTGCCGCGCCGTATGGGCCGCCGGTGCTGAAACTGTTGCCCGTGCAGCCGGACTTTTGCGCCTGGTCGTACGAAGCTAGCGCAGTGAAGCCGCAGCCGCAGATCTATCAATACCTTTGTGAGGGTATTGGCTGCCGGCCGGATGAGGTCTTGATGATCGGTGACACCGTCGATGCCGATATGATCGGCCCGCGAAAATTCGGTATGCAGGGATACCACTTGAATCGGCAGGCAGCCACGCCGGCTAACAGCGATTCTCTGCGTTCGCTAAGTGATGTGCTGAATTTTGTTTAACTAATTCTTTTCAACTGATCGGCCGCATCCCCTCCCAATGACCACCACCCCCTACCGGGATTACCTCTTCGGCCTGATCATCTCGATTGCCCTGGCCGGGTGGCTGGCATTCCTTGGCCTTACCGCCGCGTTAACTCCCGACCTGGGCTGGGGCATCGTCGCCCTTCTTACTGCCGCGATCTGGGTGGGCGGGCCACTGGCCATCCTGCTGATCATCGTCTGGCTCTACTACCTTTCTCGCGATCGGGGCCGTGTGCCCGGCCGGGTCCATGCCTGGTTGTTCTTGCCTACGCTGATCGCCATGCTGATTTACCCGGCCAGCGAATCGTTCGAAAAATCCAAACGCGAGCGCTTTAGCGATGCGCATCCCTATATTGCCGAAACGCACGTCAACCTTAGCGGCAAAGATCTGTGGATCGACACCACGCCTTACGCCACCACGTCGTCGGGTGCAGGGCCAAGAATGCCGTTTGCGGCCGCTGAATCGCAGCAGTTCATGGTGTTCAATCGATATCCCAGCCCGGCCGCGACGCAGCCTTTTCCGTATGACGGCACGCGCTTGCGCGAGGATATCGCGCAGTACAGATATCTTTCTGCGTCGGGCGATGCTGTCGCCGCATCGTTGCCGTTGACGCGTTTTGCTTACCCGGACGTGGCGCGCTTTTCATCGGCGCTGAATAAGCCGGATAGATCGATGTTGCGGTATCTGTATTTTCATTATCCCGACCGTGTCGAGGTTGCCCCTGTGCTGAACCGTTTGGCGGGGATGACGGAGCAGCGTCTTGATCGAAAGGGGCAGCACGGGCTGGTGTTGCTCAGTGCGGTCAATTACACCAGCAGCGCTATCGCTCGGCTTGAAGTGAATGGTCAGACGCTGGATATCGGCGACCGCGCGCTTGTTTCCGTCGCGCCGTTGCCGGCCGCCTGCCATGATTTTGCGCGGCCTATCGGTGCGGCGTTTATTATGCTTAGCCGGCCACTGGCGCTGCGGTGGCAAACGACTGGCGCGCCGGGAACGCCGGAAACGCCGGAAGCGCCTGACCCCAGCAGCACTGCCAACGCCGCCCACCCCTGGCACACCGCAACGCTGGACGCGCCCGCATTTCGACATCCTGAACCCGTTGACGGAGAATCCACGCTGATGCGTCTACAGCTGTATTTCCTGCCTGACGGCACGGTCGAAGTGGAACGCTTTGTGCAGGTACATTTGCCGAAAGACAAACTAGGCATACGCGCCACCGGCGTACCCGCACGCGCAGCCCCTTATGCAAGCTGCGGCGGCGCATACAGTGCCTACAACCCGCAAACCGTCCCGCTGCTGGCAAACTAGACATACCGTCAAACTGCACACCGTTGATAAAGATCATCATGACCCATGCATTGCTTCGGATAGGCTTATGCGCAATATGAAAGGCAAGTCCTCGTCCACCACGGAAGGCTATTTGTTTTCTGATCAGATAGGTCACCTGCTGCGACGTGTCTATCAGCGTCACACCGCTTTGTTTCAGCACTACATCCCCGACTCTCAGCTCACCGCCGCGCAGTTTGTCGTGCTGTGTTCGGTGCGGGATAACGGTGCAAGTTCACTGGCGGACCTGGTCAAGGCGACGGTCATTGACCAAGCTACGGTGCGCGGCGTGGTGGACAGGTTGAAGCAGCGCGAATTGGTGCAGGTGGATCACGACCCGGTTGACCGGCGCAAAGTGGTTATCAACCTGACGCCCGTCGGGCAAGCGCTGGTTCAAGAGATGGAACCGTTTGCCAAGCAGATCACGGAAAGCACCTACGGCAATCTGAACCCGGCCGAGCGCGTGGCGCTGCATTTTCTGCTGACCAAAATGTTGAACGGCGACGAACAGGCCTGAGCTGTTCGTCGCCGTTCCTGGCAGCACGCCGGCGCTATTCACGCCGGCGGCACCCTCGATTTACACCACCATCAATCCAGCGCGCGGTTGCGCGACTCCACGTCTACCGACCAGATCGACACGGCGCCCGCCAGCAACATGCTGGACAGCACGACCAGCGACAGCGTGAAGTGGCTGGTCATGATGGGCGCGATGATGGCCGGGGCGAACAGCCCGCCAAAGCGCGCCACCGCGCCCGCCATGCCCATGCCGCTGGCGCGCAAGTCCGTTGGGTAGACCTCGGGCGTGAACGCATACAGCGCGCCCCACGTGCCCAGCAGCGAAAAGCTCATCAGCAAGGTGGAACCGATCACCACGGCGGGGTCGGTGCCCAGGCTGTACAGCATGCAGCCTACCGCGCTCAAAATCAGGAAGCCGACCAGCGTGGGCTTGCGGCCCCAGCGTTCGACGCCATAGGCAGACAGCGCAAAACCAGGCAATTGCACCAACGCCAGCAGCACCAGGAATTCCTGGCCGCGCATGAAGGCAAAGCCGGCGGTGCTGAGCTTGATGGGCAGGTACACGAAGACGCCGTAGTACGCGATGGAGATCAGCGCCCATGCCAGAAGCAGCCCGATGCTGCGGCGGCGGTAGCTGGGCGAGAACAAGGCGAACATGGATTTGTTGACGGGCGTTTCCGGTTGCAGCGCGGGCACTTCGATGTTGCGCTGGTTGACGCGCGCGACGCGTTCCAGCACTTTGCGCGCCTGGTCGGATTTGCCGTTGCGGTTCAGGTACATCGGCGATTCCGGGATGTAGAACCGGAGCACCACGCCGATCAGTGCGGGCAGGCCCGTAACGAAGAAGATCACGCGCCAGGCGTCATCGCCCCACGACACCGCCGCCAGCGCCAGCAGCGCCAGGAAAATGGTGCCCACGGCCCAGAACGATTCCAGCAGCACCAGCCAGCGGCCACGGCGATCGCTGGGCAGGAACTCGGCCATCATCGTGTAGTCCACCGGCAACGTGCCGCCCACGCCGATGCCCGTCAGGAAACGCAAAAGCAGCAGCCACGTGAACTCAGGCGCGAAGGCCGAAGCCACGCCCGCGCAGGCGTCGATGACCACCGCGATCATCAGGACGGGTCGCCGGCCGATGCGGTCGGCCATCCGGCCGAAGACGAACGCGCCGATCAACATGCCGATGAAGAAGAACGTGCCGCTTTGCAGCGCTTGGGGCACGGTGATGCCAAAGGTCTTGGCGATGGACGGCGCGGAAAAGCCGATGGACAGCACCTGCATGGCGTCGGCCATCCAGACCAGGCCAAATATCACAAAGAGCCGATACTGGAACTTGCCGACGCCGGCCACCTGAATGGCCTTGTCCACGGATACCAATGAAGCTGACATAGATGAAACCCCTTGATGTGATCATCACTAAAGCCGCACGCGTTATGGCCGCGTTTTCCTTAATTCAGCTCCGCATGGTTGCGTAGCCGTTTAATCGTCGTGCCGGGATCGGCCCAGGCCTCTTTGTCCGGCGCAAAACGTTCCCGCAAATAGCCCAGCAGGTCGGCGACCTGCCTGTCGTCAAGACTGTCCTTGAAGCCCGGCATGTACCCCAGCGCGTCGTCGGCGGGTTCCTGGATGCCGTGCAAGATCACCTGAATCAGGTTATCGGGCGTGTCGGCGTGCAGGTTGGTGTTGGCGCTTAGCAAGGGCTTGGCGCCGAACAGCGTGGGCCCGCTTCCGGCCTCGTGGCAGACCGCGCAGGCGTTCTGATAGATGCGTTCACCGTTGGCGCGCCGGCCTTGCAGGGATTGGATCGTTACAGCGGCGGGCGTGGTGGCGGAGGCAGACGCAGAGGCGGTCTTGGGCGCAGCCGCGGTGTCGGTTGTGGTCTCGGCCGTGGTCTTGGTCTCGGTCTTGGACGATGGCGAGGGCAACGAGGGCGAGGGCGACGGTGTCGCAGAAGCCGATGCCGAAGCCGATGCCGATGCCGATGCCGATGCCGAAGCCGATGCCGCCGACGCAGCATATTCGCCGTTGCCGTCGCCCTGCCGCTTCGGCAAGTCCAGCAAATACGTCGTGATGGCCTTGACGTCGTTGTCCGGCAATTCTGCCAAGCCGTGGATCACGGGCGCCATCGGCCCGGCCGCCACGCCGTGGCTGGGGGAATAGCCCGTGCGCAGATACTGGAATAGTTCATCACCCGACCAGGCGCGTGGTCCGCTGGCCAGTTGGTTCAAGGCGGGCGCGGTCCAGCCTTCCGCCTCGCCCCCTGCCAGGTAATGCACGCCCTTCTTCTCCGCGCCCAGGCGGTTGCGCGGTGAATGACAAGCGGCGCAGTGGCCAACGCCCTCCACCAGATACGCACCACGCAGCCACTGCGCGCTGCGCGACGGGTCC
Organism: Achromobacter sp. RT286_PF; assembly: GCF_059760425.1. Taxonomy (NCBI): domain Bacteria; kingdom Pseudomonadati; phylum Pseudomonadota; class Betaproteobacteria; order Burkholderiales; family Alcaligenaceae; genus Achromobacter; species Achromobacter sp. RT286_PF. The sequence continues at coordinate 19,619 of NZ_JCBAMR010000010.1, forward strand.
GGCGTGAAGGGCGTGGCGTCGTGAAACAGCGCATTCCAGCCGGCCAAGAGCGGGCGCATATTGAAGGGGAAGGCCAACTGCGTCTTCGGCGGCTCGGACTTAACGGCGGGTTGCGACATCAGGTAGCCATACAACGCCTGCATGTCCGCTTCGCTCAATTTGGCATAGGCCGTGTAGGGAAACGCGGGATACAGCTGACGGCCGTCCTGGTGCACGCCCTGGCGCATGGCGCGCTCGAACGCGGGGTAGGACCAGCGGCCGATGCCGGTGTCGTTGTCGGGCGTGATGTTGGTGGAATAGATTGTGCCGAAGGGGGTATCCAGCGCCAGACCGCCCGCGTTAGCGGGTCCGCCGGGCGCGGTGTGGCAGGCGATGCAATCCCCGGCAGCGGCGACCAGGCGGCCCCGTTCGATGGCCCGCATTGAATACAGGGAAACGTCGGGGCCAGCCGTCAAAGGCAACGCAGGCTTAATGGGCCACAGCGCGGCGACCATGCCGGCCAGACCGGCGACGCCGGCCGCGAGCCACACGCCGGCTCGCGCCAGACGACCCCGCGCCGACGTGCCCCAGCTTGGTCGCCCATGGTCTTGCAACGCCAAGCGCAACGCCTCGGTGTCGAATGGCGCTTGCCGCAGGCGCACGCCGGTTGCGTTATGGATGGCGTTGGCGATGGCGGCGGCGGCGGGCAAGGTGACCACGCCGTCCACGGCCAGACGACCTTGTGTGACGTTGCCGTCCGCGACGTCTCCCGCCGCGCGGGGCAGCATCGCGCCCTCGCTACCTGCGTAGGGGCGTACGGTCCGGTCTGGCGGGTCATCCTTGAATGACGGGCTGACCCAATCGTCAAACGCCGGCGGCCCCGCCAGCAGACGGCGCGCGTTATCCAGCAGCCATGGCGTTTGCTGTTCGATATGGGCGTGTACGGGCGCGCCTTGCGCCGGTTGCAGGCGCTGGCTGTCGTGGCCGGCGACCACGCGGGTGACTTCGACCTGACCGGTTTGGGCGCGCACGGATACCTCGGCCACCCAGGCGCTCCACACCATGCGGGCGGCGCCGTCGTCATCCACGCATTGCACCTGTGCGGTGGCGAAGCCCGTGCCATGCAGCAGGCCCGCGCTGGGCGCTGGGGCGGCGTCGGCGTCGGCGTCGGTGTTGGCGTTTGCGTTTGCGTCTTCGCCTGCGTTTGCGTTTGCGTCTTCGCCTGCTTTTGCGTTTGCGTTTGCGTCTTCGCCTGCGCCTGCGTTTGCGTTTGCGTCTTTGCCTGCGCCTGCGCCTGCTCCGGCGCCAGTGTTTAATCTCGCGCGACTCACGACTTGGCGCGCCAGCTCGCGGCCCTTGCCTTCGGGCAGGTGTTCCACGCGCCACGCGATGGGATCTTTGCCGTGGGCCAGCGCGGCTTCATGCCATTGGCTTTCTTGCGCAAAGACTTGCGCGGCGTTCAATTCATCCACACTGGCGCGCAACGGGGGCAGCGCGCGCCGGGGCGACGTTACGGGTGCGCCGCATACCGTCGCCTGTGCCGACGCGCCTGCCAGCGCGGGCTGGCTCAACAGCCGCGCCAGGCTCGGGCGCACCGCCCAGGGTGCATCGGACCGCAACGACGCGGCGCCGGCAGCGGCGCGCGAGTCGGGTTGTGGCGCGAAGGCAGTGGCGTTGGTGGCCGACGCGTTGGTGGCCGAGGCGTTGGTGGCCGAGGCGTTGGTGACCGAGGCGTTGGAGGTGTCGGCGTTTGAAGCCCATGCATTCAGAGCAGCAGCATTCGGAACGGCAGCATTCGAAGCACCTGCATTCGAAGCACCTGCATTCGAAGCACCTGCGTTCAACGCAGCAGCGTCCCAACCCGCCGAGTCGAACGTCGCATCATCGACCGGCAGACGCAGCACCAACTCTTCAGCAACACCCGACCGGCAGGCCACGCACACCGGCCGGCCCACTGCTTGCGACAGCAGCGCGGCGTCGGCGGCGGCGTCCATCAAGTCCAGCGGATGCACCGCATCGTGGCCTTCGGAGACCGCCCCGTCGATCGTGGCATGCACCGTGACGCGGATCGTCTCTTGCGCTTGTTGCAGCAGCACCGCCAGCTCGCGGCGTATCTGAGCTTGCGTGTCGGGCGTGCAGGGCGGCAGCCACACGCCGGCATGCCCGTTCAGCGCCCATACCGTCGCCCGAGCACCGGCTGGCGCTTCAAAGGACGGCAGGCACAGGCCATAACGAATTTCGTCCGAATCCGCGACATCATCACGTGGCGTCTGGACTGAATCCGGCGCTTCCCATACGGGCGCCAAGGCCATGGCCGCCTGCCTGGCATGAACGGGCGAGACGGCGACGACGCCCGCGAAGTGTGTGTGCCGAACTACCGTCACAACGCCCGACAGCGCGCGCGCCTGATCCCACTGCGCCTGCTGCAAGACGCTGCCGCGATACCGCGCGCCATCCCACAGCACGGCAGGCGGACGCAAGGCCACGCCGTGTAGCAAGTCCGCGGGCAGGCCCAGGTGATGCAGCGGTGACCCCAGCGCGTCCTGGCTCATCGCGCGGGTCCGCCATCCGCAAGATCAACACCGCCCGCAACATCCGCGACACCCGCAGCACCCGCGACACCCGCGACACCCGCAACACCCACAACACCAACACTTTTCGTCCGCAACTGAACCGCCCGCAGCGCCGCCTGCATGATTTCCACATGCGTGCCGCAGCGGCACAGGTTGTGATGCAGTTCGCTGCGCAGCGCGTCTTGCGTGGGCTCAGGATTGCGGCGCAGCAGCGCTTCCACCGTCATGATCATGCCGTTCAGGCAATACCCGCACTGGGCTGCCTGGCAATCGATAAATGCTTGCTGCGTCGTGCCCGGTTGCTGACGTGTGCCCAAGCCTTCCAGCGTGACCACCGCCCTGCCCTGCGCGGCCCGCACCGGGATCACGCACGACCGCGCGGCCACGCCGTCGATCAATACCGTGCACGCGCCGCACTCGCCCAGGCCACAGCCATACTTCGGCCCGTTCAGCGCCAGGTCGTTGCGCAGCACGTGCAGCAGCGCCGTGTCGGGCGCGGCCGGCACGGTGCACTCGTCGCCGTTGACGTTCAAGCGGATCGGCTGAGTAGCGCGGCAGGAATTGACGGTGGGTTCCATAAGGCGTGGCGCGTGGTCGCAGTTCGAAAAGTACGAAGGTTGCCGCGACACGGGACTAGGGGCAAGCCCCCTGGCACGCGCGGCGGACAGATCCTCAGGCCGCGGCCCGCGTCTTGGGGTCTACCAGCGGTTCGTTGAACACGTCATAGCCAAAGCACCACGACGGATCTTCATTCGTGCGCAACCAGGTGTTGTCGTGCGAAATGCGTTGCACCTTGCTGGCGCGTTCGGCGCGGTTGGCTTCGTACAGCGCAAAGGCCAGCTCGTGGTTCTGCACGCCCACTTCCTGGAAGCAGCGCGCCAGCATGGCGCCATCTTCAATGGCCATGGCCGCGCCTTGCGCCATGTGCGGCTTCATGGGGTGGCAGGCATCGCCCAGCAACACCAGGCGGCCACGGCTCCAGAGCGGCAGCGGGTCGCGTTCCAGCAGCGACCACTTGGTGACGTCCACCGTGGCGTCGATCAGCGCCTGCACGGTGGGGTGCCAGCCGCTGAAGGCCTCGCGCATTTCATCCTTGCTGCTGGGCAGCCAGCGGTCGTTCAAGTCCCAGTGTTCCACCGGCACGCCGGTGACGTAGTAGAGCTCGTCGGCCTTGCTGGTAACGAAGTACACCATCATGTGGCGATCATCGCTCCACCATTTGACGCAGGAATCGAAGGGCAGCATGCCGGCCTTGGTCCGCGGCGTGGGGAACACCGCGCGGTGCGCCAGATAGCCCGCGTACTTGGGCAGCTCTGGCCCCAGCAGTTCTTCGCGAATGCGGGAATTGACCCCGTCGGCGCCGATCACGATGTCCGCCTCTTCCGAGGTGCCGTCGGCAAAGTGCATCAGCACCACGTCGCCGCGATCTTCCACGCGAGTCAGGCTCTTGTCGTACGCCACCACGTGCTTGGGCAAGGCGTCGACCAGCAAGGCATGGAAGTCGCCCCGGTGCACGGTCAGGTACGACGCGCCGTATTCCTTGACGGCGTAATCGCCCAGCGGAATCTGCGCCAGGATGTCGCCGGTTTCCCAATGGCGGCTGTACCAGAAGTCCGGGTGCGAGCCCTGCGCGTTCAGCGCATCCTCGATACCAATGCGGCGCAGGATCTTCATGACGTTCGGCCCCACGTGGATACCGGCCCCCAATCGCGAAAAGCCGGGCGCCTGCTCGTAGACGCGAACGTTAAGCCCTTGCTTGAGCAGCAGCGCGGCGGTGGCGGCGCCGCCCAGGCCCGCGCCGACGATGGCGATACGAGGGGATGTAGACACGGAACTTCTCCTTGCTGGATGGTGAAAGACTGCTGAAGCCAATTCAAGAAATTATGGAGTACACGCTTAATTTATGGATACATAAAAAGATGACCCGCGCGTAAACCCGCAGAGGAATCACCAAAATAGTGCATTGCTCGCGCACACTTAGGTGAAAACCACTACAACAGGCGGGCTGGTCATCTGCGCTGCTCTTTGCAAGAATAGAGCGTATACGCTTCTTTTGAATTTATCGAAAACCCTAGGCCCGCCCCTTTTCAAGGCTTCTCCATGACGAAGACATTCCGTATCGGCCAGATCGTCCCCAGTTCCAACACCACGATGGAAACCGAGGTGCCCGCCATGTTGCAGGCGCATTCGTCGCTGCGCCCCAACGATCGCTTCACGTTTCATTCCAGCCGCATGCGCATGAAGAAAGTGCAGAAGGAAGAGCTGGCCGCCATGGACGCCGAAAGCGACCGCTGCGCGCTTGAACTTAGCGATGCGCGCGTCGACGTGCTGGGCTACGCCTGCCTGGTGGCCATCATGGCCATGGGGCGTGGCTACCACCGCGTGTCCCAGAAACGGCTGACCGAGCGCACCGCCGAAAACGGCGCCTCCGCGCCCGTCATCACCAGCGCAGGCGCGCTGGTCGAGGCGCTGCATGCGATGGGCGCCAAGAAAATCGCGCTGGTCGCGCCCTACATGATTCCGCTGACCGAACTGGTCATGGACTACATCGCCGCCGAAGGATTCGAAATCGTGGATTGGCGCGCGCTGGAAATTCCCGACAACCTGGACGTGGGCCGCCATGACCCGGCCAAGCTGCCGGGCATCGTCGCCGGCATGAATGTGGCCGACGCCGATGTGATCGTGCTGTCCGCCTGCGTGCAAATGCCGTCGCTGCCCGCCGTCTCGCAAGTGGAAGCGGAAACCGGCAAACCCGTTCTCACGGCGTCCATCGCCACCACCTACGCCATCCTGAAAGAACTGGGCTTGGACCCGGTGGTACCCGGCGCCGGCGCCCTGCTATCGGGCGCTTACCCCTACTCCCGGAGCGCACAATGACCCAAGCCCAAGCCAATAGCACTTTTCTGTACGGCGCCAACGTCCACGCCAACGGCATCCGCCAGCACTACCTGCGTTACGGCGGCACAACAGGCGAACGCGCCGGCCGCCCCGCCGTCATCCTGATTCCCGGCATCACCAGCCCGGCCGTCACCTGGGGCTTTGTGGCTGAACACCTGGGTCGCCAGTTCGACACCTATGTGCTGGACGTGCGTGGCCGGGGCCTGTCGGCGTCCGGCCCCGGGCTGGACTACGGCCTGGACGCGCAAGCGGCTGACGTCAATGCGTTTGCCCAGGCGCTGCAACTGGCCCACTACGCGCTGGTCGGCCATTCCATGGGCGGCCGCATCGCCGTGCGCGCCGCGCGCAGCCAACCCCAGGCGCTAACTCGCCTGGTCCTCGTGGACCCACCGGTATCCGGCCCGGGCCGCCGCCCGTACCCGGCCAATCTGCCGTGGTACGTGGACTCCATTCGCCAGGCCACGCACGGCATGAGCGCCGAGGACATGCTGGCCTTCTGCCCCACCTGGACCGAAGCCCAGCGCCAACTGCGCGCGCAATGGCTGCACACCTGCTTTGAACCGGCGATTGTGCAGAGCTTTGAAGACTTTGGCCGTGACGACATCCACGCGGACCTGCCCGCCATCAAGATCCCGATGCTGCTCGTTACCGCCGAAAAGGGCGGCGTCGTCGGCGATGACGATGTGGCCGAATGGCAGGGGCTGGCGCCGCAGACGCAGCACGTGCGCGTACCCGGCGCGGGCCACATGATTCCGTGGGACAACGAAGCCGGCTTCTACGCCGCCTTCGGCGATTTTCTTGGCAGCAAGATCGACTGATCCGCCCTTTTCCCAATCCGCTGATTCAAGGAGCCCGCCATGTCCGTCAGCGATATCGATTTGATCCACGCCTGGAAGCAGGTGCTGACGTTGTCGCGGCTTGAAGCCGGACAGATCGTCACCGTGCTGACCGGCGCCGACACGCACCCGCAAACCTTGCGCTGCGCGATCGCCGCCGCCACCGACCTGGGCGCCCGCGTCAACCGCCTGGACCTGCCGCCCGTCAACGCGGAAAAGTCCATCAGCCGCGACGCGCTGGCGTATCTGGGCGCCACGCCGCTGACGGGCAACCCGGCCGCCATCGCCGCGCTGAACGCCAGCGACCTGGTGCTGGACCTGATGACGCTGCTGTTCTCGCCCGAGCAGCATGACATCTTGCAGACCGGCACCAAGATCCTGCTGGCCATCGAACCGCCCGAAGTGCTGTGCCGCCTGGTCCCCACCGAGGCCGACCGCGCGCGCGTGCAGGCCGCCGCGCGTCGCATCGAAGCCGCCAAGAAAATGCACATCACGTCCGACGCCGGCACCGACCTGCGCTGCGAACTGGGCGAGTTTCCCGCGATATCGGAATACGGTTTCGTGGACGAACCCGGCCGCTGGGACCACTGGCCCAGCGGCTTCGTGCTGACCTGGCCCAACGAAGGGCAAAGCCAAGGCCGCGTGGTATTGGACCGTGGCGACATCCTCTTGCCCATGAAAGACTACGTGACCGATCCGATTGAACTGGTCATCGAGAACGGTTACGTCACCCGCATCAACGGCGGGCTTCAGGCAGACATCCTGAAGGAATACATGGCGGCGTATGAAGACCCGGAAGCGTATGCCGTGTCGCACATCGGCTGGGGCCTGCAACCGCGCGCGCAGTGGTCCATGCTGGCGCACTACAACAAGGAAGCGCACATCGGCATGGACGCGCGCGCCTTCGAGGGCAATTTCCTGTGGTCCATGGGCCCCAACAATGAAGCGGGCGGCAGCCGCACCACCGCCTGCCATATCGACATCCCCATGCGCCATTGCAGCGTGGCGCTGGACGGCCAGCCGATGGTGACGCGCGGCGTGGTGCAAGACGAACCCGGCCTGGCGCATGCCGCCCGCCGCAAGGACAACAAATGAATGCCTCCACCCAAACCATTCCCGCCGACGCCGTCGCGGGTGACATCTCGGCCTACTCGCGGCAAGGCTTCGGCACGCCGTTGCCGCTGAAGGCGCCCTTTGGCCTGCTGATCGTGGACTTCGTCAACGGCTTTGCCGACCCGGCCGTGCTGGGCGGCGGCAACATTGCGCCGGCCATTGCGCAGACGCGGCACTTGCTGGCCCACGCGCGTGAACGCGGCTGGCCGGTCGCGCACAGCCGCATCGTGTTCTCGGACGACGATGCCGACAGCAACATTTTTTGCTTGAAGGTGCCCGCGATGTTGGCCCTGAAAGAACATAGCCACAACAGCGCCATCGTGCCCGAACTTGCCCCGGCGCCCGGCGAATACGTGGTGCGCAAAAGCACGCCGTCTGCATTCTTTGGCACCATGCTGGCGCCGTGGTTGGCGCAGCGCGGCGTGCAGACCTTGCTGGTGGCCGGCTGCGTGACCAGCGGCTGCGTGCGCGCCAGCGTGGTGGATGCCATGCAGGCGGGTTTTCGGCCGTTGGTGGTGTCCGACTGCTGCGGCGACCGCGCGCTGGGGCCGCACGAAGCCAACCTGTTCGACATGGCGCAGAAGTACGCGGCTGTCATGCCCTTGGACCACGCGCTGGCCGAGACGCGCGCGTTGGTGGATGCCCCACTGCCGGCCGCGCGCTAAGCGCGACATAATCGTCAACCGGCCCGGCCCCTCCCCTTCGCTGCCCTCATGACCCTGCCCCAGCCCCACCTACTGCCTGGCGCGCTGCTTGCCCACCCCGACGCCTTGCTGGTGGTGCGCGAGCCGTCGGCGCCGCCCAAACCCGCGCCGGGTCAGCCGGGCTCTGCCACCGAATACGTCCAGCCCACGCCCGAAATATTCGTGGCCATCGTGCGTGATGCCGGCCTGGTCTCCGGCGACACGCCGTCGCCTGGCTGGCGCGTGCTGGCATTCAACGGGCATGTGGACCTGGGCACCGGTATCCGCACGTCGCTGACGCAGATCGTTGCCGAAGAACTGGACGTGCCCCTGTCACGGCTGGACATGGTGCTGGGCCACACCAGCGCCGCGCCCAACCAGGGGCCGACCATCGCCAGCGCCAGCATCCAGATTTCCGCCGTGCCCTTGCGCCGCGCCGCAGCGCAAGCGCGCGAACATCTGCTGATGCTGGCGGCGCAGCGGCTGGGCTTGCCGCGTGACGCGCTGTGCGTGCGTGATGGCGTGGTGCAGGTGCGGGACCAGGAGGATCGCCGGCCACGCCAAGGTGGGCGCGACGACGGCGATACGACGCATCACAACAATGCCGCGCCACACTGCCCGCAAGCGCTCAGCTATGGCGATCTGCTTGCCGGCCAGCACATCCGCTTGACGCTGGCCGCGCCCGACGCACCCGTCCGCCTCAAACCCGCCAGCGAATATCGCATCGTCGGCCAGGGCGTCGCCCGCGTGGACATCCCCGCCAAGGCCACGGGCGAACTGAGCTTCGTGCACGACGTACGCGTGCCGGGCATGCGGCATGGCCGCGTCGTGCGCCCGCCGCACCCAGGGCGCGATGCCGGCGACTTCATCGGCCAATGCCTGATCGATGTGGACCGCGCCTCCGTGGCCCATCTGCCGGGCAATGTGCAGGTGGTGGTGCAAGGCGATTTCATCGGCGTCGTGGCTGACCGCGAAGAACAGGCCATTGCCGCCATGCGCGCCCTGAAGGTCCGGTGGAAGCCCATTGCCCCCGCGCCCGACCTGAGCGACGTGGCTGCCGCCATCCACGCCAACCCGGCCCGCGCGCGGCCGCTGATCGAAGACGGTGACGTGGACGCCGCCTGCGCCCGGGCCGCCACGCACCTGCGCCGCCGCTACGTCTGGCCGTATCAAATGCACGCGTCCATCGGCCCTTCCTGCGCCGTGGCGGATTTTCGTGACGGGCGATTGACGGTGTGGACGGGCACGCAAAACCCCCACATGCTGCGCACCGATCTGGACCGGCTGCTGAACCTGGGCGAAGGCCAGATCGACCTGATCCGCCTGGAAGCCGCCGGGTGCTACGGGCGCAATTGCGCGGACGACGTCTGCGCCGACGCGGCGCTGCTGTCGATGGCGGTGGGCGCGCCGGTGCGCGTGCAGCTGACGCGTGAACAAGAACACCAATGGGAGCCCAAGGGCACCGGCCAGTTGATGGACGTGGGCGCCGCCATCGACGCGCAAGGCAATCTGCTGGCGGTCGACTTCGCCGTGCGCTATCCGTCCAACGATGCGCCACTGCTGGCCTTGCTGTTGACCGGCGCCGTCTCGGGCGACCCGCGCACGCTGGAGATGGGCGACCGCACCGCCGCGCCGCCCTATCGCTACGCGGCGCGGCGCGTCGTCTGCCACGACATGCCGCCGATCGTGCGTTCGTCTTGGTTGCGCGGCGTATCGGCCCTGCCCAATTCCTTTGCGCATGACTGCATGATCGACGAGCTGGCCGAGGCCGCCGGCGCCGACCCGGTCGAATACCGCTTGCGCAACCTGGACGACGCGCGCGCCGTCGCGCTGATCGACGCCACGGCCAGGCAGGCCGGATGGCAAGCGCGCGCCGCCGGCACCCGGGGCAAGCCGGACGCCGACGGCTTACTGCGCGGGCGGGGCATTGCCTATGCGCGCTATGTGCACAGCAAGTTCCCCGGCTTCGGCGCCGCGTGGGCGGCCTGGGTCATCGACCTGTGCGTGGACCCGGCCACGGGGCGCGTGCGCGTGGAACGCATTGTCGTCGGCCAGGACACGGGCATGATCGTCAACCCGGCCGGCGTGCGCCATCAAGTCCATGGCAACGTGATCCAGACGCTTAGCCGCTGTCTGATTGAAAAGGTGTCGTTTGACGACGCCGGCGTGGCCAGCCGCGAATGGGGTGGCTACCCCATCATCGGCTTCAAGGACGTACCGGCCATCGATGTCTTGCTGATGCCGCGCCAGGACGAACCGCCGATGGGCGCGGGCGAATCCGCATCCGTACCCGGCCCCGCCGCCATTGCCAACGCGTTGTTCGACGCCACCGGAACGCGCTTTTACGAAGCGCCATTCACGCCCGACGCCGTGCTGGCGGTGTTGGCGGCCTGACCCACGCGACAACGCCACACAACAACACATCAACGCCACGCATCAACGCCACGCAAGCATCAGCCCCATGACGGACATCAACATCCTGGTATTACGCCAAGCCTTGGCCTGGCAACAAGCCGGCATCCCGGTCTGGCTGTTCACCGTGGTCCGTACATGGGGGTCGTCGCCCCGGCCCGCCGGGTCGATCATGGCGATGAACGCGCAAGGCGCGGTGGTGGGGTCGGTGTCCGGTGGCTGCATTGAAGACGACTTGGCCGATCGCGTTCGCGCCCTGGGCGATGACGCGCACTTGCCGGTGCTGATGCGCTACGGCGTGCTGGCGGACGATGCACGCCGCTTCGGCATCCCTTGCGGCGGCACGGTGCAATTGTTGATGGAACGCATCGGCGCGCACAGCCTGCTGCCAGAACTGCTGCAAGCCTGCGTGGAGCGGCGCTGCGTCACGCGTACCGTCGATCTGTCATCCGGGCACACGCTATTGCAGGGCGCACAGCCCGACATCGCGCCGCAATTGACTGACGCGACGTTGACGGTGGGATTTGGTCCCGCCGCGCGCCTCATCGTGATTGGCGCGGGTGACACCAGCCGATATCTCTGCCAGATCGCGCTGACCTTGGGTTTTGAAATCATCGTCTGCGACCCGCGTGAATCGCATCAGGGCGATTGGGCGCAGGACGGCATAACTTTCACGCGCGAGATGCCGGACGACGTCATCCTGCGCGTGCAACCCGACGCACGAACCGCCGTGGTCGCCCTGACGCATGACCGCAAGCTGGATGACCTGGCGCTGATCGATGCGCTGCAATCCAACGCTTTCTATGTCGGCGCCATCGGCTCGCGCAAGAACAGCGACCAGCGCCGCGCGCGGCTGCGCGAGTACTTTGATCTGACCGACGCCGACCTGCACAGGCTGCGCGGCCCGGCCGGCGTATTCATCGGCAGCAAGACTCCCGCCGAGATCGCGTTATCGATCATGGCGGAAGTGGTGGCGGCAAAGAACGGAGTGAGCTTCCTTGCCGCCGCCCCGCTCACACGCTGTCCAGCCCCGAACGATCAACCGCCGCCGCCGCCGCTTGCGCAGCCTGCATTTCCTCAATGAAGACCGGCGCGCACATGCCCGCGATCACCGCCGCCAGATCCCGGTCGGCAAGATCGTAGGCTTTGCGACCGGCCAGCAGGTTCAGCGACCCGATCACCCGGCCCTGGTAGCGCACCGGAATATTGAACGCGGATTGCAGGCCGCGCTCGATCAGCATCGGCGCTTCGGAAAACACCGACCGCACGTCGTCTTCATCGCTGGCCACATACAGCAGGCCTTGCTCCAGCACATGACGCGACCACGGCCCGTTGCCCGTGGCCTTGAAGCCGCCCAGCGGGCTGATGCTTTCATCCGACGTGTACAAGCGCTTCATCAGGCGGTGCTCTGGCAGATACAGCAGCGCGGTGAACAGCTGATGCCCGAAGGCCTCTGCCAGCAAGGCCGACACCACTTGCCACTGCGCCGCGCGGTTTTCTGCCTGAGCCAGTGCCCGCGCATGCGCCGCCCACGGCGCCAAGGTTGATGTCTGCGTCATCAGTGAATCGCCTCCAGCACCACGCCACGCGTGTTCTTGCCAAAGAACAGGATGCCCAGCCCGCCCACCAGCAAGATCGCCGTCATCATGGCGAACACGCCGGCAAAGCCCAATACGGGATACGCCACGCCGACGATGGTGGGCGATGCAATCGAGCCGATGCGCGCAAAGGCCGATGCCGCGCCCATGCCGGTTGCCCGGATCGAGGTCGGATAGATCTCGGCGGTGTAGGTGTACTGACCGGCAATCACGCCATTCATGCCGAACGACAGCAACATGCTCAACATGATGATCTGCTGTTCACCACTGGCCAAAGCCAGGCCCAGCGCCGACAGGCACGACAGCAGCATGTACGCCAGAATCGTGTACTTGCGGCCGATCCTGTCGTTGAAATACGCGGCGGAAAAATAGCCGGGAATCTGCGACAGATAGATCAGGATGGTGTACGAAAAGCTCTTGGTGATGGTGAAACCGCGCTCGACCAGCAAGCTGGGAATCCACACCAGGAAGGCGTAGTAGCAGAACAGCACCGTGATCCAGAACACCCACACCAGCACCGTCGTGCCCAGGTAGGTTTTCGAGAACAAGGACGTCAGCTTTTCCATCGCGCTTTGCGGATTTTCGGCGGCGGTGGCGGCGCGGCGCGTCGCGACGGGCGTGGGCAGCGGACGGCCCAGCTTTTGCTGCACTTCGGCTTCGATGGCCGAGCAGATGCGGTCGGCTTCGGCGGTCTGGCCGGTGTGTTCAAGCCAGCGCGGCGATTCGAACAGCGACTTGCGCCACCACAGCAAAAACACTACCGGCACGGAAGCAATCACCATGATCCAGCGCCAACCGTCCTCGCTCATCGGCACGATGAAATAGCCCAGCAACGCCGACAGCACGAAGCCGAACGAGAAGAAACCCGCCAGCGCGCCCGTGAAGCGTCCACGGTATTTGCTGCTGACAAATTCCGCCAGATACGGCGCGATGATGGCGCCTTCCGCGCCCATGCCGATGCCGGCAATCATGCGCAGGATGTAGAACTCGTGATAGTTGCGCGCAAACGCGTTGATGAACGTGGCCACGCAGAACAGCAGCAAGGCCCACATCATGATTTTCTTGCGGCCGTAGCGGTCACCCAGGATGCCGGAGAACAGCGCGCCCACCAGAAAGCCGACGTACGTGCTGCTGGCGATCCAGCCGATCTGGCCGGTGGATAAGCCCCACTGCGTGCGCAGCGAGGGGATGATGAAGGCAATGATGCCGGCGTCCAGTGCTTCAAACGCAAGCCCCAGGCCGCCGATCATCAGCAACCTGAAATGGAAGCTGGAAAACGGTAGCCGTTCCAGGCGGTCCGATACGGAATACATGGTGAAGATTTCCGGAAGTAAGGGTGAAAGAACGTCAGCAGGCGTTCTTGTGCAGCAAGCCGCGGTTCATAATGAGCTTGATGGAATCGGGCTGCGTCAGCAGGGCGATGTCGTCCAGCGGGTTGCCGTCGACCAGCAACAGGTCGGCATGCGCGCCTTCGCGGACTTCACCCAGCAAGCCTTCCTGGTTCAGGATCTCGGCGCCAATCAACGTCGCTTGCTGGATCACCTTGGCGTTGCCCAGCACGCGCGCGCGCAAGGGCAGTTCGTCGGCTTGCATGTAGTGGGTTTCGCCCAGCAGGTCGCTGCCGTAGCCCATCTTCACGCCGACTTCGTCCAGGATTTCCAGCGCCTTCAGGCCCTGGGTGCGCACGGTGGCGATTTTCTTGACCGAGTCCGCCGGCAGGCCATAGCGCTCGCCGTCGTTGGCCAGGCCTTCGTAGGTGATCAGCGTGGGCACCATGTAGGCGCCATGTTCTTTCATCACCTCGGCCGCCTCGCGGTCCACCAGGTTGCCGTGTTCGATGGTGCGCACGCCGCAGCGCACGGCACGCGTGATGGCGCGCGGCGTGTAAGCGTGGGCCATCACATAGGTGTTCGCGTTGCTGGCTTCTTCAACGATGGCGATCAGTTCTGATTCAGAAAACCCCAGGTTCTGGATCGGGTCGTTCGGCGACGCCACACCGCCCGAGGCCATGACCTTGATCTGCGTGGCCCCTTTCAGGATTTCCTCACGCACCGCCAGGCGGCAGTTGTCGACGCCGTCGACCACGCGGCCGATGTTGCCGATCTTGACCGAGCACGGGCACGGGTCCAGCTCGTCGTTGCGCGGCCGGAAGTCGCCATGGCCGCCCGTCTGCGACAGGGCTTTGCCCGAGCAGAACAGGCGCGGGCCATCGACCACGCCGTCCAGCACGGCTTGCGCCAAGGCCCAATCCGCGCCGCCGGCATCGCGCACCGAGGTAAAGCCCCGGTCCAGCATGCCTTGCATGATGGGCAAGGCGCGCAGCAGTGCCAGCGCGTTGGGCAAGGCGGCCACGCGGCCCAGGTTGAACGACGAGGCCACCACGTGCACGTGGCAGTCGATCATGCCCGGCATCAAGGTCATGCCCTTGGCGTCAACCACCTCGGCGTCGGGCGCCGTCAGCGCGTCGGCGCTGATGCGGGAGATCATTCCGTCTTCGATCAATACGTTGGCCGCGTCTTCGAGGACCATCGATCGGGTATTCAAGATCTTGCAATTCTTAACAACAACCGGCTTCATAAATAAATCACGCTATCTGTTCAACATGCAGGAAATTCAGCATGGCGAACTCTACCGGTACAATCCAAACGTCCGATACCGGGTCTCCCCTTAGGCGTTCGACACAAAATAGAACAGCCTTATGAGCTTTACTCATACCCCTCTTTGGGAATGCTCCGCGCCGGTTTTAAGCCACATTCCTTATCCGCGATTCATAGCCGGATTGCGCACACCATCATGAGACGTCGCTGCCCCACCCTCTCAGAGTTGAACGCGTTCACCGCGGCGGCGCGTCACTTGTCGTTCTCCAAGGCGGGCAAGGAACTGTTCGTGACGCAAAGCGCGATCAGCCGGCATATCGCCACGCTGGAAAGCTATCTGGGCCACACACTGTTCATTCGTGCCACCAATGGCTTGCAGCTGACCCGCATGGGCGCGACCTACCTGAGCCTGATCCGGCCGGCCCTGCACACACTGGAAAGCGCCACGTCGCAGGTCATGGCCACGCAGCAGTCGGCCAAGTCGTTGAACGTATCCGCCGCGCCCACCTTCGCGGCGCAATGGTTGTTTCCCCGCTTGAAGACGTTTCGCGCCTTCAACCCGGACATCTCGGTCAATTTCGTGCGCTACAGCGTGGCGGATTACAAAAGCACCGAACTGGATTTCGACGCATCCATCCAGTATGGCTATGGGGATTGGCACGATGGCGACGCCAAGTACCTGACCGGGCGCGAAACCCGCTTGGTGTGCTCGCCCGATTATCTGGAACAGCACCCCATCAACAGCCTGGAAGACATCAAGCAGTGCACCCTGCTACAGCACATCGAGATTCCGCTGTCGTGGGAATACTGGTTTTCCACGTATATCGGCGATTATGATCGCGCGCGTTTCGGCCCGGGGTTCAATCTGTTTTCGATGATTATCCAGGCGGCCTCATCCGGCTTTGGCGTGGCCTTGATGCCGCATTGCCTGATCGAAAAGGAACTGGCGACGGGGCAGCTGGTGGACGTGTTCGACCGGGCGTTTGAAAGCCCGCTGGGTTACTACCTGTGCGCGCCGAACTGGCGCAGCAATATGGAAAGCTATGAGCGCCTGAGCCAGTGGCTGTCGCATGAATGTTTGCATGGCGCGGCCGTGGAAGGCGCCATGGTGCAAACCGCCCAGCCGGATGCCGATTGCCCCTATTGCGTGGCGGGGCTGGCGCCTACAGGCGGATAACGACAAAGGAATATGGGCAAGGGCCGGCATCCGCCCCCCCCTGCCCACGTAATCAACTCACCCGATTCGGCAGCACCGCGCGCATCCACCGGCTTAATCGCGGCCGTATGCGTTGGTTATGCAGCAGCACCGCGCCCAGCACCCCGATGAACGCGCCGATGACCGTATCCACAAACCGCGCTTCAATGACGTCGGCCGGATAGCCCTGGCCTAGATGGGGCGCTTCGGCCAGGAATATGGTCAGCGGCGTAATCAGCGCCACCGCGCTGGCATAGTGGCGGACCACCAGCGTTTCAATACCGAACGACAGCGCCATCATCACGAGGCT
Source organism: Achromobacter sp. RT286_PF (assembly GCF_059760425.1). NCBI lineage: Bacteria > Pseudomonadati > Pseudomonadota > Betaproteobacteria > Burkholderiales > Alcaligenaceae > Achromobacter > Achromobacter sp. RT286_PF. The sequence goes on from NZ_JCBAMR010000010.1 coordinate 35,813, forward strand.
AAGCGTCCACACATTCAAGGGCAGACTCAACAACGCCCACGCCACGCACAAACCCAGCGCCGTTCCCAATATCCGATGCAGCTGGCGGTTCCAGGCCGCCCACAGGCTTGCGCCCTGGATAATCGCCAGGCAACTGACCGGCACCCAATACGGGCGCGGCAATTGCAGTAATTCGGCCACCAACAAAGAAATGCCCACGAACAGGCCGATGATGACCGAGTCGTACACCACAAAATCAAAGGTCGGTTTGGGCGGCACGGCTTCGGGCGGCGGCGGCGCCACGCGCGTCATGTGCAGGGAATACGCAAACGCCACCAGGCAGGCCACCAGGCAACCCAGCGCCACCATGCCAACGCGCATCGGCACATCTTCAATGTGGCCAGGCGTATACGCGGCAATCGCGGTGGCCATAATGAAGAACAGGCTGCCCGGCGGCCCCAGCCGATAGCAGCGGCACACCATGTTCACCAGGATGGCAATAACGGTCAGCGCGGCAATCATCGCCGTGGGCCAGAACTGCGTCAGCGCGCCGATGGCGTAGCAGGCGACCATGCCGAACGCGGCCGCCAGCAGCATCATCATGCGTTGGGCAAGTGAAGTATTGGGCAGGCTTAGAAACACCATGCCGCCCAAACTGGACATCAGGCCATAGTCCATGCGGCCAAAATACGCGCCCACCATTAATGGCAAGCCGGAAGACAGCGCGGCGGCCAGCGGCATTTCCCAACGCCGGTCGCTGGTATTGACGCGGATCAGTTCACGCCACGTGCCCTGCACCTGCTGCTTGACGAAACCACGCCCCGGGCGGCGCCGGGCGTGGCCGCCGTCGTCGGCATCTTCGGGTGGATCTTTCTGATTCATTTATCGCCCCTGTGTCGGCCCGGCAAGAATTATCCCCGTAAATTCCGCCCAGTGGATTTAACGGGAATTCCCTGATATTCCCGCCCAGGCGGCGTGGCTACCATTCCGCGCACCTCGGCCCACGGCCGACAGAATACCAATGCGCCCAGCGCGCGGAGACACCATGAAAGCACTCAAACACGTTGCGGCAGGCACCGCCTTATTTCTTTCGTCCTGGGCCGCCACGGCGGGCGTGACTTTCGACAGCGTCAAGAACAAGGGCTTTGTCCAATGCGGCGTCTCGACCGGCGTGGCCGGCTTTTCGGTCAATGACAGCAAGGGCGGCTGGGTCGGCCTGGACGTGGACCTGTGCCGCGCGCTGGCCATCACCATGTTTGGCGACCCCGCCAAATCCAAGATCATGGCCGTCAGCGCCGTGCAGCGTTTTACCGCGCTGCAATCCGGCGAAGTCGACGTCCTGCCGCGCAACACCACGCTATCGCTCACGCGTGACACCACGTTGGGGTTGATCGGCGTGGGCGTGAACTACTACGACAGCCAGGGCATCATGGTGAACAAGTCCCTGAACGTGAAAAGCGCCAAGGAACTGGACGGCGCCACCGTGTGCGTGCAACCGGGCACGACCACCGAACTAAACCTGGCGGACTGGTTCCGTTCGCACAACATCGCGTTCAAACCGGTGGTGGTGGAACGCCTGGACGAGATCATCCGCGCCTTCGCGGTGGGCCGCTGTGACGCGTTCACCGGCGACAAGTCGCAACTGGCCGCGGCGCGCAGCAACCTGGAAAACCCCGGCCAATACGACATCCTGCCCGAGAACTTCTCGAAGGAACCGCTGGGCCCCATGGTGCGCCAGGGCGACGAGCAGTGGTTCAACGTCGTGCGCTGGACTATGTTCGCGATGCTGGAAGCCGAGGAATACGGCGTCACGTCCAAGAACGTGGACGAGATGCTGAAAAGCACCAACCCCAACGTGCAACGCCTGCTGGGCGTGACGCCCGGCATGGGCAAGAACCTGGGCGTGGACGACAAGTGGGCCTACAACATCATCAAGCACATCGGCAACTACGGCGAAAGCTTCGAGAAGAACCTGGGCCCCAGCAGCCCGCTGAAACTGTCGCGCGGCCTGAACGCGTCTTACCGTGACGGCGGCCTGATGTACGGGTGGCCGGTGCGCTGATCGCGGCACGTCCGCTTTCCATATCTGCTTCCCCGTAGTCAGGGCCTGAATGGCCGGCAGGCGCGCCTGGCGCCCGCCGGCCATTTGCGTTGCGGAACCCGTTTTTGGAATCGTTACACTGGCGTCTTCCGCTGCGACATTCTGCTCGCGCCTTTTTTGCCTAGATGACCACAAACTCCCCTGCCCCCCAGTTCTTCCCGTCCGGATTCGTGCCCACTGAAGAACAGGCCCGGATCCAGATCTCGCGCAGCCGGACCAGCCTGGTCATCGCCAACGCGGGCGCCGCCAAGACCACCACACTGGCCCTGCGCATCGGCGAAGCGCTGACGCGCGGCCTGCCGCCTGAAGACATCCTGGCGCTGACGTTCACGGATGAAGCGCGCCAGGTGCTGCAAACGCGCTTGGTCGACGTCGGTATCGCCTACAACACGGCGCGGCGCGTCCCTGTGCAAACGGTTGAAGAGTACGCGCAGCGGGTATTGGCAAAGATCGAAGACGGCAAGCCCGAGGTGTTGCCGTCCACGCGCGAACAACAAGCCTACGCCTTGTACGCCCTGGAAAGCGTGGCGGCCAATAACCCGCAATATGCCGAGCTGCTGGATATCCGTACGCACAACACGGCCGTCAGCCAGTTTCTGGATAACCTGCTGAAGCTGAAAGCCACGATGCAGATCGCGCCGAATGACGAGGCCGATGCCGTGTCCATCGCCGAAAGCGCGGGCGTGACAATCACCGATTATCTGTGGGCCGTTGAATACGAAAAACAGCGCGTTGATGTGTTCGGTTATGTAGACGCCCGGGGGTTTTTTGACGCCACGTACGATCTGGCCCGCCTGCTGCGGTCTTCTTCCGACCCGCGCGACGTGCTGGCCCCTTACAGGCTGGTGTTGTGTGACGAGCTGCACGACATCAACGAAGCGTCGTTCTGCATTATCGAAGCGCTGCTGAATGTGGACGTTACGTATTTTGTAGGCGTGGGCGATAAAGACCAGGTGATTTATTCACACCTGGGCGCGGATGAATCGTTCCTGCAAACTCGCATCCGTGCCAGCTTCCCGGATTGCGCAAACTACCCGCTGACGATGACGTACCGCCACGGCCCGCATCTGGCCTACGCGATGGAAGCGTTCAAGCAAAAGCCGGTGGATTCAAACCTGCCGTTGCGCACTGACATTCACGAGGCCGCGTACGCCGACACGCCGGGTGCGTGTGGCGACCGGGTCGTCAAGGCGATCCTGCAATGGAAGCAGGACCGCAAACCGCTGGACCAATGCTGCGTCCTGCTGCGCGACGCGCATCAATCCATCGAAATCGAAAACGCCTTGATGAACGCCGGCCTGCCCTACCGCACGCTGACGATGAAGAGCTACCTGCTGCGCGAAGAAATCCTGTTCCTGCGCGGCATGCTGGCCATCGCGCTGGACGACTTTCACCACGTGGCCGCGCCCACCACGCGCGAAGCCATCGTGGACGCGCTGACCACCTTTGCCGAAGTGCCGCTGACGCCGCAGGAACTGCGCGAAGCCCAGACCACGCTGGCCAAGGAGCCGTCCGCGCTGAAGCACTTTTTCAGCGGCCAGATCCAGCGCGTGGGCAGCCCCGCCGCCCGCGCCCGCATCACGGACGCGGTGGAACACCTGCGCGCCTTGTCCACCGACACCCCCGCCTACCTGGCGCTGGAGTCCGTGCGCGACGGAATGGACATGGAAAAGCTGGCCAGGCGCCTGTACGTGCACCCCTACGAGGCGTCCGTCGTCACGCGGTCGATCAACGGTTTCATCGCATCGGCCAAGGCGTCGGCCAAGACGCTGCGCGAGTTCTCGGAATGGATCGGCGCGGCGGAAGCCTTCGTCGGCGCGCGGCCCGGCAAGAACACGGTGCAGATGGATTGCATCGTCAACGTCAAGGGCAAGGAATTCGAACACGTCGTCCTGCCCTTCATGGACGCCGACGCATTCCCCGACCCGCTGCGTCAACGCCGCGAAGAAGAGAACCTGTTTTATGTAGCAGCAACACGAACCAAGTCGCGCCTGACCTTGATATCGACGCAAGACGCCACGCGCCGCAGCGCGTTCATCGACCAGATGCAACTGGCCGCCACGCAAAAGCGCGCGGACACCGCGCTACGCCGAAACATGGCCGCGCCGGTGCAAGCGGTGGGCCACCGGGATTTGAAAGTGGCCTACGCGAACCGGGACGTGGTCAAGGCGCTGGGCGCGCAATGGGACAAGACCCGCAAGGTTTGGTATGTGCCCAGCGGGATGGACTTGGGGCCGTTTCGGGAATGGCTGGCGTAACGTCGGGTTAATAACCGCAACAGGGCCGCCATGAAAGCCAGTTTATGATGGCACCGTAGTGAGCACGCCCAAATGCGTTACTCTCCCCTCCCCAATCTATTCCGCAAGGAGCCTCCACATGGCACAAGCCTCCGCCCGTCACATCCTCGTTTCCACCGAAGACAAGTGCAACGAACTCAAGACCGCCATTGAAAACGGCGCTGACTTTGCTCAAGTCGCCAAGGAAAACTCCAGCTGCCCGTCGAGCCGTGACGGTGGCAACCTGGGCACGTTTGGCCCGGGCCAGATGGTCAAGGAATTCGATACCGTCGTGTTCAGCGCCCCGGTCGGCGTGGTGCAAGGTCCGGTGAAGACGCAGTTCGGTTACCACCTGGTTGAAGTGACCAGCCGCCAGGACTAAGTCCCGCCGCTGCACGATAAAAAGCCGCCGCCAGGGGAAACCCGGCGGCGGCTTGTTTTTTATGCATCAGGCGCAAATGCGGGCACGCCCGCCAGAATCAATCTTTACCCGTCATCACCCGATGCGCCAGGGCGTCGGCGTCCAGGCCGGCGATATCGCGTTCGATCACTTTGACGCCACCTTTCAAAATGGCGACACGATCGGCCAGCGCGACCACGTCGGCCATGTTGTGGCTGATCAGGATCACCGTGCGCCCTTCTTCGCGCAGCTTGCGCACCAGGTTCAGGACCAAGGCGGTTTCCTTGACGCCCAGGGCGGCGGTGGGCTCGTCCATGATGACGACGCGCGCGTCCCAGCGCAGGGCGCGGGCGATGGCGACGGCCTGGCGTTGGCCGCCCGACATGCGTTCAACGGGGCGGTCCATGTCGTCGATGGGCACCGACAGGCGCTGGAGATAGCCGCGCGCCTGCTCGGCCATGCGGCGCTTGTCCAGCACGCGCAGCGGGCCGACGCGGCGGACCAGCTCGGCCCCCATGAAGACGTTTTCCCAGATGGACAGGCGCGGCGCCAGGGCCAGGTCCTGGTAGATGGTGGCAATGCCCTGGACCAACGCATCGTGCGGCGAACGGAAGGCGACGGCCCGGCCGTTCAGGCTGAGTTCGCCGCCCGTGGGTTCCTGCGCGCCCGAGATAATGCGGATCAACGTGGATTTGCCCGCGCCGTTGTCGCCGCAAATGGCCATGACCTTGCCTTCGGGTACGTCCAGGTCCACGCCTTTCAGGGCCTCGACCGCGCCGTACGATTTGCGGATCTGGCGTAGCGACAAGGCGGCGGTGATGGGAGTCACTGGCGTCATGCTCCTACCCCATTCACTTCGCCCCCGGCTGCAAGAACTTCTGCACGTTGGACGCATCGACCAACACCGAATCCATGAACAGGTATGGCCCGGAGGCCACCGTTTCCTTGGGCTCTTTCTTGACCACGATGCGGTCGATGGAATCGATGGCGCTGGTGCCCAGCTGTTCGAACGGAATCATCATCGTGGCGGTGATCAGGCTGTTGGGGTCGGCGATGCGGCGATAGGTTTCGGGCCCGCCGTCCACCGACACCAGCGTGATGTCGCCCTTCTTCATGCCTTGCGATTGCAGCAGGTCGTCGATGACGTAGGCTTGCCCGTCAAACGATGCCCACACGCCCTTGAACTGACCTTGATGGCGCAGGAACAGCGCCTGCATGCCGTTGCGCACATCGTCGCGCCAGCTTTGCGTGCGGGCCATGCTGAACTTGGCCAGATCCTTGACGGCGGTGTTCTCCGTCAGCACCGCGTCCAGCATCTTGCCGCGAATGCGCGTGCCCGAGTTGCCATCAAAGCGCGCCGACAAAATGTTGCCCTGATAGCCCATCTTGCCCAGCAGGTACAAGACCGACTGCGCGCCCGTGGCGTATTCGTTGACTTCCACGTCGAACAGCATGTGCGGGCTGGCGCCGGACATCACGCCCACCACCGGAATGCCTTTCTCTTTGGCGGCCTGCAACTGCGCGTCGGTTTCCACCGGCTTGCCCATCGCCACGACGATGGCATCGACCTTCTTGTTGACCAGCGTGTCCAGCTGTTCGGCCAGCTTGGGCAACGAGCCCTCGGCGTTCAGTTGCGTGACCGTCCAGCCCTTGGCGCGCGCGGCCTGGGCGGCGGCGTTGGCCACGCGGGCGTGCGTCTCGGACGACATCTGGAACGCGACAATGCCGACGTCAAAGGCGTGGGCGGCGCTGGCGGCCAACGCCTGCGCGGCGAAGGCGCCCGCCAGCAACGTGCGCTTAATCAATGTCTTCATGATGGTTTCCCCTTCGGATCAGAATTTGAAAGCCGCTTTCTTCAGCACGGCCGATGACACCGCGACGGATGCAATCATGATGAATCCCAGCACGATGTCCTGCACGTAATATGGCGCGCCCATCAGCACCAGGCCGTTGCCCAGCACCTTCAGGATCAACGCGGCCACCAGCGTGCCGCCGATGTTGGCATGGCCGGGGTTGAACATCGTCATGCCCAGCAGCACGGCGGCGATGGCGTACAGGAAGTAGTCGCCGGCCATGTTGGGCGCGGCGGACGACAGGCTGGATGTCAGCAGCACGGCGGCGATGCCGGCGCACAGGCCGGACAGCGCCAGTCCGATGCTTTTCATGGCGCGGATGTTGATGCCGGCCAGGCGCGCGGATTCGCCGGCCTCGCCCGTGGCCGTCATGCGTGCGCCGGTGCGCGTCCACTTGATGAGGAAATACGCGACCAGCACGATGCCCAACATCCACAGCACCAGCGCCGGGATGCCGAAGGGCTTGGCGCGAGCCAGGTCGGTAAAGGCAGTGGGCCAGCGGCCTACGTACGACACGCCGTCGGTCAGCATGAAGGCGAAGCCGCGCGCCATGGCGGCCATGCCCAGCGTGGCGATCAGCGATGGCACGCGCAACCGCGTCACCGCGATGCCGTTGGCCAGGCCGCACAGCAGGCCGACGCCCAGGCCCGCCGCAATCGCGACGATCACCGGTTGGCCGGTATGGACCAGCGCACCGGTGACGACGGCGGCCAGGCTGGCGACGTCGGCCACCGACAAGTCCAGTTCTGCCGTCACCAGCGCCAGCGTGAAGCCGATGGCGATGATGGCCAGGAAGCTGGTTTCCTTGGCGATGTTCAACAGGTTGTTAGGCGCCGCGAAATTAGGGGCGGCGATTGCGAAGAAGCCCACCAGGACCAGTCCCGCGATTGCCGTGCCGTACTTTTCCAGGATGCCGCGCATCGACTCAACCCTTGCTGCGTTGGTATTTGTTGTAGTGCAAGGGTTATCCACCGCCTGCCGGGCGTTCGCGCCCTGATGGCGTAGCAGTTTATACCCGGGCCGCCCCGCGCAGGGCGGCTTTGCGGCGTCGTCGCACTTAGGGTTTTTACGGCAGGCGCAGTGAGGCCAAGTCGTGCGAGACCGGCGTCAAGGCGGCTTCGGCAGCGCGAAATTGCGCATACAGCCGGTGATAGGCGTTGCGTCGGGTGGCGTCGGGATCGTAGCGGTGCGCGGGGCGTGCCAGGGTGGCCTGGGCTTGCGCGAAGCTGCTGTAGCGGCCAAGCGCGGTCCAGGCGGCAGCCGCCGCGCCGATGACGCCCGGCTGGTCCGCCTGCCCCACCACGACGGGGCGTTCGCAGATGTCGGCCTTGACCTGGCACCAGTGCGGGTTGGACGCCGCGCCGCCACCGAAGCGGATTTCTGCGACCGGCTTACCCAGTGCGGCTTCGGCGCGTTGCAACACCGTGCGGTTCAAGAAGGCCACGCCTTCCAGCACCGCCCATGCCAGGTCGCCGGGGCCGTGCCGGCGGTTCAGGCCGATGAAGGCGCCGCGCAATTGCGGGTCCCAGTAAGGCACGCGCTCGCCTTGAAGGTAGGGCAGGAACAGAGCGGGCTGTGGGTCGCGGGGCGCGTTAAGCAAGGCGTTCATGGCGTGGCTGACGACGGACATGTCGCCAGGCTGCGAGTCGCCAAACCGGGCCACCCCGCCCAGCAAGGGCAGCAGCCAGGCGATGGTGTCGGCGCCGTTCTGGCCCGGTCCGCCGATCTGGTGGTTGCCGTTGCCCCAGTTCACCGTCATCAGCCCCTCGGCCTGCACCGGCTCTGCGCCGACCGCGCCGAAGACTTCGGTGGTGCCCGAGATGTTGTAGGCGTAGCCGGGCCGCAACGCCCCCAACCCGGCCACGGCGGCCCAGGTGTCGTTCGAGCAGGCGACCACGCCGCGGCCTGCAAGACGAGCCAGCGAACCCGGCAGGCCGGGCTGCACCGGGCCGACGATGGCAAGGGGGTCGAGCAAAGGCGGCACCCAGCCGGGATCGGCGCCGACCGCAGTCAGCAGGTCGGGGGCCGGGCCTTGCGGCCGCGCCGCCGCCGGCAGTCTTGCCATGGACACGGTGTCGCTGGCGGCATGGCCGGTCAGGCGGAAGTTCAGGTAGTCCTTCGGTTCCAGCACGACACGCACGCGTGCGGCGTGTTGCGGTTCGACGCGCAGCAGCCAGGCCACGCGCGCCCACGGGTGAAACGCGTTGATCTGCGCGGTTTCGGGGTGGTCGGCGGGCATCGCGGCCAGCCATTGCGCCACGTCCCCCGCCGTGCGCGTGTCGCGCCATGTGATGGCGGGACGCACGGGCGCGCCCTGGGCATCCACGAATACCTGCGTGCGGGTGACGCCGCAGATCGCGAGGGCGGCGATGGCGTCAAAGTCGGCGCCCGCCTGCCGCGCCAGGGTGTCGGACAGCACTTGCAGCCCGCGCCACCACTCGTCGGCATCGATCTCGTCCCAGCCGGCTTGCAAGCCGCTGCCCGCCGGGCTGTCGATGGCGCAGGCGTGGGCGATGCCTCCCGCCTCATCCACCAGCGCGGCCCGGAAGCGGGTGCCGCCCAGGTCCACGGCAAGAACGTAGCGCGGGCCGGCAGGGCCGGAAGATTGGGGGTCGGTGGGCGGGCGGCGGGACATAGCGGCAGATTGTATTTCAGGGGGGTCGCGCCTGACCGCGTGGATGACACCAAGATCACGCTGCGCCGCAGCACCGGAAACCGTATCAATTGATAATTTCTGTTCAGGTGACAAGGCCGGATCCCTGCGACAGAATGGGCCGCACCCGGCGGAGACAGCCGGGGCCACGATAAAACATTGCACGTCCAAGACCCATGCAAAATCCAGGGACAACGTCGCGTTCTGACGACGGCATGGCATCCAAACCAAAACCCCAAGGCGGGAGACATATCATGAAAAAAACCTTGAACGCGGCGGTAGCCTCGGCACTGCTGGCCTTTGGCGGCGCGGCCGTGGCCGACGACGGCGTGATCCGCATCGGCTTCATCACCGATATGTCGGGCCTGTCGGCCGATGCCGACGGCCCGGGCGGGGCCGAAGCCATCAAGATGGCGGTGGCGGACATGGGTGGCGAAGTGGCCGGCAAGAAGATCGAAGTGCTGGTTGCCGACCATCAAAACCGGGCCGACATTGCGTCGTCTCGCGCGCGCGAATGGCTGGATCAGAAAGGCGTGGACATGCTGATCGCGGGCGCCAATTCCGCCGCGGCGCTGGCCATGGCAAAGGTGGCCGAAGAAAAGAAGACGCCGTTTTTCGTGGTCAGCGCGGGCGCCTCGGAACTGACCAATGCGCAATGCACGCCGTACACGGTGCACTACGTTTACGACACGGTGTCGCTGTCGCGCGGCACGGCGCGCGCGATGCTTAAAGAAGGCAACAAGGACTGGTACTTCCTGACGGTGGACCACGCCTTTGGCCACGCGCTGGAGCGCGATGCGTCGGCCGTGGTGCAGGCAAACGGCGGCCAGGTAAAGGGCCGAGTTCGCCATCCGCTGAACACATCGGATTTCTCTTCCTACATCTTGCAGGCGCAGGCGTCGGGCGCCACGGTGCTGGGCCTGGCCAACTCGGCCGCCGACACCAGCAACGCCGTGAAGGCCGCCGCCGAATTCGGCCTGACGCCGAAGATGAAAATTGCCGGCCTGCTGGTGCTGATCACCGACATCCACGCGCTGGGCCTGGCCGCCGGGCAAGACATGTACCTGACCACCGCCTGGTATTGGGACCAGGACGACGCATCCCGCAAATGGGCCGCGCGCTTTGAAGAGCGCATGAAAAAGAAGCCGTCGATGCTGCAAGCGGGCGATTACTCGGTCACCACCACCTACTTGAACGCGGTGAAAGCCACCGGCACGACGGACGGCGAAGCCATCATGAAGTGGGTCAAGAGCAACCCGGTAAACGATTTCTTCGTGAAGAACGCGACGGTGCGCGCTGACGGCCTGCTGGTGCACGACATGTATTTGATGCAGGTGAAAAAGCCGGCCGAATCGAAGGGGCCTTGGGACTATTACAAGCTGGTCGCGAAGATTCCGGGTGATGAGATCTATACCTCGCCGAAGGAATCCAAGTGCCGCTTGATGACGCAATGATCCGATGACGCAATGACGCAGTGACGCAACGACGCATACGGGCAAACCCATAACGCCTTCCAGGGAACCCGCATGACCCCGCAAGACTTGACCGCCCTGCCCGTGGACCTGAGCGGTGCCTTTGCGCACGCCCTATGCCGCGTCCAAATGGGGCGTGGTCGGGTTGACGCGGTCGCGGGCGGTGGAGTTGGGCAGTTACGGCATCTGCGCCGGCGTGGCCGATCGCCGGCTGCGTCAGGCTCATGACCTGCGCGGCCTGGCGCGTCGAGCCGGTCATGACAACCGTGTAGAAGACGCGCAGATCGTGGATGTTGAAGTTGCGCTTCATGCCGCTAGCGCGCCACGCGTTCGATTTCCGGTGTGACCCACTTGCCGTCCAACAGCGCCGGCTTGGGCCAGTAATAGCGCATCGTCACCATGAACGGGCCGTCGGGCGCGGGCAGCCAATTTGATTCGCGGCCCTTGCCCGGGGACTGCGCCTGGATGTGAATGGTGACCCCGCCATCCGCGTCTTTTTTCAGCGACGGCAGCATGGAGGAATTGATCAGGTAACGGCCCAGCGGATTGGGCGCCAGCAATTGTTCGGGCAAGCGGTACAGGGTCATGGACCAGAACGCGTTGACCGGCGGCAGGCTGCGCGGCGCGAACCGCATGGTGTAGGCGTACCTGCCGTCCAGCTCTTGCCCACGGCTGTCTTTTTCAAGCACGGGGTACAGCGCTTCTTCGCGGCTATTGGCGCCGATGCCGATCTGCGTGCCGGTGGCGCGCGACAGGTAATCGTTCTTGAGCTTGGCGCGATCGCCAAACAGCGTATCGGTCTTGCCGGCCAGCGCCGCGCGGTTCTTGTCGATGTCGTTCTGCGCGGTGTGCATGCCCTCTTGCAGGGCGCGGCGCAGGCGTGGGTCCAGCTTGTCGACCGGGTACGGCTGACCCGGCTTGATACCGATGCTTGCCAGGCGTTCGCGCAACCATTTTTCGGTGGGATGCGTGGGGGCAAACTGAAGCAGGAAGGCCAGCTGGTTATAGAACTCAAGCGAGGTGCGCATCTCGTGCGGCGGCACGGGAGCAATCCAGTCGATCGGGGCCGGCGCGGGCGGCGGCGCGGTGCGCGTGTACGCTGACAGCGGCTGCACCTTGTAGCGCGCCTGGATGCGCTTGACGTTGTCCAGGTCGGCCGGATTGAACAGCTGAGTGCGCCCCACCAGGTTGACCAGTTCGGTTTCCGACTTGATGACCCGCGTGATGCCCTTGGGCGTCTTGCCCTGCCAGCGCGGCCCCGCCACCAGGAAGTGGCCGCCGCCGTTGCCGGTTTCGCGGCTGCCGATATAGGCGAAGTTATACGTGTACAGGTCCATCAATTGCAGGACGAAGTACCGCCGCTTCTCCATGGGCGGCACGCTGATGACCACGGGTTCGGCGCGCAGGTCCAGCATCGCGAAGGAATACGGCGTATCGGAATTCGGCGTGACGAACGCGGTGTCTTCGGGCGTGAAGACGCGCGCGATGTTGATGATGGTGTTGGGCGGCCCCTTGTACTGGGGGTTGGTCTTGTCCAGGTTGAAGGCGTACATGGTCTGGTAGCTGGCGACCATGGGTGTGCCGTACAGATACGCTTCGCTGGCGATGCTGCGCGCCTGCTGCGCGGTGACGCCGTGAATGCCGACGGACTGCGAACCCGTTGCCTCGTCCGGAGACGTGAAGCTGCACCCGGCTACGCCAGCGGCCAGCATCAAGATGGCAAGCCCGCCCAAAACGGGGTGCCGGGCCGGAGACGTCAGGCCGGTGCTACTCTGGCGATCACGCATACATTTGCTCCAACACGTTCTGATGTTGGCAACGCCCTGTTGGCGGCAGCGTCGCGGGCAAGGACTGCAATTCCCGGGGGATTCTGGCATATTTCCCGTCAATCAAGAAGGCTCGGCCAACCGCGGCCACAGCGCGGTCAACCCCCACCCACACCGCAACAACCATCCCTTGCATGCCCACCACCCCGACACGCCCCGACGCCCTCTCGCCCATTGACGCCAACGTGCGCGCATCGTCGTACTTCGTTCTGCGGGCAACGCACGCCTGCCGCCACTGCCGGCACGCCACCCCGGTTTACGCGCTGGCGTTGCCGCCGGGGCACGAAAGTACAGAGGCCGAGATCGCGCTGGACGACGATGGCGAGAGCCGGGGCCTGGACCCGGGTGCGTTTCACGATTGGCTGTTCAGCCCGCCAACCTGGCAACGCGTACCCGGCTCGGCGCTGATCTCGCAAGTGGGAATATTGGCGGCGGACGTGGCGGCGCACTTGCGCCAGGCGGCCCCGGCGCTACGCCCGGACCCGGACGGCCAGGGTCAATGGACCAATTTTTGCGAGCATTGCGGCCACGCGATATGGGAGGGCAATTTGTACCCAACTGTGGGCCAGGCCTTTTGCCCGAAGGACGATGCCGCTGCCACACAGGTCTTGGTACAGACCGTGCACGCGCCCTTCGCGGCTTACGCGTCGATGATCTGGTCGGACGGCTATCGCAACAAATGGCCGCTGTTCAAGCGGCTGGGCGTAGCGTGCGGCGAGGCGGATTGAATCAGTGTCGGGCCGAGCAGGTCGGGCCGCGTCAGGCCGGGCCGCGCAGGCCGGGCCGCGTCAGGTCGGGCCGCGCAGGCCGGGCCGCGCAGGCCGACGGCCGACCTTCAGCGCTCAGGCATCCACGGCCTGCTCGCGTTCCGCCACGTCTTCAAGCTGATGCGTGGCAATTGCCACGATGGCGCTTTCGGTCGCGCGGGCATCGGTGCTCAGGTGCTGGATCAGGTCCAGCGTAGTGGACCGACGCGTCAGCATCAGGCAGGTCACCTCGGCATCGACCACGCGGGTTGCATGCCAGCAGCCCGGCCGCATGCAGATGCCCTGCCCTTGCGGCACAAGAAAGGCGGCCAGCGTCGTCAGGTCGGGGCTGCCGTCGGCATTGCTGCTGGCCACCACCTGGATGATCGTGCCGGTCAGCGGCACGATGGCCTGTTGCGTCAGCAGATGCTTTTCCAGGCTGGCGATGTCGGTCGCGCGGCTTCGGTAATTTACCCACAGCACTTCGGCGTCGCCGCCCGCGCCCGTGTTGAAGACATGTTCCTGCCAGAAGTCCGTGGCGGCGTTCGAGAACAGCGGCACCCCGTTGCCGTCCGGAATCGGCTTGCCCAGCATCCAGCCATAAGGCGTGAACGCCTGCGGCGTCAGGTCGTCGACTTCCAACTGCGTGTTGCTTGTCATGCGGAACCCTGTGTTGGCTTGGGCGGCGTGCCGCGTTTAGGAAATTCAGCGGCGTAATCGAAATCGCCGCGCGCAATGGCTTCGATGATCGCGGCGCGCCGGTCGGCGGCGCGTTTCAGGTTGGCGGCCGTGGGCTTGACGCGGATGCGTTCCACGCAATGCCGGCCGTCGTAGTAGAAGCCGATCTCGATGGACGATTCCGACGCGGGCCGGACGCCCTCGAACCCCTGGCTCATCGCCTTTCCCGTGATGGTTGCTGTTGGGCCACATGATAAACGCTACGCGATGACGAAAAAAAGGCGCAGCGCGCCTTCGGTGAAACCAAGCCGCGATGACGCACCGGTGCGCCGATGCGCCGATGCACCGGTGCGCCGATGCGCCGATGCGCCGGTGCGCCGATGCGCCGGTGCGCCGGTGCGCCGATGCGCCAGTGCGCCAGTGCGTCGATGCGCCAGTGCGCCGACGCACCGACGCACCGATGCGCCATCGCGGCGACCTGCTTAGCTTTCCAGCGGTTTGCGCCAGTCGTCCGACGCTTCGGTGCCGGCAATTTCGTGCGTCCACGTGATCTTGCGGTACGCCATGGCTACCTTGATCAACTGCGTGAAGTCCGATTTGCTGGGGTCTTGCGCGTGCGGCAGCACACTGGTGATGTCCACGATGGTGGCGTCTTCCAGCGCCGTCGTGAAGAAGTGCTCCTGCTTGCCGTCGATGGACGTGCGATACCACTTCACTTCAACTTCGGGCAGCATTTCGCCCGAGGCCAGCGCGTGATACAGCAACGGCGTGGCCTTGTTCAGCGCGCTGGTGAAGATGAAGGGCTTGTGCACGCGCTGGCCCGAAGGCTGGCCGCTTTGCGGGTCGGTCGGGGTGTTGACGCGGTGTTCGATTTCCTGGACCAGGATCTGGTCTTCGTGGCCTTCGACGTACACGTTGCCGACCGAATCCGCGGTGAAGGCGCCTTCGGTGATGTTGCCCTGGGTTTTGCCGGAAATGCTGATATAGGCGGGAGTAGGCATGTCGATTCCTAAGTCGTCGTAGTGGGTGGCCATGGTGGCCGGATACCTCCCGGAGGAGGCGCTACGTAGGGCTAATGCAACATCCATGCCAAGGCGTGAATTAAAAAAATATTCGCAATCGAATCAACGGCTTGCGATGGATTTACGATAAGTACGACGCGCCGCTTCCCCCTTGTTGCCCGACGTTTCTCGGCTTTTCCGGGGCGATACGGGCCAGAACTGGCTCGCCAGAAAATAAAGGCTTATAGATCAACGCGTTGCAGCGGGTCAGTTTTGGCCTGATCGAGCCAGATCTGGCCCAGCTCGGTACCATGGCCGATCAACGCTGTTTTGCACTACCTTGTCTTGCTGCCCCGCCCCGCTACCAAGGACGCCCCACATGACTACCAATTTGTCATCGCATTACGTCTTGCTGGATGCCGCCGGCACCGCGACAACCGTGAACGGCGGCGACGCGTTCTGGTCGCAGTCGCCTGACGAGCTGGACCGTTTCGGCCGTGGCTGGCTGGTGTCGGAATACACCTTCACCAAGGACTGGCCGCAATGGGAGATGCACCCCGAAGCCGACGAGATCGTCCGCCTGATGGCGGGCGCGGCCGAGCTGCATCTGGAATGGCCCACCGGCGTGCAAGTGGTAAAGATGCTGGCCGACGATGCCTATGTCATACCGAAGGGCGCCTGGCATACCGTCAAGGTGATGGAACCCTGTCGCATGTTGCACATCACCATGGGCGCGGGCACACAGCACCGGCCGGTCTAGCGCACAACCCTACAACCGGGACATTAAGGCCAAGGCGAACCGCGGCCGACGCGGCACCGACTTGCGACCGAATGGCCACGGGATTGCCACCCGTTAACGCTTCGTTTTCTATCGTTACATTTACCCCTTCATTGCCTGCTACTGCTGGTTACAGTGCTGCCTTCGCATATTTTGGCAAGGCACCCCGACCATGTGGCACGTCCGGCTTGGCTTCCCCTTTTTCGCGGCGCTTGTCCGCGCCTTCGCATGATGCGCGCCGCGATCAAGCCGCTGGCCCTGGCCCTGGCCTTGGCCCTGCCCACACTGTCCGTGACCGCGCGCGCGGAGTCCTGGCTGGACCAGTGCACCACCTCCTACTACGGACAGGGCTCGGACCCGGTCTGCCATCAGCCTTTCAGCGAAGGGCTGGCGGCTGTGCTGACGGGATCGCGCAGCGACGAGGCCGGCGCCTGGGGCTATATCGACAAGCAAGGACGCATGGCCATCGCGCCTGCCTATCGGTACGTCATGCCGTTTCAGAACGGCGTGGCCGCCGCCAGCCAAGGTGAGTTGTGGGGCTATATCGACCCCAAGGGCCAGTGGGTTATCAAGCCGCGCTTTACCAACGCCACGGGGTTCAATGCCGAAGGCACCGCGCTGGTTGAAGAAGACGAGCGGGACGTCCTGATCGACCGTCAGGGCAAGGTCGTCAAGACCTTTCCGCTGGGCACGCGCACATGGGGCTTCATGCCCGGCCAGAAGCTGGCATCGATAGAAATGCCCACGCCGCCGCGCCTGATCAACACCACGACGGGCGCGGCCGCCGAGCTGCCCGAAGGCGTGATGATGCTGGCCGCGCCGTCGGCCGGTTACCTGCCCGCGCAGGTACGGGGGTCGCGCTATTCCGGCTGGTGGGGCTTGCTGGATGCGCAGGGCCGCTGGGCCGTGACGCCGCAGGTGCTGCGTTCGCGCGAAGCGCCCATGCGCGACGGCGACGTCGTGGCCGTACGCCGCGATGAAAAGTGGACGTTCGTGAACCCGCGCGGTGAAGCCATTTCGTCCGCCGCCTACGAACGCGTGCAATGGCTCGCGCCCGGCGTGTGGCTGGTGGCCACGGAAGACGGCAAGTCGACGTTGCTGGACGGCCGCCTCAAGCCGACGCATGCGTTCACCACGTCGTACATGGGTGTGCAGCAGCGCGATGGCTGGCGCTATCTGTCCGACGCATCGACCACGCTGTTAATCAGCCCCGCCGGAACGATGCAGAAGCTGGCGATACGCGACGGCCGCGTCGACATCGTGCAAGGCCGCGCGTGGGTCTATGGCATGCCGGCCGATGGCGCGCCGCGCGCGGATGGCGCCAGCGACGCCGCAGCGGGCGACGCCGCAGCAAGCGACGCCGCAAAGGAAGCCGCGCCCGTTGCCGTGGAAGCCTCGGACGGTAACGTCGATATCGCGGCCGACGCAGTAGCGGTCGATGCGGCGGACAATGCGGCCGCCGCTGCGGCAGGAGCCTCCGACGCGTCCAAGCCCGGCACGGACGCGGTGGCGGCGGTCGATACCGCGGCGGTCGACACCGCGGCGGTCGATACCGCGGCGGTCGATACCACCGCAGCCGACACCGCCACCGTCGTCACCGACGTCGCGGAAACCGTCGGCCCGGATCAAGCCGCGGCCGGGGCCGAAGTGGCCGACACCATCAGCTCGGACGACGCCGCCTCGTACTCGGCTACGGTCGCCAGCGCCGATGGGTCGCTGGTGCAGGTCTACGCGGCCGACGGCAAACCTTTGCTGGATTCAGACACTGCCCAGCGCCTGCGCGGCTATGACGTCAGCGAGTTTTCACCTCGCAAGACCGCCCCGCGCACGCCGGGCAACGCGACCATGCCGCTGGCGCTGCTGCGCGCGCTCAACGGCGACCGGCCGCTGGCCATCCTGACCGCCACCGGCAAGATCGTGTCGAACCCGCAATGGGAAAACATCGACACCTATAACGTGACGATGCCGCTGGTGGTGCGCGCCAAGGGCGACAAGGTGGGCGCCATCGACGGCCAGGGCAAATGGGCGGTGCCCCCGGAATACAGCGAATTGCGGCCGTTCAACGGCCCCTACACCTGGGCGCGCACGCCCGACATGCTGCGTCGCGACGCCATCCTGATCGATGCGCAGGGCAAACCCACGCGCGTGCCGGACGAGGTGGGCGCGGCAGCCTCCGACCTGGACGGCGATCTGCTGGTCTACCGCGCCGCCGACGATAACCGCGAGCGCCGTTGGGGCCTGTGGAACGTGCGCTTGAACGCGCCCGCCCTGAAGCCCGACTACGAACGCATCGAGGAATTCGACGACGACTGGGTCCGCGTCCAGGACAAGGACCGATGGGGCGTCGTCAACCGGCAGGGCCAGTGGGTCGTGCCGGCCAAGCACGACAGTGCCTACGGCATGGAATATCTGGGCAACGGCGTCATGCTGGTGAGCGAACCCGAAGGCAAGGGCCTGGCCGGCCGTTACGGCGACAGCCCGTACCGCATGGTCAACCTGCGCACCGGCAAGCACAGCGACATCATCTACGGCAAGCCCGACAAGCTGGCCGAGGGCCGCTACATCGGTCAACTGGCCGACGGCAGCGCCGTGCTGTTTGACGCGCAAGGCCGTGCCACCAAGATTTCCGACGGCCGTCCCGAAAGCAAAGAGCAGCACGGTGAATGGCTGATCGTGCGCCAGGACGAACGCGAAGGCGCCATCGACGCGCGCGGCAACCTGCAAGTGCCCGCGCTGTATGGCGAATTCAACCCCTTCTTCGTGCAGCCCGAGGGCCTGGCGCGCGTCAACCAGGGGTCCGGCTATCGCGTCATCGACCAGCAGGGCAAGACCGTGCTGGAAAAGCGCGGCGACGGCTTCCCGCTGGCGTCCATGCGGCGCGTGCTGTTCACCGACGACAGCTCGTCCACCACGGTGTTGACGGACCTGCAAGGCCGCGAAGTGGCGCGCCTGTCCGGCCGCTATCCGGTGGAATACCGCCACGCCAGCGAAGGCGTGGTGCCGTACAGCGAGAACTACGGCAAGTACGGCTTCCTGGACGCGGCGGGCAAGCGCGTCGTGGGCGCGCACTTCAGCGTGCTGGGCCCGTTGAAACACGGCCTGGCACGGGCGCAGCGCCTGGACCGCACCGGCAAGCTGTATGGGTACATCGACCTGAGCGGCCGCTACGCCATCCCGCCCGCCTACAACTGGGCGCAAGACTTCCAGGACGAACGCGCGATGGTGTTTCACGACCACCTGGTCGAATTCATCGACCCACGCGGCAAGACCACCACCACCTTTGGGGTGTTGTGCGACCAGATCGTGATTTTTGACGCGGAAGAAAACCAGAGCTGGCCGCGCGAAGCCCTGACCTGCTCCGGTGCCAAGCGCATCGATCCCCCCGCCCTAGACTCCGCCAAAGCAGAATGACCATGACGTCACGCGTGATCCGCACCACCCGTATCGCCTGCGCGCTGGCCGCGCTGGGCGCATCCCTGTCCGCGCAGGCGCAGACGGGCCATGTGTTCTGCGTCGACGAAGCCCGCGCGCGCAACGACGCCGCCGTCGACGACATTTCCAATCACACGCCCTACACCAACGGCTGCATCCGCAATATGGCGGACGGACGCGCTGCCGTGCTGCTGCCGTCGGCGCTGGAACCCATGCGCCGCGTGCCGTCGGACGAGTCCTTGCGCCGCCATGCCTGGGGCTTTCTGGACCAGAACGGCCGTCTGGCGATCCGCCCGATTTTTGAATCCGTGCGCGACTTCCGCCACGGTCTGGCCGCCGTAAAGTGGCAAGGCAAATGGGGCTTCATCAACCCGCAAGGCCGCATGGCCGTGGCGCCGCGCTACGACAGCGTGGGCGACTTTGCCCAAATCGGCCTGGCCGTGGCCACGCTGGACGGCCGGCACCTGTTCATCAACCGCCAGGGCGAACCGGTCGGCGATCCGCTGGACGCCGGCATCGACAGCCTGGAGCTGGCTGACGGCCTGCCCGCGCGCGCGGCCGTGGCCTTCAAGCCGGAATACCGCTCGCCCACCGGCGAACGCCGCTTCGCCGCGCCTGGCGTGGCGGTCAAGCAAGCCTATGGCCCGGACCTGTACATCGCCACCGACGGCGAGTATCGCCAGGGCCTGGTGGACCGCGATTGGAACTGGGTGGTCGAGCCCGTGTACCACGACATTTCCACCGACCGCGACGGCAGGCTGGCCGTGGCCGACGGCCCCGACGGCGTGGTGCTGCTGGGCACGGACGGCAAGGTGATCGGCGCGGACCAGCACTACGAATCGATGGGCCCGGTGGGGCGCAAATTCTGGAGCGCGCAGCTGGTCGGTCGCAAGGGCTATGCGCTGCTGGACGCCGCCGGCCAGCTGGTCGCCACCCTGACCTCGGAGCAAGCGCATGCCTCGCAGCGCTTTCACGACACGATCGTGTACCCCTCGGGCGAGACGCTCATGGCGCTGGTGCCCGGCCAGGACAAGCCGCTGACGCTGGGCGCGGGCCTGTCGCCCAGCATCAATGAAGAAGGCTTCGTGCTGTTCAGAGGCGAGACGGGCGTGGGCCTGCTGACGCCCAAGGGCGCGTGGCTGCACGGCGAATCAGCGCCCGCATGGCTGGCGGATGCCGGCGACATGGAAGTCCGCCAGGGCCGCCTGTGGATCAAGAGCCAGGAACGCGCGCTGCTCAATATCGTGGACGCCGACGGACACGCGTTACTCAAGCCCGAAGCCGTCGAAGCCACGCAGAACATGGAATTGAAGGCACTGTCCGTCAACGTGCCGGGCGCGCCGTTGGGCATGCTGGGCCAGTCGCATTGCCAGTGCGGCCCGGCAGGCGCTGGCTTGCTGCTGGCCGACGGCAGCCTCGTCACCGATGCCGCGTGGACGAGCCTGACACCGCTGGACGCAGACGACGAGCGGGGCGGCGATGCGCCGGTCTTGGACGAGGCCCTCAAGGCAGATCAACTGCGCTACGCCGCGACCACCGCGGACGGCATCCGTCTGCTGGACGCGCAGGGGCGCGTGATGGACCTGCCGCCCCAGCAACACATCGGCGCCTTCAACAACGGCTACGCGCTGGTGTACGCCAAGGGCGTGAACAAGATGATCGACCGAGCGGGCAAGCAGTACGACCTGCCCGCCGGCGTGTTCGATTCACAGGTGGTGGCGCCGGGCGTCATGCGCTATGTGAAGACCGCCAGCGCCGATGCTCCGTGGGGCCTGTACGACTTTGTGGCGGGCAAGGAATTGGCCGCGCCGGCGTTCCAGGAAATCGGCGTGTTCCGGCACGGACAGGCCGGCGCGTCGCTAGGCGCGGGCCGCGTGGGCGTGATCGACCTGCAAGGCAAGTGGATCGTGCCCGCGCGTCATCATGGCGTCGAGCGCGTCAACGACAAGCTGTGGAAGGTGATGCAGGCCGGCGGCCAGGACGAGGACTACGCCCGTCCCGTTGCGCTGTTCAACGACCAGGGCCGCGCGCTGACACCCTTCATCAGCCGGCTGCAAATCGCCCGTGCGCAAGACGGCAGCGTGACGGCCGACAGCGATCAGCGCCGCTGGGTTTTTTCAGCCGATGGCACCCATGCGCTGGACCTGGAAGACGCGCTGTACACCCGGCTTGGCGACTGGCTGGAAATTCGCCGCGCGCCCCGCTATGGCTATCTGAACGATCAAGGCCAATGGCAGATCGCGCCTCGCGCCGGCGTCACGTCGATCTTCCAGGGCGCGCCCGCGCGCGCGCTGGCCGCCGATGACAGTGGCACCCGCCTGATCGATACAGCGGGCAAGACGGTGGCGACACTGCCCGCCGGCGAATGGGATTGGCCGCAAGGCTCGCCGCTTTTGCTGCGGCACTACGAGGTCAATGGCCGGTTGCGCACCGACTATGTCGAACCCGGCGGCAAGACGCGGTTGACGGCCGAAGGCGCAACGTCCGCGTTTTCGGAAGGCCAGGCGGTGTCGCTGCTGTCCACGCGCGCGATGCGTGCGCTGGACGCCAAGGGCGCGCTTACCGGCCCGGCGTTCAACGCGTTGGGTACGCTGCGGGACGGCTTGGCCCCGGCCCTGGCCGATATGAACTTCGGCTTTGTCGACCGCCACGGCGAATTCGTGATCGCGCCCGACTACAGCGCGGTGACGCCGTTCCTGAACCAGCGCGCGGTGGTGTCCACGACCGACGCGTCGGAAATCATCGACCCGGCCGGCCGCGCGCTGGCCCGCGTGCAGATGGTGTGTGGCGTGCGCACGCTGTACGGCAGCGCGGGGCAACGCTTGTGGCCGAACACGATGCCGGCGCGCTGCGACCGTTAGACCGTCAGACCGTCAGACCGTTAGACCGGACCGTCAGACCGCTAGACCGTCAGGGCTGGAGCACCACGCCTTGGCCCGCAGGCGGTTGGCGGCGCGGGCGTTGGACGCTTACTGCGCGTCCAACGCCAGATAACGCGCGGTCTGCACGATGGCCTCGCGTTCCTTGAAGCTGGTCAGGCGATCGGCCAGCGCGCTGCTGTCGCCCGTTTGCTTGATGGCCGCCAGCGTGGCCTGCATGGCGTGGATGGCCGCGCGTTGCAAGTCCGACGGAATGATGGCCAGGCGATAGCCCATCGCCGCCAGATCGGGCAACGGCACCAGCGGCGTCTTGCCACCGTAGAACATGTTGATGAGCTTCAGGCCGGGCAGGCGGTCGGCAATGGCGCGGATCTGCTCCAGCGTTTCGGGCGCTTCCACGAAGATCATGTCGGCCCCGGCGTTCAGGTAGCGCTCGGCGCGCGCGATCGCCGCATCAAACCCTTCCACCGCGATGGCGTCCGTGCGCGCAATCACCAGCGTGTCGGCGTCGCTCAAGGTCTGCCGGGCAATATGCACCTTGCGGCACATCTCGTCGGCGTCCACCAGGCTTTTGTCGTCCAGGTGGCCGCAACGCTTGGGAAACGACTGGTCTTCGATATGAAACGCGGCCACGCCCGCGCGCTCCATGATGCGCACGGTGCGCTCCACATTCGCGGACCCGCCAAAGCCGGTGTCCGCGTCCGCCACCACCGGCAGCCCGCTGGCGTCGACGATCTTTTCCACGCGGTCCATCACTTCTGTAAAGCTCAGCAGGCCGATGTCCGGATATCCCGCCGCGCGGGCGATGGCGCCCCCGCTGGCATACACGGCGCCAAAGCCCGCCGCGGCGACCAGCCGCGCCGAGAGGCCGTCGTAGGCGCCGGGCGCGACCACGATGTCGTGGGCCAGTTGCTGGCGCAACAGGGCGCCGGGTGTCAGGCAGGGGGTCGCGGAGCGCGTCATGGAAATCCTTGATCGGTGGGGCAATGTCCGCATGATCGGCCTGCGCGAATAGAATGTCCAATATATTGAATATTGATAATCAGTACATAAAAGGTATCGATATGGAATTGCGTCATCTGCGTTATTTCGTGGTGACGGCCGAGGCGCAGCACTTCACCCGCGCCGCTGAAATACTGGGCATGGCGCAGCCGCCGTTAAGCCAGCAGATCCGCCAGCTGGAACACGAGGTCGGCACGCCGCTGTTTGACCGCACGGGGCGCGGCGTGGTGTTGAACGACGCGGGTCGCGCCTTTCTTACCTGCGCGCAAGACATTCTGCGGCGCACCGACGCGGCGGTGCAGACGGCCCAGCGCGCCGCGCGGGGCGAGGTCGGGGAATTGGCCTTGGGGTTTACCGAGTCGGCGTCGTTCAACGGCGTGGTGACGGAAGTGATACGCCAGTATCGCCAGCGCTATCCCGACGTGGACATGACGCTGTCGCAAGGCGATAGCGAAACGCTGGTGGCGCAGCTGCGCGAAGGCGCGATCGATGCCGCGTTCGTGAGGCCGCCGTTCGCGCTTGATGGTGGGCTTGCGTTCACGCAGCTGACCGAAGAACCGCTGGTGGTGGCCTTGCCATTGGGGCATGCGCTGGCGCGCCGCAAGCGCCTGGCGCCGAAGGATCTGGCGCAGGAACGCTTCGTCCTGTATTCCCGCAAATCGGGCTATGGGCTCAGCGCGGACATCATGGCGGCGTGCCGCCAGCATGGCTTGAATCCGTTGATTGGCCAACGCGCGCCGCAGCTGTCATCGGCGGTGAATTTGGTGGCGGCGGGCATGGGCGTGGCGGTGGTGCCGGCATCGTTGCGCCACCTGCGCCCGGACGGCGTGGTGTATCGCCCCTTTGCCCTGGACTGGCCACGCGCGGTGCTGGGGCTGGCGGTGCGTGAAGACCGGCCAGGAGAACGCGTGGAGAACCTGCTGCGTCTGGCGCGCGAGGCGTAAGGGACGATGCCGGGCGTCGGATGCGTGACGCCGGATGCGTGACGCCGGATGCGTGATGCCCGATACCTTAAGGGAAGGCGTCGTGGCGGCGACGTTAACGCGCCCCCGCCGCGCCACGCAGCAATCAGTCTTCGTGCGACTCGTGCACCGCGACCGCGCCACGCTTCCAATAACTCGCGGCACGGATGCGGGATTTGTCGATGGCGTGTTGCGACACCATGATCTCGCGCACGGCCTTGGCCACGGCGGACTCGGCGGCCACCCATACATAGCCCTCGCCCGCCGGCAACGTCAGTTCGCGCGCCGCTTGCAATAGCAGCGTGCTGTATCCCGCCGGCGTGCCGTTGCGGTGCAGCCACCGCACAGACGTTTTCGCGGCCGAGGCCAACGGCATTTCGTTATCGGGCGACGGCACTTCGATCAACACGATCGCTTCGGCCCCGGCCGGCAGTTCTTCCAGGCGGCGGGCGATGGCGGGCAGCGCGGTTTCGTCGCCAATCAGCACATGCCAGTCGAACCCCTTGGGCACCACGAATGACCCACGCGGGCCGCCGATACCCAGTTGCTGTCCGGGCTGCGCCTGTGCCGCCCAGGTGCACGCCGGCCCATCGCCGTGCAGCACGAATTCAATCTCCAGCTCGCGGCGCGCGGCGTCGAAACGGCGGGGCGTGTAATCCCGCGCGGCGGGCTTGGGCGCGCCTTCGGGAAACTTCACGCCATCGGGCCCCACGCTGGGCAAGGCAGGCGCTTGCGTCGGATCGGCCGGAAAGAACAGTTTGACGTGGTCGTCGAATGACGCCGAGACAAAGTCTTGCAGGTCATCGCCGGTGAACGTGACGCGGGCCAACAGACCGGCCACGGGTTCGACGCGCACGACGGTCAGGACGCGCATTTTCAGGGTGTGGCGCACGCGCTCCACGGTCAGGTCGCTACGGTTCATCAACACTCCAGATTCGGGAAAAGGACAAGATCAAGCACAGGGCTTGCCGTTGATCTCGTCGGTGGCGCGCACCAGGATGGCGGCGATGCGGCGTTGTTCGGCAGGCGAGGCATCGGTGCGCTCCATCAGCGCGCGGCGCATCGCGTGGCGCGCCTCTACAAATTCCGGCACCCAGCCGGTGCGCGCGTCCTCGCCTTCCGGGCCCACGCTGCGCGGCTCGCCGCTCCAGGCCTGGCGCATCCAATCCATTTTTTTGGCGATGTGCTTGAAGCGGTTGAACATCAGCGCGACGCGCTCACGGTTGGCATCCAGATGCGCCTTGCCGGCGTCCGCCAGGTGGTAGCGCTTCTTCGCCCCGTCTTGCTCGACGGTGGCGTAGCCCAGCTCTTCCAGGTAGGTCAGCGCCGGGTAGACCATGCCGGGGCTGGGCGTGTAGAAGCCATTGCTCAGCGCACCGAACGCCTTGATCAGTTCGTAGCCGTGGCTGGGATTTTCTTCAAGCAGGCCCAGCAGCATCAGTTGCAGATCGTCGGCCGACACGCGGCGGCCGCGTGTGAAACCACGGCCATCGCCGCCGAACCCATCGGCGTCGCCCCGCCCGTCATCTGGCGGGCCGGAAAACCAATCGCCGCGCGAGGCGGCGTGGTGCGAGGGGTGGTGGTGGGGATGGTGGTGGTGCTTGGGATGGTGATGATGGCGGCGGTGATGGCCACCGTTGTCGGGTGTCTGAAAGTCGGGATGGCGCATGGAATGCCTCTTACGATGTATCTTAAGATATATATCTTACGATACATCCGAGAAATCCCCGCCGTCAACTTCTACGTTGCGTGGCGTGTCTTCAACCATAGTGCGAACGGCTCCGCCTTAGGCTCGTCCGGCGCCGCCGCATAGGCCACCAAGCGCAGGTGGCGGCTTTCATCCACGGTCAGCGTGGTGTGCTCGAAGGCGATGTCGCCCAGCGATTCGATATGCAGCCGGCGCTGGCCCATGCAGGCGCCGTGCACATCGTGCTCGCGCCACCACGCGTTGAAGTCCGGCGATACGGCTTGCAGTTCGTCGACCAGTTCGGCGATGTCGGGCACCCCCGTTGCACTGGCAAAGTCGCGACGAAACGTGGACAGCATTGCGGGCGCCTGCGCCGGCCAGTCCGAGAACAAGCGCCGCATCGCGGGCACGACGAACAACATCCACAACAAGTTGCGCCGCCCCGTGGGCTGCGCCGAGAAATCGAACACGCGGTCCGCGGCGGCGTTCCACATCACCACGTCCCAGCGCAGGTTCAGGATGTACGCGGGGCGGGTCGGCAGGTCGTCCATCAGCCGTCGCACCTGCGGCGGCACCGTGCACCAGGTGCGGCCCGCTTCGGCGGGAAGGCGCTGATGGGCCAGGAGGTACAGGTGGCGGCGTTCGGCGGCGTCCAGCTTCAGCACGCGCGCCAGGTTTTCCAGAAACGTCGCGGACACGCTGATGTTGCGGCCTTGTTCAAACCACGTGTACCAAGCCAGCCCCACGCCGGCCAGCGCGGCCACTTCTTCGCGCCGCAACCCGGGCGTGCGGCGCCGGCTGCCGGCGGGCAGGCCAAGGTCGGTGGGGCTTAATCGTTCGCGCCGCGACCGAAGGAATTCGGCCAGGTCGGCGCGGGTGCGGTCCAGGCGTTGCGGGGCGGGAGCTAGGGTCATGGGAAGTGGCTATTGCCTGTAGTAACAGCATAAACAGCTAAATTGTATAAGGCTGAAAGCGTGGCCAGAATAGCGCCGATCCCCATTGATCGGTACTCCCATGACCTCGAACGCCCTGCCTTCCCCCAGCGCCACACCGCCCTGCCCCGACACCCGCGCGTTGGGTCCATTGGGACTGGGCGTGCTGCTGTCAGGCGGCTTTATCACCATCTTCGATCTGTTCGTGGTGAACGTCGCCATTCCCAGCATGCAGACCACGCTGTCCGCCTCGTTCGCGCAGATTAACTTCATCATCGCCGCCTACGAAATGGCGTTCGGCGTGCTGCTGATCGCGGGCAGCCGCCTGGGCGACCGCCATGGTCGCCGTCGCTTGTTCAGGCTTGGCATGGCGGGCTTTGCGCTGGCCTCGGGTCTATGCGGGCTGGCCCCCGATGCCAACACGCTTATCGGCGCGCGCGTGTTGCAAGGGGCCGCCGCCGCGCTGCTGTTTCCGCAGGTCTATGCGCTGATACGCGTCAGCTACGACGGGCATGCGCGCCGGCGCGCGTTCGGCCTGATGGGTATGACGCTGGGGCTGGCCGCGATTGCCGGCCAGGTGCTGGGCGGCTGGATCGTGCATGCCGATTTCCTGGGCCTTGCATGGCGCACCGTCTTCCTGGTCAACGTGCCGCTGGGCCTGGCGGCGTGGGCGCTGGCACGCCACATACCTGAATTCCGCGAGGCCCGGGCCGCGTCCATGGACTGGCCCGGGGCCGCGTGCCTGGCGGCAGGGCTGGCCTTGCTGCTGCTGGCCTTGATCGAGGGGCCCGCGCGGCATTGGCCTGCGTGGACCTTGGCATGCGGGGCCGCATCCGTTGCGGTGCTGCTGGCGTTCGCGCGCATGCAACGCAGCGTCAAGGCGCGCGGCGGCGCTCCGCTGCTGGACATGGGCTTGATCGCGCAGCCGGGCTTTGCGGCCGGATGCCTGCTGGTGATGCTGGTGTTCTCCACCGCCAGCGCCATGTTTCTTTGCTACGCGTTGTTGGTCCAAACCGGCTTCGGGCTGGACGCGTTGACGGCGGGCCTGATCTTCGCGCCCGCCAGCGTGGGCTTCGTTGCGGGGTCGATGGCCGCGCCGCGCCTGGTGAACCGCTTTGGCACGCCGGCCATTGCGGTTGCGGCCTTGCTGTACGGCGGGGCCACCGCGGCCCTGATGGTGAAGGTGGGCATGGCCGGCGCGGCGCTGTCGCCGTGGTCGCTGGTGCCTGCGCTGGTGTGGCTGGGCGCCGCGCAGGGCGCGGTCAACACGCCGCTGGTCAACGTGGTGTTGGGCCTGGTTCAAGACCGTCATGCCGGCATGGCGGCGGGGGTCGTGTCCACCTTGCAACAAGTCGGTGCTGCGCTAGGCGTCTCGGCAGCGGGCATGCTGTTCGGCGGCGCCTTGCAGGCGCATGCCCACGCCGACGCGCCCGAACGCTACGCCCACGCATTCGCGACCGCCATGCAGTTCAACGTGGCGGCCATCGCCGTGTCCGTCGCATTGCTATGGTGGCTGGGGCGACACCGCGACACGGCCTCACTGGGCTGAGATCAGCCCGCCGACAGTTCCCGTGCGCGCTCTTGCGCCTTGTGCACGGCGGCGCCGATGGCGTCGGCCACGCCGGCTTCGCGCAAGTGCGTCAGGGCCGCATAGGTGGTGCCGCCCTTGGATGTGACGCGATCCTGCAATTCCGTCAGGGGCACGTCTTCGCTTGCCGCCAGGCCTGCCGCGCCGCGAAAGGTGGCAACCGCCAGGCGGCGCGCGTCTGCCTCGGAAAAGCCCAGCTCGACCGCGCCCTTTTGCAGCGCCGCCATGAAGTAAAAGACATAGCCCGGGCCGCTGCCCGTCACGGCGGTGACGGCGTCGATCATGCCTTCGGTGTCGGTCCAGATGCGCTCGCCCACGGCGGCAAACAGGGCGTCGACGCGGTCGCGCTCGGCGGTGCCGCACGCCGCCGTGGCGTACAGCCCCGTCATGCCCAGTCCCACCTTGGCCGGCGTGTTGGGCATGGCGCGCACAATGCGCGCGTGGCCGCCCAGCCAGTCCGACAGCGAGGCCAGGTCCACGCCCGCCGCGATGCTGACGACCGTGGCGCCGGCGGGCAGATATTGCCGCACCTGGGCGCAGGCGTCCTGCAAGCCTTGCGGCTTGGTCGCCAGCACGCACAGCGTGGCGTCAGCGACGGCCGGTCCCACGCTTTCCTGGCTGGTCAATCCGCGCGCCACCAGGGCGTCGCGGGTGGGCGCGTAGGCCTCGATCACCAGGAAGTCGGCCCGCTCACGGCCTTGGCCTAGCAAGCCGTCGATGATGGCGGAGGCCATGTTGCCGCCTCCGATAAAAACGATCTTTTCGCGCATGGGAATCCAGTTCCAAAGAGGCAGGGAAGGCGACGCAGACAGACCGCATATCGCACGATACGATTGTATTTCGCTCATTTGGCGGGCGACAAGCCGTATGTTCCCCACCCGCCTCGACTAGGACATACCCTAAATCCGATTGATATACGATTAATCAAATCGAAAAGCGATTTAAGTGATCGTATGCTGTGCCTCAATGCGCTCGGGTTCGTGTGATCCCCGAGCTTCATTCGGGACCACAGACATGACCAACGGCATCACCCTGCTAGACGCGTTGACCCAGGCCCTGGGCGCGGACGCCATCCTTCATTCCGACACCGACATGGCCGGCTATACCGAAGACTGGCGCGGCCGCTACAAGGGCCGGGCACTGTGCGTTGCCCTGCCCGGCAACACGCAGCAGGTGGCCGACATTGTGCGGCTATGCAACGCCCATGCCACGCCCGTGCTGCCGCAGGGCGGCAACACCAGCCTGTGCGGCGGCGCGGTGCCGGATGCCAGCGGCACGCCGCTCGTCATCGTGAACCTGGCGCGCATGCGCCGGGTGCGCCGCGTGGATGCCGCCAACAATTCCATGGAAGTAGAAGCCGGCTGCGTGCTGGCCACGGTGCAGGATGCAGCGGCCGCCGAAGGCCGCTTGTATCCCATCAGCCTGGGCGCGGAAGGCTCTTGCCAGATCGGCGGCACCATCGCCACCAACGCGGGCGGCACGGGCGTACTGCGCTACGGCAACACGCGGGACAACATTCTGGGCCTGGAAGTGGTGCTGCCCGACGGCGCCATCTGGAACGGCCTGACCGCGCTACGCAAGAACAATACCGGCTTTGATCTAAAGCACCTGTTCATCGGCGCCGAAGGCACCCTGGGCATCGTCACTGCCGCCGTGCTCAAGCTGCATCCGCTGCCCACCCGCCACGCCGTGGCCTGGCTGGCGCCGGACAGCCCGCAAGCCGCGCTGGAAATCCTGGGCATGTTCCAACGCGCCTGCGGTTCGCGCCTGTCGGCCTTTGAAATGATCGACAGCAATCAGCTGGACATCGTGATGGCGCATGTACCGGGCCGCAAGAACCCGCTGGGCGACGCGCACCCGTGGCATGTACTGGTGGAACTGTCCGACACGGGCAGCGGCGACGAACTGCAAGCGCTGTTGCAGCAGACGCTGGAACACGCGTCCGAACAGGGCCTGCTGCACGACGCCGTGCTGGCCAGCAACGACAGCCAGCGCGCCGCGCTTTGGGAAGTGCGCCACAGCGTGTCCGAAGGCAATAAGAAGGCCGGCGTGGGCCTGACCACGGACAGCGCCGTACCCGTGTCCAGCGTGCCGCGCTTCATCGACGAAGCCACCGCCGCCGTGCGCCGCCTGGTACCCGACCTGCCGGTGCTGATCGTGGCCCACCTGGGCGACGGCAACGTGCACTTCATACCCTTCTTCACCTTCGACGCCTGGAACGCCCTGCCCGACCGCGACGCGATGGCCGCCGATATCCGCCGCGCGGTCAACGATGTTGCCGATGCGCTGGGTGGCACCTTCAGCGCCGAACACGGCGTGGGCCGCACGTCGCTGGCCGAAATGGCGCACTACAAGTCCCCCGTCGAACTGGCGATGATGCGCGCGCTGAAGGCCACCTTCGACCCCGCCAACCTGTTCAACCCCGGCCGCTTGCTGCCCCGCATGGATTGAACCGCCCGCCTTCGACCCCCCGTCTTTTGAATCCCCACCCTTGATCCGCAGTCCCTGACCCGACCCGCAGGAGTCTTCCATGAAATCGATCCCCCACAACGCTTCGCGCCGCGCCGCGCTGAAAACCGTGGCCGCCGGCGCCGCCGCGCTGGCCATGCCCATGATCTGGACGCCGTCGCGCGCCGCCTCCAAGCGCATCGTCGTGCGCGATGACGGCGGCATCTACAGCAAGGCCTATGGCGCCGTGTTCTACAAGCCGTTCTCGGAAGCGACCGGCATCCAGGTGGTGGGCGTGCAGGCCAACGCCGAACCCACCGCGCAGATCCGCAGCATGGTCGACACCGGCAACTACACCTGGGACATGGCCAAGATCAGCCAACCCGCCATCCTGATGCTGACCGAAGGCGGCAAGGTCTATCTGGAAAAGCACGGCCTGGAATCCGACCCGGTCGTGGCCACCATCCCGCCGCAATACATGTCGCCCTACGGCGTGGGCAACAACGTCTACACCACCGTGCTGGCGTACCGTACCGACGCCTTCAAGGGCCGCCGCGCGCCCGCGTCGTGGGCCGACTTCTGGAACGTCAAAGACATCCCCGGCCGCCGTGGCCTGCGCAAGCATCCGTTCGACACCATCGAAGAAGCGCTGATGGCCGACGGTGTGCCAACCGACAAGGTTTACCCCTGCGACATCGACCGCGCGCTGGCCAGCCTGGACAAGGTCAAGCCGTCGGTGGACGTGTGGTGGAACACGGGCGCGCAGGTGGAACAGATGCTGGGCTCGGGCGAAGTCGACATGATCGCCACGTGGGTGTCGCGCGCGCAATCGGCCAT
Source organism: Achromobacter sp. RT286_PF (assembly GCF_059760425.1). Taxonomy (NCBI): domain Bacteria; kingdom Pseudomonadati; phylum Pseudomonadota; class Betaproteobacteria; order Burkholderiales; family Alcaligenaceae; genus Achromobacter; species Achromobacter sp. RT286_PF. The sequence continues at coordinate 67,343 of NZ_JCBAMR010000010.1, forward strand.
CGCCAACGGCGCGCCGGTGCAGATCGTGTGGGACCAGAACATCTGGGGTTGCGACAACTGGTCCATCCTGAAAGGCACGCCCAACGCCGACGCCTGCCGCGAGTTCATCAAGTTTGCGTCCGACCCCAAGCGCCAGGCAGCGCTGGTCGAATACTTTGCCGCCGGCGTCACGCAGCCCGCCGCCTTTGACCACATCAAGGCCGACGTGGCGCGCAACTGCCCGACCCACCCCGACAACATCAAGACCGGCCTGCACATCAACGCCGCGTACTGGCTGGACAAGCAGCGCGACGTGCTTGAACGCTTCAACGGCTGGGTCCTGAAATAAGCCATCGGCCGCGCGCCACCACCGTGGCTCGCGCCGCGCGAAATCTAATGTGTTGAACACCATGTCTTCTTCCAATCTGCAAATCTCGGGCCTGGGCAAACGCTATGGCGATTTCGTCGCGTTGGCGCCCACGCACCTGGACGTCGCTCGCGGCGAATTCCTGACCCTGCTGGGCCCCTCCGGGTCCGGCAAGACCACCTTGTTGAGCCTGATCGCCGGCCTGGCGCAGCCCGACGAGGGCCGCGTGCTGATCGACGGCGCCGACGTCACGTACGGCGCGCCCTACGAGCGCGACATCGGCATGGTGTTCCAGAACTACGCGCTGTTTCCGCACATGAGCATCGAAGAGAACATTGCGTTTCCCTTGAAGATGCGCAAGGTGCCGGCAGCCGAAGCGCGCCGCCGCGCGCACGAAGCGCTGGACATGGTGCGCCTGCCGCACGTAGCCACGCGCCTGCCGCGCGAACTGTCCGGCGGCCAGCAGCAGCGCATCGCGTTGGCGCGCTGCATGGTCTATCGACCCGCCATCATCCTGATGGACGAACCGCTGGGCGCGCTGGACAAGAAGCTGCGCGACCAGATGCAGCTGGAGATCAAGCGCATCCACCGCGAACTGGGCACCACCATCGTGTACGTCACGCACGACCAGGAAGAAGCCATGACGATGTCCGACCGCATCTGCCTGATGAACGGCGGCGCGATCGAGCAGCTGGGCACGCCGGCAGATCTGTACTTTCGCCCCCGCACGCTTTTCGTGGCCGACTTCCTGGGCGAATCGAACCTGCTGCAAGGTGAAGTCACGGCGGTGGACGGCGACGTATTAAGCGTGACGCTGGCGCATCAGGGCGTTACCGGACAGGCGCTGTCCAACGGCGCCCCGATCAAGCCCGGCCAGAAAGTCACCGTGATGTTGCGCCCGCAAAACCTGCGCGTGGCCACGTCGGGCAGCTGCCTGACCGGCAAGCTGCTGGACGTGATGGTGACGGGCAGCCTGACCAAGCTGTACCTGGACCTGGGCGTGGCCGACGCCGCCCCCATCGTCGTGGCCTACCCCACGCAGCGCCAGGCCGAGCAATACGCCATCGGCCAGCCCCTGACCGTCAGCTGGCAAGCCGCCGACGCGGTGGCCATTGCGGAGTAAACGCATGACATCCCTTGCTACTCCCCGCAAGCGCATGAGCCCCGGCCGCCGCCATTTCCTGATGGCCGCCCCGCTGGTCGTGCTGCTGCTGGTGCTGCTGATCTATCCGGTGGGCCAGCTGCTGTTGTTAAGCGTTGTCGACGACAAGGGCTTCACGCTGGCGCAATATCACCGGCTGTTCGAGTCGTCGGTGTATGTGAACGTGCTGCTGATCACGTTGAAGATTTCGTTGTGGACCACGTTCTTCTCCGTCGTCGCGGGCTACCCGGTCGCCTATCTGATTTCCAGCCTGTCCGCCAAGCGCAAGACGTCGCTGCTGTTCTGGGTGCTGCTGTCGTTCTGGACCAGCTTCCTGGTGCGCACCTTTGCGTGGGTGGTGCTGCTGGGCCGCAACGGCGTGGTCAACCAGCTGCTGCAAGCGCTGGGCATCCTGGATGCGCCGGCCAACCTGCTCTACAACTTCGGCAGCGTGCTGGTGGGCATGGTGCATGCGCTGATGCCGCTGGCGGTGCTGACGATGCTGTCGGTAATGGAGAACATCGACCGCAATCTGCCGCGCGCCGCCTCCACCCTGGGCGCGCGCCCCGGCACGGCATTCTGGAAGATCTATTTCCCGCTGTCGATGCCCGGCGTGGCGGCCGCGGCCATCATGGTGTTCGTCACCGCCATCGGCTTTTTCATCACGCCCGCGCTGCTGGGCGGACGCAAGGAAACGATGATCACGCAGATCATCATCGACCAGGTGCAGCAGACCATGAACTGGGAGTTCGCCGGCGCGGTGTCGGTGTTGCTGCTGGTGGTGGTGCTGGTGGTGTTCGCCATCTATGACAAGGTGCTGGGCCTGTCCACCATGACGGGCGGCGCATCCACGCGCGTGCGGGCATCGGGCAAGGAAAGCCTGTCGCGCCGCGCGGGCGATGCGGTGTTGACGGTGCTGGCGAACGTGTCGGATGCCCTGTTCGCGCTGTTGCCCAAGCGGGTGCGGCGGTCGGTGTCGGGCACGGGTCAGTCACGCACGCTGTGGTGGATCGTGCTGGGCGTGCTGGCGTTTCTTAGTGCGCCGGCCTTCCTGATGATTCCGCTGTCGTTCGATTCCGGTTCGGGCCTGACGTGGCCGCCCAAGGGCTTTTCGCTGCAATGGTACGAGCAGATGTTCACGTCGCCCGTGTGGATGCAGGCCATCACCCGGTCGTTGATCGTGGGCGTGGGAACGGGTTTGCTGGCGATGCTGATCGGCACGCCCGCCGCCTTCCTGCTGGTGCGCGCGAACATGCGAGGCAAGTCGGCGATGCTGGCCTTCGTGCTGTCGCCCATCGTGGTGCCGCGCATGATCATCGCGGTGGGCATGTTCTATTTCTTTGCGCGCGTGGGGCTGGTGGGATCCACCATCGGCCTCATCCTGGCGCATACCGTGGTGGCCGTGCCCTACGTGGTGATCACCATGATGGCCGTGCTGCGCAACTACGACACGCGGCTGGACCTGGCGGCGCAAAGCCTGGGCGCCGGGCCGTGGGCCACGCTGCGCTTCGTGACGTTTCCGATTTTGGGCGCGGGGCTCATGTCGTCATTCCTGTTTGCCTTCGCCACATCGTTCGACGAACTCACGATTGCGCTGTTCGCCTCGGGCGGCCTGAACGCCACGCTGCCCAAGCAGTTCTGGGACGAGGTCACGCTACAGATTTCCCCGGTGATTGCCGCCGTCTCTACCTGCCTGTTCATTTTCATTGCCGCGCTGATCTGGCTGGCCGACCGGCTGCGCCGCCGCAGCCTGGCCAATTGAATCCGACGCCTCTGATTTAGATTTATTTTCCTGGATACACAACATGCTGAACGCAACCCAACTGCGCGGAGTTTTTCCCGCCATCCCCACGCCGGTCAACGCCGACGACACCATCAACGTCCCCGCTGCCAAGGCGCTGGTCGCCTACCTGATGCAGCAGGGCATCGACGGCATCGTCCCGTTGGGCGGCACGGGCGAATACGGCGCGCTGCCCCGCGCCGAGCGCATCCGCATGTGTCAGTTGACGGTCGAGGCCGTAGCCGGCCGCGTGCCGGTGATTCCCGGCGTGCTGGACCCCGGCTATCACGACGCGCTGCAAGCGGGCCGCGAATTCGCCGAGGCCGGCGCCGATGCGCTGATGGTGCTGACGCCCTACTACACGACGCCCACGCAGGCCGGCATCCGCGACTACTTCCTGCGCTATGCCGATGCATCGCCGCTGCCCGTGATGATCTACGAAATTCCGTATCGCACCCGCATCGCGATTGCGCCCGAGGTGCTGCATGAACTGTCGCGCCACCAGAACATCATCGGCATGAAGGCCTGCAACACGGACATGTACCACTTCCTGCGCACGGTGGCGGGCGTGGACGAATCGTTTGCGGTGTTCAGCGGCGAAGACACGCTGCTGCCGGTGCATCTGGCCGCCGGCGCGCGCGGCGGCATCGTGGTCACGGCTAGCTTGCTGCCGTCGGCCTGGCGCCAGGTCTACCAGCTGGCGTCGGAAGGCCGTACGCGGGAATCGATGGAACTGCATCGCCGCCTGATTCCGTTGATGGACCTGGCGTTTGCCGAGACCAACCCGGGCCCGATGAAGTCCGTCATGGACCTGATCGGCGTGAACGCGCCCGATGTGCTGGACCCGCTGGTGGCCCCGGCCGATGCGTTGCAGTCGGCCCTGCGTGAAACGCTCAAGCCGTTGCTGGCGGAATTCGAAGGGGTGAAGTAAGCCGGGCCTATCTGGAATAGCCCGCGAATTTGGACTTTGAAATCGATGTGGCCGCCACCTGCACATGGGGCGCCAGTTCGGCTTCAACGCGGGCGACCGTCCAGCGCGTCGTGGGCACCGAAATATTGATGGCAGCCACGGCCAGGCCGCGATGGTCGGTGACCGGCGCGGCCACCGAGATGTCGCCCAGCACCGTCTCGTTGACGATGATCGCGTAGCCCTTTTCGGCCACGCGCTGCACGCGTTCCATCAGCTTGTCAGGGTCCACTTCGGTGTAGGGCGTGATGGGGTCCAGCCGCGTGCGCGCCAGTATTTCACGGCGATGCTCGTCCGTCAGACGCGACAGGATCGCGGTGCCGGATGCCGTGAAGAACGCGGGCAGACGGCTGCCGACGGCAATGTCCACGTTGACCAGGTGATGGCCCGGAAAGCGCGCGACGAACACAATTTCGTGGCCGTCCAGTTCTTGCAGGTTGGTGGTCTCGCCCAGCGTGCGGCTGATGTCCAGCAGATAGGGCGAGGCCTTGTCGATCAGCTCGTTGGCGCGCACATAGTTGTACGAAAATTGCAGCACCTTGGGCGTCAGCCCGTAGTTGCGCGTGTCGGGAATGCGGCGCAGGTAGCCCAGCGTTTCCAGCGTGTAGACCAGGCGCTGCGTGGCGCTGCGGTCCAGGCCGGACGCGCGCGCAATGTCGGCCAGCGTCATGTGGCGGCGCGACCCGTCGAACGCGTGCAGCACCTGGAAGGCCTTTTCGGTGGACCCCACAAACAGCGATGACCGGGTTGCGCCGGGCGCCTGCGATTCTTGCGTGTCGTTGTCGATCTTTGTTTTGGGCACGGGAAACAGCCTGTTCAGTTCCGGGGATGGTCACGCAAGTAGAACGCGATGCGGGTGTTGCCGGCCCGGCATCGCGTATTCATCCAGACGTTCTGCGTTTGCGTTATGCGTACTGCGTACTGCTTACTGCGTACTGCGGTTGAAATAATTGTAATTCAATTATTTATTGCAGATATCGATTGATTATCACCGCCCCAACGTCCACCGACTTACCGCTTACCCTGCCAGCGGCACGTCCGGCTGCGACGCGGAACGCGTGCCCGCGATGGGGTGGCAGGACGCCGGGTGATAGGTGTGCACCAAAGACAGCTTCACGCGGTCGCTGCGATTGCCTGGCGCGGCGTGCAGCGTGCGGCAATGGAAGAACACCACGTCGCCCGCCTCTAGCGTGGGGCTGACCGCCCGCGCGATCCAGTCGGCGTTTTGGGGCACGTTTTCGCGGAAGAACTTCTGCTCATCGAATTGTTCAGGCGCGAAAGACGCCGTGTGCGAACCCGGGATGAATGACAGCCCACCATTGCCCGAACTTTCGGGCACCAGCGCCAGCCAACAGGACACCAGATCAGTATCGGAAAAAGACCAGTAGCGAATGTCCTGATGCCAACCGGTCAGGCTGCCGTAGGCCGGGTGCTTGGTCATCACGCAGTTGTGATGCACGGTGGACAGCACAGCCGGTTCGCCGAAATAGCGCGCCAGCCATTGGCCGATGGCCGGGTCAGTGGCCCACTGCGCGAACAGCGGGTCGCGCGCATAGGCGTTCAACAGGCGGCGCACCGTCAAGCCGCCTTGCGCCTCGCGGGATGCCGGCGCGCCGGGATAGCGCAGGTCGGCTTCGTATTCGATGGGCGCTACGTGGTCTTGCAAATGGCGCTCGGCCAGGGCGCGCAAGGCGGCTACCCGGTGCGGGTCCGCAAACTGGCGGGCCACCACAAAACCCTGCTGGCGCAGGACGGCAATTTGATCATCGTGCAGGAACCCGGACATCTCAATCCTCACACCCCGCGGCGGTTGCGAAGCGTCTGCGTGCGGGGCAGGCGCGTACCGGTCAGGCGCCGGTAAACGCGGGGATGGCTAGATTACCAAAGCGGGCGGGCCGCGCGTCAGGCAGTAGGTGTTTTTTCAACGCGCGGCGTCGCCGGCGGCAGCGGCGGGCGAGCCCGTTCAGCGTCGCGTTCCTGGACTTCGTGGTGCACCCATTCGCGCCACACGGCCACCAGCAAGGCCATTAGCACCGGCCCGACGAACAGGCCCACGATCCCCATCGTCTTGACGCCGCCCACCAGGCCGAAGAACGTCGGCAGGAACGGCAGCTTGACCGGGCCGCCCACCAGGCGCGGGCGCAAGGTCTTGTCCACGATGAACAATTCAACGCTGCCCCAAACCATCAGCGCAATGCCCGCCACCACATGGCCGGAACCGACCAGGTACAAGGACACCAGCGTGAACGACAGCGGCGCGCCGCCGGGGATCAAGGCCATGAAACCGGTCACCACGCCCAGCAGCACGGGCGACGGCACGCCCGCTACCCAATAGGCGATGCCCAGCACCAGGCCTTCGCCCAGCGCGATCAGGCCCATGCCGGTAACGGTGGAATTGATAGTGGCAGGCACCACGCGGGAAAACCGCTGCCAGCGCGCAGGCAGAATGCGTTCGCCCAGCACGTCCAGCTGCGCCACCATCCGGATGCCGTCCTTGTAGACGAAGAACAGCGTGATCAGCATGAACAGCACGGTCAAAAGCAGCTGGAACACGTTGCCCGTCGCGGCCAGCACCATGCGGTAGATGTTGCCCAGGTGTTCGCCGCTGACGGCTTCAACCAGCGCGCCCAGCGCGTGGGGCTGGCCAATATACGATTCCCAATACTGGCCCAGCCGCTCGCCCAGCACGGGCATCGACGTAATCCAGTTCGGCACGGCCACGCCGTGGCGGTTGGCGGCTATGGCCCAGGCGAAAAAGGTGCTGGCTTCCTTGATGGCGTAGGACAAGGCCAACGACATCGGCACGATCAGCACCACGATGACCATGAGCAGCGCCAGCGACGCGGCCACGGCCGTGCGGCCGCCGCAGCGCACGACCAGGCGCTGGTACAAGGGCCAGCTGGCCAGGCCAATAATCAGGGCCGCAAGAGCAGGAACGAGAAAGCCGCTAAGGAAGTACACCCCGGCCAACAGCACGAGCAAAAGCAGCCAACGGGCCATCAAATAAGCGGGTAGAACAGGCTGCATAGCGCGGATCGACAGTAAGGGCGTTGTAGGCTTTGACTGTCGGACTATACAGACGTTTCAAGATATACGAGGGACGCAAGCCCTGTATTTACTACGGGGATTCCCGTGGTCTTTCGGCGTGGCACGCACCCGGCGCGCCACGCCGCACGCTTACAGCGCGTACTCGGCGGCCTCTTCGCGTGGGCTGCGGCGACGCGGCGGCGTCTGGGCCAACACCGGTTCGGCCTGCGGCTGGGCGGCGGGCGCCCCCATCGTCATGGCGCTGGGCATGCCCAGCTGACGCTGATACACGCCGCAGCTGGCGGCTGCCGGATCGGTTTCGTCGCGGCCGCTCAATAGTGGGCATCCGGCGAACAATTCAGCCACCCAATCCGTAAACGCGCGTACCTTCGGCGACAACTGGCGGCTTTGCGGATACAGCACGGAAATCGGCGTAGAGCTGGGCTTCCACTGCGGCAGAATTTCGATCAGCTCGCCCGATTGCAGGTGCGGCAGGGCCATGTAGCGGGCCACCTGGATCAGGCCGAAACCCTTCAGCCCGCAATCCAGATAGGCGCCGGCTTCGTTCACCGCTACCGTGCCCTTCATGTCCACTTCCTGGTGCTTGCCGTCCACCTTGAAGTCCCAGGCGCAGTTACGGCCCGTGCGGCTCATGAAGTAATGCACCGCGTGGTGATCGCGCAGCGACTCGATGGTTTGCGGCATGCCGTGGCGCGCCACATAGGTGGGCGAGGCGCAGGTGACGGTCTGCAAGGTGCCGATGCGGCGCGCGACCAGGCTGGAGTCTTCCAGCTCGCCTCCGCGAATCACGCAGTCGACGGCCTCTTGCACCATATCCACAGGCCGGTCGCCCAGGCCAAGCACCAGCTCGACGTCGGGGTATTTGTCGTGGAAATCACACAATGACGGGATCAGGATCAGGCGGCCGATGCAGGTGGGCACGTCAATGCGCAGCCGGCCCTTCAGGCGCAGCGCTGCTTCCTGGAAACAGGCCTCGGTTTCTTCGACGTCCGCCAGAATGCGCACGCAGTGCTGGTAATAGCCCGCGCCGTCCGGCGTCAGGCCGATACGGCGCGTAGTGCGGTTCAGCAGTCGTACGCCCAAGAGGCGTTCGAGGTTCTGGATGATGGTGGTAACGGTGGTGCGCGGTAGCGAGAGGCTGTCGGCCGCCCGCGTGAAGCTGTTGGCGTCCACGACGCGCACAAACACCTGCATAGCCTGAAAACGGTCCATGGCGACGGTGTCCTTTTGGGCAAATAAGTCGGGGTGAACGGAGCATAACCCGATTTCGGCGCCGATTAGTCATCCGTGTCGAACAGTGTTGCCGGATTAACTGTGTTTATCCGGCCCCACAAAACACTCAGAATGCGAACCATCTTGAAGTGCCCTTGCCTCCCGGCGACCCCACAGGGCATGTCAATCCTCAGCTTCCGTCCTTGCAGAGCCCGCCCCCCCCCCGGCACTCTGACTTGGATCCGCAACCCTGATGGATGTTGCGTTGCAGCATAAGCATATACGCCTAGCCGCAACGGACGCTAAGGACTGACATGGCCAGACCCGCCGCAGCCGCCCCCGCCCCGGGCTCCAAGCAAGCGCGCTTTCGCACCTAAATCTTTCAAGGAAACATCATGGTTTCGCGTAAACGTATTGCTGTGCTCGTTGTATTTGCCGCCGTGCTGGCGGCCGGTGGCGGTTATGCCCTGACCCGTGGCCCCGGTGGCGGCAACGTCGCCGTGGCCCAGGGCGCGCCCGCCGCGACCCCGGTCGAAGTGGCGGAAGTCGTCAACAAGACCATCGTGGACTGGCAGCGTTATTCCGGCCGCCTGGAAGCCATCGACCGCGTCGACATCCGCCCGCTGGTGTCCGGCACGCTGACGCAAGTGCACTTCCAGGACGGCAGCATCGTCAAGAAGGGCGACGTGCTGTTCACCATTGACCCGCGCCCCTACGCGGCCGAGGTTGACCGCGCCGCCGCCGCCCTGACCGCCGCCAAGGCCCGCGCCTCGTACACCGCCACCGAACTGGCGCGAGGCCAGCGCCTGTTGGCGGACAACGCCATCGCGCGCCGCGACTTCGAGGAAAAGCAGAACGCCGCACGCGAAGCCGCCGCCAACCTGCAAGGCGCGCAGGCCGCGCTGGACTACGCCAAGCTGAACCTGGGCTACACCCGCATCGAAGCCCCCGTGGCCGGCCGCGTGTCGCGCGCCGAAGTCACCGTGGGCAACGTGGTGGCCGCCGGCGCCGCGTCCGTGCCGCTGACCACGCTGGTGTCGGTGTCGAAGATGTACGCATCGTTCGACGTGGACGAACAAACGTTCCTGAAGTACGTGAACCCGGCGCGCAACGGCAAGGCCGGCTCGGTGCCGGTTGAACTCGGCCTGGCGAACGAAGAAGGCTATTCGCGCACTGGCGTCGTGCAGTCGGTGGACAACCGCCTGGACGCCACCTCGGGCACGATCCGCGTGCGCGCCGAATTCGACAACGCCGACGGCTCGCTGTTGCCCGGCCTGTACGCCCGCGTCCGCCTGGGCGGCAGCGACCCGCGTTCGGCCGTGCTGATCGACGAAAAAGCCATCGGCACCGACCAGGACAAGCGCTACGTGCTGGTGCTGGACGACAAGAACCACGCCGTCTACCGCCAGATCAAGCTGGGCGCCAACCAGGAAGGCCTGCGCGTCGTGGATTCCGGCCTGAAGCCCGGTGAACGCATCGTCGTCAACGGCCTGCAACGCATCCGTCCCGGCGACGCCGTGACCCCCACCGTCGTGCCCATGGTTGCCGCCAAGCGCGCACCGGTGCAGACCGCCGCGGCCCAGGTCCAGTAAGGCCCGCGCGTCTACAGAGAACGCTCATGAATATCTCAAAGTTCTTCATCGACCGGCCGATCTTTGCCGGTGTGCTGTCCATCCTGGTGTTGCTGGCCGGCCTGTTGGCCATGTTCCAGCTGCCCATTTCCGAATACCCGGAAGTCGTGCCGCCGTCGGTGGTGGTGCGCGCGCAGTATCCGGGCGCCAACCCCAAGGTCATCGCCGAGACCGTCGCGTCGCCGCTGGAAGAATCCATCAACGGCGTCGAGGACATGCTGTACATGCAGTCGCAGGCCAACAGCGACGGCAACCTGACGCTGACGGTCAACTTCAAGCTGGGCGTGGACCCGGACAAGGCGCAGCAGCTGGTGCAGAACCGTGTGTCGCAAGCGCTGCCGCGCCTGCCGCCGGACGTGCAGCGCCTGGGCGTGACCACCGCGAAAAGCTCGCCGACGCTGACGCTGGTGGTGCACCTGATTTCGCCTAACGACCGCTACGACATCACCTACCTGCGCAACTACGCCATCCTGAACGTCAAGGACCGCCTGGCCCGCATCACGGGCGTGGGCGAAGTTACGGTGTGGGGCTCGGGCAACTACTCGATGCGCGTGTGGCTGGACCCCCAGAAAGTCGCGCAGCGGGGCATGACGGCGTCGGAAGTCGTTGCCGCCATTCGCGAACAAAACGTGCAGGTTGCCGCCGGCGTGATCGGCGCATCGCCCACGCAGGGCGACGTGCCCTTGCAGCTGAACGTGAACGCGCGTGGCCGTCTGCAAAGCGAAGAAGAGTTCCGCGACATCATCCTGAAGACCTCGTCCGACGGCGCCGTGACGCACTTGTCCGACGTCGCCCGCGTGGAGCTGGACGCGCAGGAATACGGCCTGCGTTCGCTGCTGGACAACAAGCAGGCGGTGGGCATGGGCATCATGCAATCGCCGGGCGCGAACGCGCTGGACGTGTCGTCCAAGGTGCGCGCCGCCATGGCCGAGCTGTCGCAAGACTTCCCGCCGGGCGTGGAATACCGCATCGAATACGACCCCACGCAGTTCGTGCGTTCCAGTATCGAAGCCGTGGTGCACACGCTGCTGGAAGCCATTGCGCTGGTCGTGCTGGTGGTGATCCTGTTCCTGCAAACGTGGCGCGCATCGATCATCCCGCTGCTGGCCGTGCCGGTCTCCATCGTGGGTACGTTCGCGCTGCTGCTGGTGTTCGGCTATTCCATCAACGCCTTGTCGCTGTTCGGGATGGTGCTTGCCATCGGGATCGTGGTGGACGATGCGATCGTGGTGGTGGAAAACGTGGAACGCAACATCGCGGCGGGCTTGAGTCCACGCGACGCCACCTACCGCGCCATGCGTGAAGTCAGCGGCCCCATCATCGCTATCGCGTTGACGCTGTGCGCCGTGTTCGTGCCCCTGGCGTTCATGACTGGCCTGACCGGCCAGTTCTACAAGCAGTTCGCCATGACGATTGCCATCTCGACGGTGATCTCGGCCTTTAACTCGCTGACCCTGTCGCCCGCGCTGTCGGCCCTGCTGCTCAAAAGCCATCACGACAAGCAGGACTGGCTGACCCGTGGCATGAACCGCGTCTTCGGCCGCTTCTTCAACTGGTTCAACAACATGTTCGGCCGCGCGTCCGAGTCCTATGGCACGGGCGTGTCCAGCGTGATCCGCCGCAAGGCCGGCGCGATGGGCGTGTACGCCGTGCTGGTGGCGGCCACGATCGGCGTGTCGTACCTGGTGCCCGGCGGCTTTGTGCCCGCGCAGGACAAGCAGTACCTGATCGGCTTCACGCAGTTGCCCAACGGCGCATCGCTGGACCGCACGGAAGCGGTGATCCGCCGCATGAGCGACATCGCCTTGAAGGAACCCGGCGTGCAATCGGCCATCGCGTTCCCGGGCTTGTCGATCAACGGCTTTACCAACAGTTCCAGCGCCGGCATCGTGTTCGTCACGCTCAAGCCGTTTGACGAACGCAAGGGTGCCGAACTGTCGGGCAACGCCATTGCCGCCTCGCTGAACCAGAAGTTTGCCGCCATCCAGGATTCGTTCATCGCCGTGTTCCCGCCCCCGCCCGTGATGGGTTTGGGCACGCTGGGCGGCTTCAAGCTGCAACTGGAAGACCGCGCGGCGCTCGGCTATGCCGAGCTGGACAAGGCCAAGCAGGCCTTCCTGGAAAAGGCGCGTCAAACGCCTGAACTGGGCCCCTCGTTCTCCAGCTACGAAATCAACGTGCCGCAGCTGGACGTGGACCTGGACCGTGTGAAGGCCAAGCAGTTGGGTGTGCCGGTGACGGAAGTGTTCGACACCATGCAGATCTACCTGGGTTCGATGTATGTCAACGACTTCAACCGTTTCGGCCGCGTGTTCCAGGTGCGGGCGCAAGCCGACGCCCAGTTCCGCGCGCATGCCGACGACATCCTGCAACTGAAGACCCGCAACGCCGCGGGCGACATGGTGCCGCTGTCTTCGCTGGTGACGGTGAATCAGACGTTTGGCCCCGAAATGGTGGTGCGATACAACGGCTACACCGCCGCCGACATCAACGGCGGCCCGGCGCCCGGTTTTTCGTCGGACCAGGCGCAAGCCGCCGCCGAACGCGTGGCCGCCGAAACGCTGCCGCGTGGCGTGAAGTTCGAATGGACCGACCTGACGTATCAGCAGATCCTGGCGGGCAATGCCGGCTTGTGGGTATTCCCGATCAGCGTGCTGCTGGTGTTCCTGGTGCTGGCCGCGCTGTATGAAAGCCTGACCCTGCCGCTGGCCGTGATCCTGATCGTGCCGATGAGCATCCTGGCTGCGCTGACCGGCGTGTACCTGACGGGCAACGACAACAACATCTTCACGCAGATCGGCTTGATGGTGCTGGTGGGGCTGTCCGCGAAGAACGCGATCCTGATCGTGGAATTCGCCCGCGAGCTTGAAATGAGCGGCCGCACGCCGCTGGAAGCCGCCATCGAAGCCAGCCGCCTGCGTCTGCGTCCGATCCTGATGACGTCCATCGCGTTCATCATGGGTGTGGTGCCGCTGGTGCTGTCGTCGGGCGCCGGTTCCGAAATGCGTCATGCCATGGGCGTGGCGGTGTTCTTCGGGATGTTGGGCGTGACGCTGTTCGGCCTGTTCCTGACGCCGGTGTTCTACGTGCTGCTGCGTTCGCTGGGTGGCAAGCCGCTGCACTCGGCGTCCCAGCATGAAGCGCCGGAGTGCGCGCCGCACATCGACCCGCATGCGCCGCCCGCCCCTCAGACTCACGCATAAAGCAGGCAGACCCACAGAGAAGCCAGCGCGCCCTGCCCCAGCGGGCGGGGCGCGCGACAAAGAGAATTCATCATGATCCAAAGACTGACCCGCGGTTCCGCCCTGCTTGCCGTCCTGCTTGTGCTGGCCGGCTGCGCGGTGGGCCCCACCTACGAAAAACCGTCCGCCGCCGCGCCGGCGGCGTTCAAGGAAGCCGCCCTGCCCGCATCCGAGGCCGGCACCTGGAAGCCCGCCGAACCGTCCGAAGACGCGTTGCGCGGCGCCTGGTGGAAGGTATTCGGCGACGACGGCCTGAATCAATTGCAGGAAGAAGCGCAGCAGGCCAACCAGAACCTGCAAGCGGCCGCTGCGCGCCTGGCGCAGTCGCGCGCGCTGCAACGCGAAGCCCGCGCCGGCTTCTTCCCGACGCTGGACGCGGCCTTTGGCCCCAACCGCCAGCGCCCGTCCGCCGTGTCGCAAGGCTTGCCCGATGGCACGTCGACCAGCCCCGTGACGACGTGGCGTGCGCAAGGCGCGGTGTCGTACGAGGCCGACCTGTTTGGTCGCGTGGCATCCACCGCCGACGCCGCCACGGCCGACGCGCAGCAAAGTGAGGCGCTGTACCGCTCGGTGCTGCTGGCCTTGCAGGCTGACGTGGCCACCACGTATTTCCTGGTGCGCGAACAGGACGCCGAATCGCAGCTGTATCGCCAGACCGTCAAGCTGCGTACCGACACGCTGCAACTGATCCAGCGCCGCTACGACGCGGGCGACATCAGCGAACTGGACCTGGCACGCGCCAAGGCCGAGCTGGCATCCGCGCAATCGGAAGCGCTGGGCATCGACCGCCGCCGCGCCGCCGCCGAACATGCGCTGGCCGTGTTGCTGGGCCGCGCACCGTCCGACTTCACGATGCCGCCGCAGCCCATCCAGAAGGTGGCGCTGTCGATTCCCGCCGGCCTGCCGTCCACGCTGCTGGAACGCCGCCCGGACATCGCCGCCGCCGAACGCGCCATGGCCGCCGCCAATGCCCGCGTGGGCGCGGCCAAGTCCGCGTTCTTCCCGCGCCTGGACATCACTGGTGCCTTTGGCTATGAATCGTCCGACCTGGGCAACCTGTTCCAGTGGTCCAGCCGCACGTTCCTGTTGGGTCCGCTGGTGGGCGCCGCGTTGTCGATGCCGATCTTTGACGGCGGCCGCCGCCAGGCCGGCCTGGACCGCGCCCGCGCCGTCTACGAAGAAGACGTGGCCGTGTATCGCCAAACGGTGCTGAACGCCTTCCGCGAGGTTGAAGACAACCTGGCCAACCTGCGCATCCTGGCCGACCAGACCAAGGCGCAGGACGCCGCCGTCGACGCCTCGGCGCGCGCCGCCAAGCTGTCGCACACGCAGTACCGCGAAGGCTCGATCAGCTATCTGGACGTGATCGAAGCCGACCGCAGCGTGCTGCTGCAACAACGTGTTGCCGTGCAACTTAGCGGTGAACAGGCGCGGTCGGCAGTGGAACTGATCCGTGCCATCGGCGGCGGCTGGGACAACCCGGTGCCGGCGGACACGGTCGCATCGCGCTAAGGCGCTAAGCCGCTAAGCCGCTAAGCCGGCAAGGCGGGGAAGCCCGCCGCGCCAGGCCGGGAGCGGGGCACAGAGCGCCTAGTGCCAGGCGCCTGGCGCAGAGCGCCTGGTGTCAAGCGCCTGGTGTCCGTTGCCTGGATGCCCATGCATAAGCCATCACGGTGCCCGTCACCGATGATGGCTTATTTGTTTTGGCCGTGGCCGCCCGCCACCACGCGCAGCGCCACGCGATATCCCGCGAACACGTAGAACGCGGCGCTGTTCACCACCAGCCACGCGCCCAAGCCGCCCAGCAGCGCCACCACCGGCCCCACG
This sequence comes from Achromobacter sp. RT286_PF, assembly GCF_059760425.1. NCBI lineage: Bacteria > Pseudomonadati > Pseudomonadota > Betaproteobacteria > Burkholderiales > Alcaligenaceae > Achromobacter > Achromobacter sp. RT286_PF. Next base: position 82,537 of record NZ_JCBAMR010000010.1, read on the forward strand.
GCGCGCACGCCGCCCAGCGCCCAGGCGGCAAGGCCCATCGCGCCAATCGCGATCAGCGCCAGCACCAGCCGCCTGATCAGCACCAGGCCCGCGCACTTGCCGGCCATCACCATCACCACGCCAATCGCCAACGCCAGCGCCGTACCCGCGCAAACCGCCACCAGCGCAAACGCGGCCAGCGCCGCGCCCGCGGATCGCAGCAGCAGGCTCAACACTTCGATCCCGACGCCCAGCCCGCCCGTCATCACCAACACCGACAACACCAGCGGCGACCACATGCCGGGCGGCACGCGGCGCGCGTCCATGTCGGCCACAAAGCGATGCATGGCCGTCGATGCGGCAGGGTCACCGGAGCCCGCCAGCGCGGCCTCCACCTTGCGGCACTGCGCGATCAACGCTGTCAGCCCCGCGCCCGGCGCTGTCATCAAAGCCTCGTCACACCGGGTGCGTGTTCGGCCACCGTGTTGCGCAGCGCCGCCATTGCCTCTTGCACGGCCATCGGGCGGAACGCGTCTTCACGCCAGTACATCGCCACCGAACCAAAGCCCGACAAGCGCACGGGGATGATGCGCATCGCGCGCATCTGCGAAAAGCGCAGCGCCGCGCGATGCGAGGCCACGCTGATCATGTCGCTGTTGTTGATCAGCGTGAGGTTGATGGTGACCGAGTTCGATTCCACGTGATCGGCGGGCGGCGCCTGGCCGGCGGCCGCCAGCGCCGCGTCCACCGCATTGCGGATCGGCGTGCCCTTGGGCCAGAGAATCCAGCGGTACGACAGCAGGTCCGGCCAGCTGGGTTGTTCAATGGCAAACAGCGGATGGCGCGGGCGCGCCACCAGGTGGATGGGCTCCAGGTACAAGGCTTCAAAGCGAATGGCCGGGTCGTGATGTTCAGGCGCCGAGCGGCCCACCACGATATCCAGATCCCCTTGCGCCAGCTGCGCCAGCAGGCGGTCGGTGGTGCCTTCGACCAGTTTCACGCGCGCTTGCGGCATGCGTTCCAACAGCTTCATCACGGCCAGCGGCACGGTGTCGGAAGCCGACGCGCCGGATGCGCCGATCACCACCCGGCCGCCGCCGCCTTCGCGCAGCGCGGCCATGTCGGCGCCCGCGCGATCCAGCTGCGCTTCCAGCCGCTGCGCATGCGCAATAAGCACGTCGCCATGCGGCGTGGGCCGCAGCCCGCGCGCATGGCGCTCGAACAGCGGCAGGCCGATGTCGTCTTCCAGGTCTTTCAGCCACTTCGACAGCCCGGGCTGCGTCGTGTTCAGCATGGCCGCCGAATGGCTGATGTTGCGGGTCTGCGCCAGACTTAACAGCATCTTCAGGTTGCGCAGCCGCAGGCGATGGGTCCAGTCCATGCAGGCCCTCGTGCGTGGGAGGTTGTCTCGTATGTATATATTTATTCGTATGGATAATAAGATAATTTCATTTCAAAACACATAGCTGCGTACGCATAATCGTCTTCGAATCTGGACCAGCCGCGAGCCACGTGGCGGCCACCTGTAGAAGCCGGCTTCAGCCGGACATACCGGAGACAAACATGCCCGACGGCCACCCCCCCGGCGCACACCCCAGCGCCGACCGTGCGCAGTACTACGCGCGCATCGCCAAGAAACACATGGCTCCGCTGTGGGAGTCCCTGCATAACCTGGTGCCCCGCCAGCCCTCGCCGCGCTGCGTACCCGCCCTGTGGAAATACGACGATGTGCGCGACGACGTCATGGCGTCCGGCGCGTTGATTAGCGCCGAAGAAGCCGTGCGGCGCGTGCTGATCCTGGAAAACCCCGGCCTGCCCGGGCAAGCCAGCATCACGCAAAGCCTGTACGCCGGGCTGCAACTGATCTTGCCGGGTGAAGTGGCGCCCAGCCACCGCCACACGCAGTCGGCACTGCGTTTCATCGTGGAAGGGCGCGGCGCCTACACCGCCGTCAACGGCGAACGCACCACCATGCACCCGGGCGACTTCATCATCACGCCGTCCTGGACCTGGCACGACCACGGCAATGCCGACACCGTTGAAGGCGGCGAACCGGTCGTCTGGCTGGACGGCCTGGACATTCCGCTGCTGCGCTTTCTGGATGCGGGCTTTGCCGAAAACTATCCGCAGACCGCGCAGCCCGTGACGCGTCCCGAAGGCGACAGCATGGCGCGCTTCGGGCACAACATGGCGCCGGTGCGCCACCAAGCCACCGGCGGCACATCGCCCATCTTCAACTACCCCTACGAACGCAGCCGCGAGGCGCTGGACGCGCTGTATCGCCATGGCGAGCTTGACCCTTGGGACGGCGTGAAGCTGCGCTACCTGAACCCGGCCACGGGCGGCTACCCCATGCCGACGATGGCCACGTTCATGCAGCTGCTGCCGGCGGGATTCCAGGGCAAGGCGTATCGCAGCACCGATTCCACCGTGTACAGCGTGGTGGAAGGCCGGGGCATCGCGCGTATCGGCGACGAAGAATTCCACTTCGGTCCGCGAGACGTCTTCGTCGCGCCGTCGTGGATGCCGGTGCAGTTGGCCGCGCTGGATGACGCCACGCTGTTCAGCTATTCCGACCGCCCGGTGCAGGACGCGCTGGGCGTGTGGCGCGAAGAACGCATCGGCTGATCCCAGGCGCGCGGTGCAAGCGCGGTGATTGCGCAGTGGGGTTTGAACCCTGCGCCTTGCGCTTTGCATTTCCGTTGCATCCCCTTTGCGTTTCCCTTTTCCCTTTTCCCTTTTCGCCTTTTCCTTCCGTCTTTCCAGGGTGATTCATGCCTTTCGTGTTTGCTCCCCCCGCGCCCGTTGCCGTGCCCATCGCCGGCAGCCAGGACACGTTTCCCGTACGCCGCGTCTACTGCGTCGGCCGCAACTACGCCGCCCATGCGCGCGAGATGGGCTTTGACCCCGACCGCGAACCGCCCTTCTTCTTCTGCAAGCCCGCCGACGCCGTCGTGCCGGTCGCAGAGGGCCAGACGCTGAGCCTGCCCTACCCACCCGAAACCGCCAACCTGCATTACGAAATCGAACTCGTCGCGGCCATTGGCCAAGGCGGCGCCGACATTGCCGTGGACGACGCGCACAAACATGTCTGGGGCTACGCCGTGGGCCTGGACATGACGCGCCGCGACCTGCAAATGAAAATGCGCGAAGCCGGCCGCCCCTGGGAATTGGGCAAGGCATTCGACCGCAGCGCGCCCATCGGCCCGCTGCATCCGGCGGCATCGAGCAGCGGTATCGAACACGCCGGCATCTGGCTACAGGTCAACGGCACCGACAAGCAACGCAGCGACATCGGCAAGCTGATCTGGTCTGTGGCCGAGACCGTGGCCTACCTGTCCCGCTACTTCCGGCTGGAGCCGGGCGACCTGATCTACACCGGCACACCCGAAGGCGTCGGCCCCGTCGTGCGCGGCGACCAGATGCGGGGCGGCGTGGATGGGCTGGGCACACTCAGCGTAAAGATGGTCTGACCAGGAGGCCACATGCAACTGCACAGCTTTTTCAATAGCTCTACGTCGTACCGCGTGCGCATCGCGCTGGCGCTCAAGGGCCTGCCCTACCACTACGCGCCCGTGAACCTGCGCAAGCAGGAACAGCGCGCGCCCGACTACGTTGCGCGGAACCCGTCGGCCGGCGTGCCGCTGCTGACCGATGGCGACGTCCAGCTGTCGCAGTCGCTTGCCATCATCGACTACCTGGACGCCACGCATCCCACGCCACGCCTGATTCCCACCGATACCCTGGCGCGCGCCCGCGTGCTGGAACTGGCGGCTGCCATCTCGTGCGATATCCATCCCGTCAACAACATGCGCATCCTGCGCTACCTGCAAGACGTGCTGGGCGCAACCGACGCGCAAAAGAACGACTGGTATCACCACTGGATCAAGGAAGGGCTGGGCGCGGTCGAGCAATTGCTGGCACGCCATGGCCAGGGTGCGTATTGCTTTGGTGACGCGCCCACGCTGGCCGATTGCTGCCTGGTGCCGCAAGTGGCCAATGCGCAGCGGATGGGCTGCGACCTGTCGCCGTATGCCCGCATCCTGCGCGTTTACGACCACTGCAACGCGCAACCCGCCTTCCAGCAAGCCGCGCCCGCGCGCCAACCCGACTACACGCGATGACCACGCCCATGCAAGAGCCCGACACCCAAGGCGCGCCCCTGCGCGAATACACCGACCCCGCCTACCAGCCGCTGTGCGCCACGCTGGCCGATGTGCGCGCCAACATCGATCGCCTGGACGACGAGATCGTCCGCTTGATCGCCGAGCGCGCGATGTACGTGAAAGATGCCGCGCGCTTCAAGCGCGACGCCTTCCAGGTCAGCGCACCCGCGCGTCAGGCGCAGGTCTTTGACAAGGCACGCGCGCTGGCCACGCGCCACAACCGCGGCTTTGCCAACCTGGAACAGGTGGTGGACGCAACGTATCGCGCAATGGTCGCCGCCTTCATCGCCAACGAACAAACCTATTTCGACACCATGAAAAACGTGGGAGACACGCATGACTAAGTTGTTGCCCCAACGCCTGACGCGCGCATTGGGCCGGGGCCTGATGGGTCTGTTGGCCCTGTCCGCCGCCGCGCCGCTGACGTCCGTCCAGGCCGCCGACGCCTGGCCCGCCCAACCGCTCAAGGCCATCGTGCCCTTTGGCCCCGGGTCCAGCCCGGACCAGGTGGCGCGCATTGTCGGCGAGAAGGCCGGCGCCATCCTGGGGCAAACCATCGTCATTGAAAACAAGCCCGGCGCCAGCGGCAACATCGGCACCTTCGCCATCGCTAACGCCAAGCCCGACGGCTACACCTTCGGCGTGTCCATCACCGGCCCGCTGGTGAACAACACCTTGTTGTTCGACAAGCTGCCCTATGCGCCCGCCACCGATTTGTCGCCGCTGACGCTGGCCGTGCATCAGCCCAACGTGCTGGTGGTGCCCGCATCCGCCGGCATCGCCAACGTGGGGCAGCTGCTGGAGGCGTTGAAGAAGAATCCGGACAAGTACAACTTCCCGTCGCCGGGCGCCGGCACGGTGTCGCACCTGGCCGTTGAACTGCTGCTGCAACAGATCGGTGCGCGCGCCACGCACGTGCCCTATCCGTCGTCGCCCGCCGCGTTGACGTCGCTGTTGTCGGGCGACACGCAGTTTGCCGCGCTGCCGCCCATTGCCGTCATGCCGATGGTGAAAGACGGCCGCTTGAAGGCGCTGGCGGTGACGTCGTCCAAGCGTTCCGCCTTGCTGCCCGACATTCCGACTTTGGCGGAAGTGGGCGTGCCGGGCATTGAGGGGTCGGCATGGATCGGCTTCGTGGTGTCGTCCAAGGTGCCGGCCGACATTCAGAAAAAGCTGTCGGATGCGTTGATCCAGGCCATACGCGACCCGGAAGTCGCCAAGCGGCTGCAAGCGCAGTTCATGGACCCGGTGGGCAGCACTCCCGCTGAGTTTCGCGCCTACATGGACGACGAACTCAAGCGCTGGGAACCGCTGATCAAGAAGCTGGGCATCAAGGGCCAGTAAGCGGTAATTCGTGGCGCACCGCATGGTGGCGCACCGCTTGGTGGCGCACCGCTTGGTGGCGCACCGCTTGGTGGCGCACCGCGGGGTGGCGCAACGCGCCGCGCAGCAATACAAGCAAGGAGAATTTCGATGGTCATTACCGAACCCGCCCGCCAGGTCCCGCTGTATGGCGAATTTGATGTTGTGGTGCTGGGCGGCGGCCCCGCCGGCGTGCTGGCCGCCGCCAGCGCTGCCCGCAACGGCGCGCGCGTGCTGCTGGTGGAACGCTACGGCTTCCTGGGCGGCATGGGCACCGCCGCCGGCGTATCCAACTTCTGCGGCCTGCACGCCAACATCCACGGCGACATCCGCCAGGTAGTGCACGGCATGACCGACGAATTGTTGGATCGCATGCGCGCGATGGACGGATTGAATGATCCGCATCTGATCCTGGGCAAGATCCACGCGCAGGCCTACGACATATCCGCCTTCAAGTGCGCGGCGGACGGCATGGTGCAAGACAGCGGCGCGCAGATCTTGTTCCACGCCCTGGCCACGGGGCTGACACGCGACGAACACGGCCGCGTCGACGCCCTGTTCCTGGAAACCAAGTCCGGCCGCTGCGCGGTACGCGCCAAGGTCTTCATCGACTGTTCCGGCGATGCCGACATCGCACAATGGGGCGGCCTGCCCTTTGAAAAAGGCGACGCCCACGGCCACATGCTTTACCCCACGCTGATGTTCAAGGTGGGCAACGTGGACGGCGCGCGGGCGCAGGAAGCGTGGAAGACGATACCCCTGCTGATGGACGAAGCCGCCGCCAGCGGCGAGTTCACCTTCCCCCGGCGCGGCGCCATCGTCCGCCCGCAAAAGCACGACTACGAATGGCGCGTCAACGTCACGCAGCTGGCCAATGCCGATGGCAGCGCGGCCGACGGCACCGACGCGGGCTCGCTGTCGGCAGGCGAGCTGGAAGGGCGCCGCCAGATCATGCAGTACCTGGCCTTTCTACGCGCCAAGGTCCCGGGCTTTGAACAGGCTTACGTGCTGGACATCGCGCCGCAGCTGGGCATCCGCGAAACGCGTCGCATCGTCGGCGAAGCCGTGCTGACGCAGGAACACGTACTGGGCTGCGCCGACTTCGAAGACAGCATCGGCGTGAACGGCTGGCCCCTGGAAATGCACACGGCGGGCGACGTCAAATGGGTGTGGCCGCCCATCCCAGAATCGCGCGGCTACAACCAGCTGCCGTTTCGCATGATGGTGCCCAGGCGCGGGCCCGGCGTGGCCGACAACGTGCTGGTGGCGGGCCGCTGCGCGTCGATGACGCACGAGGGCCAGTCGGCCGCGCGCGTCAGCGGCAGTTGCTTCGTCATGGGCGAAGCCGCGGGCACGGCGGCGGCAATGGCGCTGCGCGACGGCATCGCGCCGGGCAACGTTTCCATCGCGGCGCTGCAAGCGCAACTGAAACACCAAGGCGCCTTCCTGGGCGGCCAGGATTGAACCCGCGGGAGCCAACATGAACGCATCTTCACTTTCAGCCAAGCCGACGCGATCCGTGATCGTGGTGGGCGGCGGCATCGGCGGCCTGGCCGCCGCGCTGGCGCTGACGCGGCAAGGCATCGCCGTACAACTGCTGGAACAGGCCGCGCACATTGGCGAAATCGGCGCGGGCATACAGCTGGGGCCCAACGCGTTCGCGGCGCTGGACGCGCTGGGCGTGGGCGAGACCGCACGGGCACGCGCCGTCTTCACCGACCACATCATCATGATGGACGCCGTCGACGCTAAAGAAGTCGTGCGCATCGACACGGGCGACGCCTTTCGTGCGCGCTTCGGCGGGCCGTATGCCGTGATCCATCGCGCCGACATTCACCTGTCCATTCTTGAAGCCGTGCAGCAAAACCCGCTGATCCGTTTTCGTACGTCGACGCAAATCGCCGCAATGTCGCAAGACGCGCAAGGCGTGGAAGTGGTGGACACAAACGGCAACCGTTATCGCGCCGACGCGCTGGTGGGCGCGGACGGCGTCAAGTCAGTCATCCGCGCGCAGACGGTGGGCGACCCGGTGCGCGTGACCGGCCACGTGGTCTACCGCGCCGTCGTCGAACGCGAAAACATGCCAGACGAACTACGCATCAACGCGCCCGTGCTGTGGGCCGGGCCGCACTGCCACCTGGTCCACTACCCCTTGCGCGGCGGGCAGCAATACAACCTGGTCGTCACGTTTCACAGCCGCGAACAAGAGGAATGGGGCGTGCGCGAAGGCAGCAAGCAAGAGGTGCTGTCGTACTTCGAAGGCATTCATCCGCGTCCACACCAGATGCTGGATCGGCCCACGTCCTGGAAGCGCTGGGCCACCGCCGACCGCGAACCGGTCGCGCATTGGGGCCAGGGCCGCGTCACCTTGTTGGGCGACGCGGCGCATCCCATGACGCAATACATGGCGCAAGGTGCCTGCATGGCGCTGGAAGACGCGGTCACGCTGGGGGTCGCGGTGCAACAGTGCGGCGACGATCTGGACGCCGCGTTCCGCCTTTACGAATCGGTGCGCATTCCGCGCAGCGCGCGTGTCGTGTGGTCCACGCGCGAGATGGGCAGGCTGTATCACGCGCGAGGTGTGGAACGCACCGTGCGTAACGCGCTGTGGACGGGCCGCAGCCAGTCGCAGTTCTATGACGCGTTGCAGTGGCTGTATGGCTGGAAGGTGGAAGGCTGCCTGGCGTCCACTTAGGGCATATCAATACAAAGCAAAAACACCGCAGCACCACTGGGAGACAACCATGACAAGCCACATCCTACGGGGCGCAGCCGCCCTGGCGTTAACGCTGACGGCATGCGCCGCCGGCGCGCAAGGCAAGCCGCTGGACATCGGTTTCATCGGCACCTTGTCCACCCCCGCCGGCTACATCGGCGAAGACGAGCGCGACGCCTTCATGCTGGCGGTGAAGGAAGGCGGCGGCAAACTGGGCGGCGTGCCCGTCAACGTGCGCGTGGAAGACGACGCGCTAAAGCCAGCCAACGCCAAGCAGACCGCCGACAAGATGGTGCAGGACGGCGTGCGCCTGTTCACGGGCGTCAACTTCTCGAACGTGATGGCGGCCGTTGGCCCCACGGTGCTGAACGCGGGCGGCTTCTATGTCAGCTTGAACGCGGGGCCGTCAAACTACGCGGGCAAGGCCTGCAACCAGAACTATTTCGCGGTCGCATTCCAGAACGATTCCTACGCCGACACGGCCGGCATCGCCGCCAACGAACTGGGCGTGAAGCGCGTCGTCGTCATGGCGCCCAACTATCAAGCCGGGCGTGACGCGGTCGCCGGTTTCAAGCGCGCGTACAAGGGCGAGATTGCGGAAGAGATCTACACCAAGCTGGACCAGTCGGACTTTTCGGTAGAGCTGGCGCGCATCCGCTCGTTAAATCCCGACGCGATTTTTCAGTTTCACCCGGGCGGTGCGGGCATCAACCTGACCAAGCAATTCGCCAACTCGGGGCTGTCGGACAAGATCAAAATGATTACGCCGATCTACTCGATGGACGACCGCATGCTGGCCGCGACGGGCACGGCCAGCAAGGGTTTTTATCTGAGTTCGCTATGGAGCGCCGACTTGGACAACGCGCAGAACAAGCACTTTGTGCAGACGTTCACCAAGGCCTACAACCGCCCGCCCACTGCGTATGCAGCACAGGCGTACGACACCGCCAACCTGATCGCCTCCGCCCTGAAAGCCGTGAATGGCGACATCACCGGTCGCCCGGACGATTTTCGCAACGCGCTACGCAAGGCGGACTTCCCCAGCGTGCGCGGCAAGTTCAAGTTCGGACCGAATCAACATCCGGTTCAGGACTGGTATCTGCTGCACATCGAGCCTGGCAGCGACGGCAAGCTGGTCTACAAAAACATGAAGGTGCTGGCGCGCGACCACACCGATGTGCACGCGGCGGACTGCAAGATGTAGGCGGGGGAAGTGGGGGTGCGGGAACGGATCGGCCGGGAACGGATAGACCGGCGATAGGGGCGGCGTAGATAAGCATGCCGTAGATCCACACGCCATAAATGCAAGGGGGCAGCTCACGCTGCCCCCAAAACTGCTGTCGCGTTGAATCAACGACCCATCAATTCAAGCTCGCGCCAGAAATCTTCACGATTTCCTGGTACTTCGACTTCTCGCTCTTCACGAAGTCAGCAAAGGCTTCCGGCGTCATCGGCGCGGCCTCCGAACCCATCGTCAACAGGCGTTGCTTCACATCCGGCTGCTGCATCGCGTCGGCATATGCCTTGTTCAGCTTGGCCACCACCGGCGCGGGCGTGCCGCCCGTCGTGAACACGCCAAACCACGTGCCCAGATCAAAGCCCTTCACGCCCGACTCTTCAACCGTCGGCACATCCGCCAGCAACGACGAACGCTTGGCCGTCGTCACCGCCAGCGCCTTCACCTTGCCGTCCTTGATCAACGGCGCCGACGCCGCCAGATTGTCGAACATGAAATCCGACTGACCCGACAACAGCGCCAACTGCGCGGGCGCCGCGCCCTGGTAAGGAATGTGTTCGACGTTGATGCCGGCACGCGCCTTCAGCAGCTCGCCAGACAGGTGGCCCGCGCTGCCGTTGCCGCCCGAACCGTAGTTCAGCTTGCCCGGATTCTTCTTGGCGTAGTCGATCAGGTCGGCCAGGGTCTTGATCTTGTTCTTGTCGGCGAACTCAACGTTCATCACCAACACGTTCGGCACCGACGCCACGATCGTCACGGGCGCGAAATCCTTGACCGGGTCGTAGGGCAGGTTCGCGAACAACCACGGGTTGATCGCATGCGTGGCCACCGCGCCCATCACCAGCGTGTAGCCATCGGCGGGCGCCTTGGCCACCAGGTCGGCGCCAATGTTGCCACCGGCACCCGAGCGGTTTTCCACGATCACGGGCTGACCCAGCGAACCGCGCACCTTCTCGGCCAACATGCGGGCCATGGTGTCCAGCGGACCGCCAGGCGGGTAAGGCACAACAAAGCGAATCGGCTTCGTCGGAAAATCAGTCGCCTGCGCCAGCGCGGGCGCACCAAACGGCAAGGTAGCGGCCAGCGCCACGGCGCCCTGCAACAAGGCACGGCGGACCGCGCTACGGGGGGTATTCGTCATGATGTTTTTCTCCTCACTCCAGATCTATGGCGGTCAGTAGCATACCGCAGGGAGGAGATTGGCGTAACAAAGAGATACTGGGTGGGGATGCCCTAGTTTGGTCAACCTTGGGCGGGGAGTTCGTGTTTTCTTTTGACCACGCGCGTCATAAACAAAGCGTTTAAACAAAGCGTCAGACTGCAATATCATCGATACCCCCTCCGAGGAAACCGACATGACATCGCAGCCACAACGCTTCTTGGATCATCTCGCCGCTCGTGGCTGGACGGTGCTGCGAACCACGCCCACCTCGACGCCAGCGGCCGCGCCGCGCGACGCGCACGGCTATGGCGCTTTCCTGGCGACATTCACCGAATTGCACAACGCGGACCAGACACGCTGGTTCCTGAGCGCAGCCGACCATGACGGCACGGCGGACAGCGCCTTTCCCTGGCACACCCTGCGCGATATCAGCCTGGAGGCCGCACTGGACGACGCCGGCCGGCAGGCGGTCCTGGACTTCCGGCAACAGCACACGCCGATCTACATGAGCGTTGCCGGCGCGTACGAATTCCTGGCGATAGAACGCGACTCGGGCCGCATCGTGCACGGCATCGAGCCGGAATTCGAGGACACGCGCGACGTTGCCCCGAATCTCGCGGCCCTGTTCGAAGACATGATTGCGGGCCGCGCCATGGCGGCGCTACTGGCGTAACGCCGTATGCAACCGCCTGCGCAGCCCCCTATGCCGCCCGATCTAAAGGCGTATACCCACGACGATATTCCTGCTCACGAAACTTGGTTGGACTGTGCAACCGCAGACGGTGGCCGGCTGCGCATGGTGTTGCTTGCGGCCGATCCGCAGGCGGCGGCGCCGTTGCCGGCGCGAGCCCGCTCGACCGCCCAAGTTTTGGCCGCGCACCGCAACGCGGCGCTGCATTTCCTCTGGCGCGCGGGGCGCGACAGCGGCGAGCCCGACGATCCCCCGGCGGCGTTCCTCGAACACTTCGTCCCATCGGACTTGGTCGTCTCGACCGACGGCGGTTACGTGCCGCACCTGGCGGCGCGCGACGCGACCTGGTTCATGGATGGCTATTGGCCGTCCGTGCAGTTTGCCGCAGACGACGTGCCCATAGCCTGGGTCTGCGAATCCTGACCCAGGCCGTCGCTTTCCGCCGACGTCTTCCGACCCATTGCCGTCCTGGGAGGCGGCTACTTTGGCCGGCAGTTCAGGGGTCGCGCTAGATCGGCTTTCACTCCAACCATTGCGGATTCCAGACAATTTCCCAGAGATGTCCGTCGGGGTCCTGAAAGTACCCCGAGTACCCCCCCAGAACGTTTCATGCGGTGGCTTGACGATCGTTGCCCCTGCCGCACCGGCCTGGGCGATGACAGTGTCCACTTCGACTTTTGATGAGACATTGTGACCCAGCGTCATCTGGGTCGGATTGAACGGCACTGTCGTCAATCCTGTGTCATGAGAAATGCTGCTCTGCGGCCAAAGCGCCAAGCGCACGCCGGACTGCAAATCCAAAAACGCAACGGCGCCGTGCTCGAATTCCCTGCCTACAATGCCGTCGCTGGAAAGGCCTAACCCATCCCGGTAGAAGCTCAACGACACGTCAAGATCTTCAACGCCCAGGGTGATAACGGTAACTCGTGGCTTCATGTTCGTGCCTCCGTTCGAATAGCGAGTTTATCGCGGCGGTTTCTGGGTGATGAGGGACGCCTTTCCACGCGGGGCGGTCCTACGTGCGGTCAGGGTGTACAGATTGAAAGCCGAGGCCAACGGTGTCCGAATCGCTTGGAATTTACGCGATGCATAAACGTTGAGACGCTCGCCCGCCGAGGGTTGTGCCGAACTCGCAGTTCAAACAGGTCATTCAGTCCGTACGGCGCTATGACCTTCAATGATTCATCATCGTCCAGGTAAATGCCAACGCAGGTGGCAAACTCTGGCCAAGTGGCCAGCCCATCGTCCAAAGAATTCAGGGGTGAAACCACTTGACCGAGCGCTTCTGCGAACCACTCATGCACTGTTGCCTGGTTTGTCACTTCCCAAGTTAACGAGGGAAGAAGCAACTGCAGCCGCTCTTGAAGTTCGGCATCCAGAGCTAGAGGCGCTTCGGCATCAAAGTATGCAACGTCCACGTCATCTAAGTTCGAGGGCTCCTGAAAGCCATGCAAACTATCCCAAACCAAAGATCTGATGGCCCCTGCACCAATGCACCAGGAGGGCAAACCAAGGCAGCGAACCGCCCGCAGCGCAGCCATCAGTTGCTCAGAGGATTCGACGAGGTCGCATAGTTGCTGCTCATAGCCCGCTCGAACGTTCGTCATCATTTCGCCAGGAACCAGAATTTCGGGTTGCTTGTATATGGAAACAGCATATCCAGAATCGTCGGCCGACCTCTTCTGGCCGTACGTCGTCTTTTGGGAAACTACGCTCCCGCCCATGATACGGTCGCTTAGTTCTCAGTTCTCGGTTCTCGGTCCTCATCAGTGGAGAGCTTTGAATACAGCACGAAGTCCCCGGGCGTTCCTCGTACCATTCGGTAAGAGCGCAATAGTCCTTCGCGTCGAAAGCCGCATCGCTTGAGCACGTTCTCCGATTGCGAGTTTGTGTGCAAGACCGTCGCCTGAACACGGACAAAACCGTATGAAGAGAAGGCCCAACGGGTTACGGCGTCGCATACAGCACTCGCGATACCCAATCCCCAATGTGACGGGGCGATGTCGTAAGCAATCTCGGCCGTTTTGTTGGCGTTTGACACGGTGTGAAATCCAATTGTCCCGATGAGCCGATCCTGTAGTTTGTCGATGATTGCCAGGCGGCGTTCCGAGTCCTCGGACGCAGAATCGAACAAGTCAAACACGCGAGACAGGTCTTTAGCCGAGCCCAGATTCCAGCTTGTGTGCTGGAACACTTGTGGCAAGGCAAGATAAGAGTACCAATCGTCTGCGTCAGCACGTTCCAGCTGTCGCAGCACCACCGCCGGGTGTCCAGAGTCAGGGGCCACCATGATGCGCATCCATCACTCCCTTGTTGAGCCGTCCCGCGTCTATTGTGTACACGGCGATTCTAATGAAATTCCGGCATCCACCACGCTGTCGGGTAGAAGCGGTCGGAGCGGTACGGCTGCTTCCGACCCAAAGCCGCCACCCTCCGCATCAAGTATCGACGTCGCTCACCACGTTTGTAAAATTCGGATACAGTAGTGTGCGTGGCGTGGAAACCTATCGGATAAATGATGCGTCGATATCAAGAACTTAAGCGATTTGACCTAAAGACCAGAAATAAGCTTCGGGCAATTTTCAGCGACGGTGAGACCAACGCGATTGATCAATTGGCGCAACTACGTGGAAAGCTTGGAAGTGAACAAGCGGAAGCTTTGGATTCAATTCTAAACAGTCGCGCACTAACGAAAGCGGTGCGCACGTCCAATCCATTCCCCAAAGCACCGCCATTTTCCGATACGTTTCAGTTGTATCGCGATGTAGGGCTAACCGAGATGCTAGACGGCATTGAGGCTAGCGTATGCACTCATAAGGAACGTCTCTCCCGACTCGCTTCGTCACTGCATGCGATCGACGATCTGTATGCAAAAGGTGATGTCTGCGCGTGTCGCGATCGCATCGATGAAACGTTGGACCAAGATGGCTGGAGCCATGCTCTCCTACGACGCATTATTCTAATACGCGAAAATCTCGTAGACGACGCGATCGACGACCGAATTGAGGAATTGGTTGTAGTCGCCGGTATCAAAGAAGTGGTGGTTTCATCGCTTATTAATGTATACGCTCGCGATCAGAACATTCTTACAATAAAGCGATCAATTTTAAATATTCCCGATCGCGGTGTGATCAATCGTTATTCACGAGCATTGTCCAAGATTACTGTCCAGCCATTTGCAACATCTAAGGAGGAGCTATCTAGCTACCTCATGGAAGTTGAGCGTTGTTCGCTGCTAGACGCCGTAATTCTAGCAAAATTCAACTCACACCTTTATAGATTAGATGATTTCCCGGGTATTAAAGCGATCGCTAACTCGCTCGGGGCACCGACACTTTTTGAACCGTTGTTAGCGACCTACGACAATAAGGACAGTGAAAGCGAGTACCGCTTTTTCAAACAATCCAGTGCATGGCTGGAGTACGAAGCGGTGCGTGGTTATAGAATATTGACGGACAATTATTATGACGCGTCTCGAGAAGAGGCGGATACATTTCACCCGATGCTCGGCCAAGCATTTCGGGGCTGGGTTGGAGAGCCCACTCTTCGAGATATGTTGGGCGACGTTCCGTTCACCGTGCACGGCTTCACTGCGCTGACCAAGTTAGAGCTTTCAGGGACAGTTACGCGATCCGCGTTGTTCAATTACTGGCTAACAGAGTCGGAAGGGCAGATCGGCTTTGATAAAGACGAACTGCTTACTCTGATGGGTCTTACCCGCGACTTGGCACGTACCGTTCCGATCAAAGCGGTTCGTACGGCCGCTAAACTAGCAAAAGATGAACTGGTAAAGCTGATCCTATTACTTCTACTGGCCAAGCGGAGCAAGAATGAGCTAGACAGCTTTCTGCTACGAAAAATTTTAGAGAGTATTGCGTTTAATTATTATGGCGGATCTCTAGTCGCGCTTGTCGAGGATTACCAAAAATCGCATCCGTACGTTGCTGAATACATTTACGACATCTCGACGGAAGACTTCTTATCCAAGCTGCCTAGGCTTGCCCCGCATCGTGCGGACATTTCAGAAATTCGCGCCTCCTTGCATGAATCAATGGCGAAATTCAAGCAGGATGACCACTATCTTCAGCGAGCTCGGGCCGTTCGAATCGATCACCAGATAAATAGGGTTAGAAACGAGATTGACGACCACAGAATTTACGTAGACCCCTCTCGATTTTCATCGTGGCTCGAAGATGAGATGATGATCGAAATAAGCCGCGCTCTGACTTCTACCGGATCTGGAAAGAAAGGGCTCACGGTCACATGTGACGAGGCAGCCATTTCGTGGATTGTTGCTCAGAGTTACAACGCGTTCTGTTCAAATCCGGTTTTCGGTATTGCGTCATATATCGGCCGACGGATACGTCATGGTACTTTTCACGGACACTTGTATTCTAGTGTAGTAAATTCGATAGAAAAAAATGAAAGGTTTGCGCCGTTGCTGAGTAATCCACAATTCGCAACGAAATGGGCCCATTGGAAAGACGTATACAACAAGGCTGTCGAGTTAATTATCGCGGAGCGATTGCATGTGCATTCAAAAGCAAAGCCGTTAGGTTTGCTTACGCCGGAAGTGTACACTCCCCCGAAAGTGGAGGTCTTATCTGCCGCGGTTAAAGCCATAAGTAATAATTACATTGAGACGGCGTCGGCCGCAGGAATCGATCAGACGGTAATTGACTATTGCTGGCGCCTTGCTGAAGTCGATTTGATCGCAGTAGTGCGGTATCTAAGAGCACAGCAGACGGCATTGAAAAATCAGGAATATCTTGGCGGCGAGCTCGTGCCGACTGGCGCACTCGTTAACGTTAGGCTGTCCGACGCATTTCGGCGCGAGCTAGAACTGGCAATCGACAGAAAGTTCTCAACCATGTTCGGCTGGTTTAAACGGCCGTCGATTGTAGCGCCCAAGGCCTCCGTCTCGCTCCTCTTCGCCGCTACCGTAGCCGAGGTAAGAGACACGATACCGGATTTCGATCCTCAGGCTGCAGACAGCAGTAAGGAAGAAATCGAACTGGTAGGCAATATTTACCACCTTATATACGACTCGCTCGCTATCGTTGTGGGTAATGCAGCTAAGTATGCAGATCGAAAATGTCCACTGAGACGCAATTTCGAAATTCTGCACGACAAAGGAAAGCACCTGGTCATTGACATTCGCTCTTCGATAAAGTGTACAGATGACCCTGCTAAAGTTTCAGAATATATCGAAACAAGGAAAGGAGCAGATTTCCAGGATGCGAATATGTACGACAAGAAAAGTGGAATTTCCAAACTGTTGCTGCTAGAAAGCAGCAGGCAGGATTTTACATTGGACCAATATGCGGTGGTAGGCAATGAAGTGCTCGTGAGGCTTATTTATGCTCTTGAACATTGAGCGGCTTAAATGCCTGATTGTGGAAGATGACCAGTTCAAAATGGAGGGAATACGAGCTCATTTAAACGACATCTTCAAAGGTGCAATTGACACGATCACCTGCCAAGCTCTAGCGTCAGCTACCGGCTTGTTAGCTGATCACATTTTCGACTTAGTAATTATCGATATGTCGATTCATAGCCACGAGCCGGAAGCCGGGGCTGGCTCCCCCCTTCCTTTGTCGTCGGGCGGCCTCGATGTGCTGTTTGAAGTGGCCCACTCCGGCAATAACACCCCATGCATAATTTTGACCCAATACCCCGATATCGAGATTGAGAGCCTTCCGATTCCGGTAAGTTTGGCCGGAAGAGAAATCTTCGATAAGTTCGGCATCGAGGTGGCCGGTTGCGTTCGCTATATGGAGAATGACAATCGGTGGAAGGCAGATATCATTTCAATTTTGGAGCGCTTGTGAAATTACTTATCTTGGAAGACGAAGACGAGAAATACCAACAGATTTGTTCGTACGTCACAGAGATTATTCCCGATGCGATCATCCAGCGAGAGGCCAATTGGCTGGACTACTCGCGCGCCGTTGCGAATGCGAAATTCGATTTGATTCTCCTGGATCTGGTAGTGCCTCGCTCAGCCAGAGATCAATTGCTAGAAGACCACCATGCATCGCTGGTCGAGACCACACGAGACTATCAAAGCAAATCCTTCAAAACGCCCGCGATTGTTTTGACCAGGCATAATCTTGATGATGGCGACTTTGTCCATAATCTGAATCTGGTGGATATAAATGTCATACCGTTTAACGAATTTGGCGCGTGGCGGGAGGCACTAAAAATAAAACTCTTGGCCGTCGAGCAGTGTAAGAAATTTGATGTCGTTATAATGTGCGCCCTGGAGAAAGAGGCCAACGCATTTGAAGGGCTGACGGATACCTGGGGTCCATTAAAAACAATTTCTGGCCTAATTTGCCGCGAGGTCCAGATTGGTGAATACAAGGCGGTCATCGTTAGAGCAAAGAGAATGGGACTTGTGGCGGCCGCCGTCGCATCCGCATTTGCACTAGATCGATTCGAGCCGCGTCTTATCTGCATGAGCGGAATTTGCGGTGGCGTGAAAGGCGAGGCAGAAATATACGACCTCTTGGTGACGCAAATTTGTCATCAACATGATGCCGGAAAGTGGGGTGCGGAAGGTTTCAAGTCTGAACATTACGATGTCCAATTGGACGTCGACGTACATAATAAACTACTAGAAGTTTCGGCGAATCCAGCCGTGAGCGATTTCATTCTTGCTGATCTGAATGCAGGCAAGTCGGAGGTGCCGAAAGGGAAGGAACGCGTCGGTTTCAAGCTGAAGCCAGACGCGACCACAAGCAGTGGAAGCGCGGTAATTGCCGAAGACGGTAAAACGGCATCTTTGGTCGTGGGCCAGAGAAAACTCTCCGGCTTCGATATGGAGGTGTACTCGGTATACGAGGCAGCTAGGCATGCCCTCAGGCGGACCGCCTTCTTTGCCGCAAAAGCGGTAGTCGACGACGGAGGGATAAACAAGGGAGATAAATTTCACCGCATTGGCTGTTTGATATCCGCGAAATTTACTGTGGCTGCAATCCGCTCAGGAACAGCTGACGTTTGGAAGCAATAGAGATCGCCGCGTACTGCCTTGGCAACAAACTCAGGACGCTCAAGTTTTGGCGCACGGAGCGGTTTAAATTGATCCTTCCCGGGAAGTGGCACTTGAAATAGACCCGTGGACGCTCAACGCAAACGACCGCTTCTGGCCGGAAGCGGCCAAGTGAATCAAGTATCACAGGCAGCATTTCGACGGAACTTGTGGCCGCGTTAAAGCCCCGTTAGCATCGGCTCACCTGCATTCCCGTTCTGCGCCCACATCCATGGCGGAAACCACCGTGAGCGAACCCGCCGCCATTAACAACGGTGTCAGACTCCGATTTCGATATGCCTCGCACACAAAATCACGGATAAGCCCGGGCGCTTACCGTCAACCGCCATAGCATTGCGCGTAAATAAAGTTGACCAGGCGCTTGTCTGAGGCATCCTGTGGCGTGGACGGCTCGACTTGGAAATGCCCGAACATATCGTCGTTGCAGATCCGCACGTTCTTGCGCTGCGTACCTTCCTGCAATATGCAGGAGCCGCCAAAACTGTGATTACTCCCGGCGGCGCCAACCGGTAGATCAATCAGCCGGCTACAACCGATGATCCGGCCGTTTTGCTTCTGATGCGCCAACGATTGGTTGAACGATTCAACACGGGAGTTGGGATCACGAATCGGCACAACATTCACGCATTCGCCACTAACGGTTTGGTTGCCCGGCAGCTTGCAGTCTGAGTACACCTCGCCATTGGCAATATGTTCCTCATTACGCGCCAGCATGGCGATGCGGGCTGTGTATGTTTGCTGCAGGCAGGCGCTGTCTTGACAAATGTCACGAGCGTATTTAATCCAGTTGCGCTGTTCTTTGCGCAACTCTTTCTTGCCATAGGCATCGGTTGCGGCTAGTGCTGTTTCATAGGCGCCTTGCAATTTTCCATCCAGCGCGGATGTCTCGACATCGCTACAGATCAACCTTTCCGTCATGCCCGCGGCCTTGTTGCAATCAAAACTAGCGGCTTGGGCGCTAGTCCATAGCGTTGCAAGGCCCAACGTAAAGAGAAGCTTCATCGCAGGTGTATACCGTGTCTTCGGTGCGTAAGCGGGCGGGCGTGTTGAATGCGGCTGGGTCATGATCCTATCTTCTCAAGTTGTATGTCGATGATGTCTTGCGTACAGCACAACACATCTCTCTGGTGACACGTCAAATCAGCTGAACCGGGCTTATGCACATCTCTGGGCTTGTGATCTTGCCGCACGACCATCAGAGGCATTCTTATTCCAATACCCGGCTCAGTTTTTACCAGATCTAAGCTGACGCCTGTGCCTTTAGCAACTAAAGCGGCGGCTCCATCACAATCATCTCCGATGATCCTTCATTAACGTCGCTTATGAAGCTCATTCAACTTGAGATTTCGTTCGCTGAAGTTGGCATGGTCTGGTACAGCCTCCAATACAAGAGCTTGGTCCGATGCTCTTCCGCTTCTGGCCGGAAGCGGCCAAGTGAATCAAGTCTCACAGGCAGCATTTCGACGGAACTTGTGGCTGCGTTAAAGCCCCGTTAGCATCGGCGCACCTGCATTCCCGTTCTGCGCCCACATCCATGATGGAACCCACCGTGACCGAACCCACCGCCATTGAAGTGTCAGGCGAAGCCGCATCGCATAAGGGAAGATTTTTCCTGATTGACGCCAGCTTCTTGGGAAACGGCAGGGTTCCCGGCATAGAAATTGCCAACGAACAGACGCTGATCGATCCGGGGATGAATGTCGTCTCGCGTCCCAATGGAATGCCAGATCAGTATCCGGAGCGTCCGCACCTGGTTCATGTACCGGAGAAAGGCGGAATGCCACGCGATCTGGAAGAGCTCGCTGGCATATGGATTGTGTCGGAGCCGTTGAAGCAACTGTTTGAGCAATTGGACGCCGAGGCGTTTGCCTTTGTGGCATGCGACTTCAGCCTTGCTGACGGCAGCCCCGGTCCTCAGTACTACCTTGGCAATGTGCTGCGCACACTCGACGCCCTGGATGAAGCCGCTTCTCGCGTGAGGATCAAGCTCGACCGCAATTCTCAGACAGGCCAGGACGAGAAGCTCTATAGCCTCGTTGGCGGAGCCAGCTTGGTGTTCAAACAGGATGTTGTGGGAGACGCCCATATCTTCCGCCAGGATCGCATGGGAGCACCGCCTATCTGCGACCGCGCGATGTTTGATGCATTGAGTGCGGCCAACTTCTCCGGCGTACGGCTGCGCGATGTAGCCGATATTTAGAGCTGACACGGGAGCGGAGGGTTATGGCCGCTGCGCGGCCACAATCGGCCCTAAGCGGCCACGCGCGGATGTCGGTGCGGTGACGCGCATGCTCGCTTTTCGCCGAAACCGCCCGCATATCGAAATGCCGCAGCGCTACACACTAAGCCCTCGAACGCATCGAAGTCCCACCGACCTAACCCGCGCTTCATCAGCCCCCGCATACCCCCCCAATAAAAAACACCCCAACAGTCGGACCAAAATCCGACTCTTGGGGCGCTTACCGCAAGCGACTTTTCTAATCTTCAGCCGATCAATGCAAGATCTGGCTCAAGAACAGTTTGGTGCGTTCGTTCTGCGGATTATCGAAAAATTCATCCGGGTTGTTCTGTTCGATGATCTCGCCACGGTCCATGAAAATGACGCGGTTGGCGACCTTGCGGGCGAAGCCCATTTCGTGGGTTACGCAGATCATCGTCATGCCGCTTTCCTGGGCCAGCGACACCATTACGTCCAGCACTTCCTTGACCATTTCGGGGTCAAGCGCCGAAGTGGGCTCATCGAACAGCATGATCTTGGGGTTCATGCACAGCGACCGGGCGATGGCCACGCGCTGTTGCTGGCCGCCTGACAGCTGGCCGGGGAATTTCTTGGCCTGTTCCGGAATGCGTACGCGTTCCAGGTACTTCATGGCCGTGGCTTCGGCTTCCGCGCGCGGCTTCTTCAGCACCCACATGGGGCCCAGCGTCAGGTTTTCCAGCACGGTGAGGTGCGGGAACAAGTTGAAGTGCTGGAACACCATGCCGACGTCCTTGCGGATCGTCTCGATGTGCTTCAGGTCATTCGTCAGCTCCGTGCCGTCCACAATGATGTGGCCTTTCTGGTGCTCTTCCAGACGGTTGATGCAGCGGATCATCGTGGACTTGCCCGACCCCGAAGGACCGCACACCACGATGCGCTCGCCTTGCGCCACGTCCAGATTGATATTGCGCAACACGTGGAACTGCCCGTACCACTTGTTCACGTCCTGCATACGAATAATGGCATCCGACATGCCTGTACTCCCGTAAATATCGCTGTGCGCACCCACCGGCAGGCGGGCGCGCGCCAGTGGCTAGCGTTTGTGATCAGTCGCAAGACGTTTTTCAAGCGCCTGACTGTACTTGGACATGGAAAAGCAGAACACGAAGTAGATCGCCGAGATGAACAGGTAGGCCTCTACGCCGAATCCGCGCCATGCCGCATCTGACAAAGCCGCCTTGGCTGCCAGCGTCAAATCGAAGATACCGATGATGACGACCAGCGACGTGTCTTTGAACAGCGCAATGAAAATGCTGACCAGCGGCGGAATCACGATCTTCAGCGCTTGCGGCAAGATGATCTTGCGCATCTGCTGCCAGTAGTTCAGGCCCAGCGAATCGGCGCCTTCGTACTGCCCTTTCGGGATCGCCTGCAAGCCGCCACGCACCGTTTCCGCGATGTAGGCCGCGGCGAACATGATGATGGCGATCTGCGCGCGCAGTAGCTTGTCGATCGAAAAGCCTTCCGGCAGGAACAAGGGCAGCATCACCGACGACATGAACAGCAGGCTGATCAGCGGCACGCCACGAATCAGCTCGATGTACACGACGCACAGCGCCTTGATGGCGGGCATCTTCGAGCGCCGGCCCAGGGCCAGCAGCACACCGATGGGGAACGCAAAGGCGATGCCGAACGTGGATAGGATCAGCGTCAGCGGCAGGCCGCCCCAGCGGGCGTTCTCGACGTAGGTCAGGCCGAACACGCCGCCCCACATCAACAGCGCCACGGCGGTCAGGCCGACGACCCAGATGACCGCCAGCTTCCAGTTCCAGAAACGACGGATGCCGCTGCAAACAATGACCGCCACCAGGATGATGGTGGCGATCAGCGGACGCCATTGCTCGTCGAACGGATACGTGCCGAACAGGATCAGCCGGTGCTTCTCGATGATGAACGCCCAGCAGGCGCCACCGGAAGCGCGGCATTCCTGGGCGTTGGCCGCGTTGAAGTCGGCCTTGAAGAACGCCCATTCCAGCAGCGCCGGCACCGACATCAACAGGAACCACGCCAGGAGTACCGTGATCAGGATGTTCAGCGGCGACGAGAACAGACGGGATCTAAGCCAGGGCCACGCGCCCACGTGGGTGCTGGGCGGCGGCATGGCTTCGGGGGGGGTATGCGTAGTGCTGCTCATCTCAACGCTCCACCAGCGCGATGCGCTTGTTGTACCAGTTCATGAATATCGAGATCGACAGGCTGACCGTCAGGTACGCGCCCATGATGATGAGGATGCCCTCGATGGCCTGGCCCGTCTGGTTCAGCGTGGTGTTCACGACCGACACGATGTCGGGGTAGCCGATGGCGACCGCCAGCGAGCTGTTCTTGGTCAGGTTCAGGTACTGGCTGGTCATCGGCGGGATGATCACGCGCAGCGCCTGCGGCAGGATGACCAGGCGCAGCACCTTGGCGCGTGGCAAACCCAGCGAACCGGCGGCTTCCCATTGGCCGTTGTTGACGGCCTGGATGCCCGAGCGCACCACTTCGGCAATGAACGCCGACGTGTAGATCACCAGGCCCGCCAGCAACGCGGCGAATTCCGGCGACAGCGTCAAGCCACCCGAGAAGTTAAAGCCCTTCAACGCCGGCATGTCCAGCGTCAACGACGCGCCGCTGACCAGCCAGCCGATGAACGGCAGGCCGATGAGCAGACCGATGGCCCAGCGGCCCAGCGGGAACATGTGGCCGGTGGCTTCGTGGCGCTTCTTGCCGTAGTGGCCAAGAAAGATGATCGCGACGATGGCAAGGCCCAGGCCCGCCAGCATCCAGTCCAGCGAGTTGCCTTCCAGGCCGGGCACTTTCAGGCCCCGGTTGGAGATGAACACGCCGGGAAGCGGGTTGTGCGCTTGGCGCGGACCCGGCATGTTTTCCGTGATCAGCGCGTACCAGAAGAACAGTTGCAGCAAGAGCGGCACGTTGCGCATCACTTCGACGTAAACCGAGGTGATCTTGGCGACGAGCCAGTTCTTGGACAAGCGGCCGATACCGATCAGGGTACCGAGGATGGTGGCCAGCACGATGCCGATGACGGCAACGCGTAGCGTGTTGAGCAGGCCGACCAGGATGGCGCGGCCGTAATCATTGGCGGGGGTGTAGGCGATGGCGGTTTCACCGATCGCAAACCCGGCTTCACGGCTTAGAAAACCGAAGCCCGTGGCGATGTTGCGCACGGACAGGTTATGCAGCGTGTTGGAAACCAGGAACCACACGGCCCAGGCTACCGCGGCCAGCGCAAGCACCTGGTAGACCACGGAGCGCACTCCGGGATCATTCCAGTTCAGCCGCCGGCGAGGAGCCGAAATTGGGGCGTTTCTATTGGAAGTCGTCATGATGAATCTACAGAAGTCGTACACCGGGTGGCAACGCCGGCAAGGCCACGCCCCCCACTCCTGCCGCCCGCTCGGTGGCGGGCTAGGCAAAACGGAGCGCTAAGGCTCCGTTTTGCCGGGCAGCCGTGTGTTAGCGCACCGGCCAGCCGTACATCAAACCGCCTTGCTTGTACGACGCGTTCAAACCACGCTCCAGCTTCATCGCGCTGTTCTTGCCCAGCGTGTTTTCGAAGCTTTCACCGTAGTTGCCCACGTTCTTGATGATGTTGTAGGCCCACTTGTCGTCCACGCCCAGGTTCTTGCCCATGCCCGGGGTCACGCCAAGGATGCGCTGGATGTTGGGGTTGGGGCTCTTGGTCATTTCGTCGACGTTGGCCTTGGTGATGCCGTATTCCTCGGCTTCCAGCATGGCGTTCAGCGACCAGCGCACGATGTTGAACCATTGCTCGTCGCCCTGGCGGACCATGGGGCCCAGCGGCTCCTTGGAGAAGTCTTCCGGCAGGATGACGTACTTGTCCGGGTTCTCGAGCGTGGTGCGCGTCGAAGCCAGTTGCGACTTGTCGGTCGTGAAGGCGTCGCAGCGGCCGGCCGAGAAGGCGCGGATGATTTCGTCGTACTTGTCGATCACGACCGGCTTGAATTCGATTTTCTGGCCGCGGAACCAGTCAGCCAGGTTCAGTTCGGTGGTCGTGCCCGGCTGCACGCAGATGGTGGCGCCGTTCAGTTCCTTGGCGCTCTTGACGTTCAGGTCCTTGGAGACCATGACGCCTTGCGAGTCGTAGTAGTTCACGCCCACGCCGATCAGGCCCAGCGTCGTGTCGCGGGTCAGCGTCACGGTGGTGTTGCGGGTCAGCACGTCGACTTCGCCCGATTGCAGCGCGGTGAAGCGTTGCTGCGTGTTCAGGGGCGTGAACTTGACCTTGGTGGCGTCGCCGAACATGGTCGAGGCGATGGCGCGGCACATGTCCACGTCGATGCCCTTGTATTCGCCCTTGCTGTCAGCAATCGAGAAACCCGGAATGCCCGTTGAAACCCCGCATTGGACAAACCCTTTCTTTTTAACGTTATCGAAGGTCGCGCCCGCATTGGCAGCCGAGGATGCGGCAAACAGTGCAGCGCCAATTGCAGCGAGTTTCAGTACTTTCATCGTGATCTCCGTGTGGGACAAATCGAGCCTTGCATCGACCGGGTTGGGCCGACGCATGGGGCGGATGGTAGCGTCCACGCAGCGGCCGGCACATCCGGGAATTCCCTTGAAATTTAGGGACACTGGCGAAATCAATCGGCGTTTTCGTTCGAAAACGGGGACGCCTTTTTTCGATTGCACAGGGTCCGGAGATGCGTTTGTTTCGTTCTGCTCAAAACGTGTCCATCCGGTCACACCGAAACGCTTTTTCACAGCCCGGGCACGAATCGGCTTACGCCCCGATCCTGTCCCCGAGTTACTATTGCGGCTTCATCCGACAGCCGCCATGATCGAATTCCAGCACGTATTCAAATCATATGGTCGCGGCCGAAATATCCTGGCCGACATCAACTTCCGCGTGAGCGCGGGAGAATTCGTTTTCGTATCCGGGCCGTCAGGCGCCGGTAAATCCACGCTGCTCAAGTTGATCGGCGGGTTGGAGCCCGCCAGCCGCGGGTCCATCCAGGTCAACGGGCAACGGCTGGACAAGCTGCCGGCCCGTGCGCGCCCTTATCTGCGCCGCGCCGTGGGCGTCATCTTGCAGGACACGCACCTGTTGTTCGATCGCAGCGCGTTCGAAAACGTGATGCTGCCGCTGGCGGTGCAGGGTCACCCCTGGGATTCGGCCGCCGCGCGCGCCCGCGCCGCGCTGGACAAGGTGGGCTTATCGGGTAAAGAAGACCTGAACCCCATTGAATTGTCCGGCGGTGAACAGCAGCGGCTGGCGATTGCGCGGGCCATCGTGAACCGGCCCGCCATCCTGATCGCCGACGAACCCACCGCCAACCTTGACCATGACAACGCGCAGCGCATCATGAACGTGTTTCGCGATTTCAACCGCGTGGGCGTCACGACGCTGATCGCTTCGCACGACCAGGAACTGATGGCGCGCTACGCCACGCGCACGCTGCGCATTGACCCGGGCAAGTTCGCCGATTCGCACGGCCCGTCGCAACCGCCCGACGCCGGGCAACCCACCGGGGCCACGCCGCGCACCGGCAGCCGCGCCGAACCGGGCATGGGCTTTCCGGGAGAACCGGCATGAACGCCTGGCTGCGGCAACACCGCTATGCGTTGATGGTCACCGTGCGACGTCTGGCCAAACAACCTTTTTCGTCCTTGGCCAACCTGCTGGTGATGGCGCTGGCGCTGGCTCTGCCCTTGCTGGGCAGCGCCATCCTGGTGTCCGTGCAACCGGTGGCGCGCGAAATGTCCGTCACGCCCGAAGTCACCGTGTTCATGCGCGTGGACGCCCCCGCCGGCGCGGCCGCCGATGTGGCCAAGCGCATCAAGGACGACTACCAGGCCGACGTGCGCGCGGTGCGCGTGGTGGGGCGCGACGCCGCCCTTGCCGACCTGCGCGCCAACCCGGCGTGGCAGCAGGCGCTGGCCGTCCTGCCCGGCAACCCGCTGCCGGACGCCGTGGTCGTCACGCTGGCCGACGGCGACAACCTGGCCGGACGCGCCGACAAACTGGCCGCCGACTGGAAGCAATGGAACCACGTTGACCTGGTGCAGCTTGATAGCGCCTGGGTGCAGCGGCTGGAGGCCATTCTGCGCTTTGCCCGTATCGGCCTGGGCTTTTTGGCCGCCTGCGTGGCCGTGGTGGTGCTGGCCACGGTGTTCAACACCGTGCGCATGCAAGCGCTGTCGCAACGCGAGGAAATCGCCGTCGCCCGGCTGGTTGGGGCCACGGAATCCTTCGTGCGGCGCCCGTTCCTGTACCTGGGCGCACTGTCCGGCGCCGTGGCGTCGCTGCTGGCGATCGGCGTATCGGCCATCGCCCTGTCTCCCTTGAACGAGGCGCTGCTGGGGCTGGCCCGCAGCTACGGCGCCGAGTTCGCGCTGCACCTGCCCGGCACGCCGGTGCTGGTGGCTGCCGTGGTGGCATCGGCCGCACTGGGCGCCTTGTCGGCGCGCTGGTCGGTCACGCGCAGCACCCGGTTCTAAAAGCGCCCTGCCCAATCTCTAAAGCTACGTATAAAGCCGGAACGTCCCCGTGATCCGGGGAAAGACCGCGCGCGCGCCTGTGTACGATGATTTCCAGGCGTCGTTGCTGACGCCCGCCCGCGCCGCGGCGTCATTCGCGTCGTGGCGGGTCGCCGCCATGGAGGCAAAGCGCGTTATGAATCAGGGACGTATCGTTCGCCGCCGTTACAAGCATTTCCCCCGTTGTCTCGCGGGATATGTAAGAATAAAGCGAAATTTTTCTATACTTTTTGAAACATTCAACGTTTTGCCGAGCACCGTCCTTCGTGTCCCAATCGC
Organism: Achromobacter sp. RT286_PF; assembly: GCF_059760425.1. Taxonomy (NCBI): domain Bacteria; kingdom Pseudomonadati; phylum Pseudomonadota; class Betaproteobacteria; order Burkholderiales; family Alcaligenaceae; genus Achromobacter; species Achromobacter sp. RT286_PF. The sequence continues at coordinate 109,944 of NZ_JCBAMR010000010.1, forward strand.
CGTTCTTGCCTGATAAGTCCCATGGTCGCCCGTCTTGAAGCCCGTGCAACGCGCCACTATTTCGATAGCGCGTTCCAGTGTCAGGCGGTGAAGGTACTCCCCAACGAGTACTACGTCACCGACGAAGACCTGATGATTTCGACCGTACTCGGGTCGTGTGTTGCCGCCTGTATTCACGATCCGGTTACCGGCGTGGGCGGCATGAACCACTTCATGTTGCCGGAAGGCGACATGCAGTCGCCCGCCTCGGCGACGATGCGCTACGGCGCGTTCGCCATGGAAGTGCTGATCAACGAATTGCTCAAGGCCGGCGCCGTGCGCGACCGCCTGGAAGCCAAGGTGTTCGGCGGCGGCGCGGTGCTTAGCGCCATGCAGCAGATGAACATCGGCGAACGCAACGCCATCTTCGTCTTGAACTATCTGAAGATGGAAGGCATCCCGGTCAAAGGCAAGGATCTGGGCGACGTGCACGCGCGCCGCATCAATTACTTTCCCCGCGATGGCCGCGTGATGGTGCGCAAGATGGCGCCGCACCACCAGCGCGCCGAAGAAATCATCGCCAAGCGCGAACAGGCCGCCGCTCAAAGCGTGCAAGCCAAGACGCAGACCCCCCAACGCGTGGAACGCTTCAACCGCCCGGGCGTCGAGCGCTTCGATGCGCCCGCCCGACCGGGGGTGGAACGATTCGACAAGCCTGCGCGACCCGGCGTGGAACGTTTTGATCGCCCGGCGCGCCCGGGCGTCGAACGCTTCGACACCGCGCTGTCGCGCCTGCGCAAGTCGGAGAACACCGGCAGCTGATCCATCGCCCGACGGCCGTCCGAAAGCGCGGGGCGAGGGGCGCTCGGCGCAGGTTGGACGGCGCAGGTCGGACGGCGAACGGCAGACAGCAGACCGCAGACGGCGCGCCTACAATCGGCGCATGTCCACCGTCCGCCTTTTCTACGCCCTGTGGCCGTCACCGCAACTGGCAGCATCGCTGGCCCAATGGGCGCAAGCCGCCCGCCCCGCTTGCGGCGGCCGCGTCATGCGCACCGAGACGCTGCATCTGACCCTGGCGTTTCTGGGACCGGTCGAGGCGCAATTGGCCGACACGCTGGCCGCCGCCACGCCCGGCTATGGCATCGCGCCGGGCGAGGTGCCGCTGGACCACCTGGGCGTCTTTCAGCGCCCGCGCATTCTGTGGGCGGGGCCGCGTGACACGCCGCCCGCGCTGCAAGCGGTGCACGATGATCTGTGGCAATGGTTGGCGGGCTACGGTCTTGCCAAGCCACCCCAACCCTTTCGCCCCCACGTCACGCTGCTGCGCAACATCGAACACGCGGAGCCCCCTCCGCGCCTGCCCGCCGACGCCGCTGACGGCGCCCGGACACCGCTGATCTGGCGCTATGACCGCCTGGTGCTGGTGGCTTCGGAGTCTCTGTCGGGCGGCAGCCGCTACCGGATCGTTGCCCAATCCCGGCCGCTGGACGCATAGCCGCGCTCTGGCACAATCGCTGGGTTGCAACCCCTGGGATCGCCATGATCATCCTGCTGGACCAAGACGGCGTGCTGGCCGATTTCGAACACGCGTTCATCGACGCCTGGCGCGTGCGCCATCCCGATATCGCCCCCATTGAATTCGAAGACCGCAAGTCCTTCCACATCCGCGAGGACTATCCGCCCGAACTTCGCGGCATGGCCGAAGCCATCTATACGGCGCCCGGCTTCATCCGCAACTTGCCGCCCGTGCCCGGCGCCCTGGAGGCCGTGCAGGAACTGCTGGCCTTGGGCATGGACGTGCGCATCTGCACGTCGCCGCTGTCGCAGTTTGAAAACTGCGTGGCCGAAAAGTACTTGTGGGTCGAAAAGAACCTGGGGCGCGACGCCACCGCCCGGCTGATCCTGACCAAGGACAAGACGCTGGTGCACGGCGACCTGCTGATCGACGACAAGCCGCATATCGAAGGCGCCGTGAAGCCGCGCTGGAAGCACATTCTGTTTGACGCGCCCTATAACCGCCAGGTCACCGACCGCCCACGCGTTACCTGGAAAAACTGGCGCAACGTGCTGGCGGGCGAGCTCTATACGGCGGACGAATGAGTCCGGGCGGCTGCTGTTCAGCCGTCATGATTTAGGACTATTCTGTGTTGGCTGTACCCCCACCCCGGAGGAGCCCGCACCATGAATCTGTACCGTCTGCTCAAGCAGCGAGAAGCCGATCACAAGCCGTTGCGTGTTGCATTGCTGGGCGCCGGAAAGTTCGGCGCCATGTTCATGAGCCAGGCCCCTCGCACGCCGGGCATGCGACTGGTGGCGGTGGCGGATCTGGCGCCCGATCGCGCCCGCGCGGCACTGACACGGGTGGGTTGGCCGGCCACCGCGCTCAATGCCGCCAGCACCAATGACGCCCTGAAAAACGGCAAGGTCTTCTTCAGCGACGACCCGCTGGCCGTCATTGCCAGCCCCGAGGTCGACATCGTCATCGACGCCACCGGGCAGGCCGCCGCCGGCATCACCCACGTGCTTGCCTGCTGCGAATACGGCAAGCACATCATCATGGTCAACGTCGAAGCCGACGCCCTGGCCGGCCCGCTGCTGGCGCGCCGCGCGCGCGAGGCGGGCATCGTCTATTCGCTGGCCTATGGCGACCAGCCCGCGCTGATCTGCGAGATGGTGGACTGGGCGCGCGCCGCCGGCTTTGAAGTCATGGCGGCGGGCAAAGGCACCAAGTACCTGCCGGAATTCCACACCTCGACACCCGACACCGTCTGGCCGTACTACGGCTTCACCGCCGAAATGGTGGCCGCCGGCGACTTCAACGCGCAGATGTTCAACAGCTTTCTGGACGGCACCAAAAGCGCCATCGAGATGGCGGCGGTGTCCAACGCCACGGGGCTCTTGCCGTCACCGTCCGGCCTGCACTTTCCGCCTTGCGGCGTGGACGATCTGGCGCGTGTGCTGCGCCCGCGCGAGGACGGCGGCATCCTGCATCACCGGGGCCAGGTGGAAGTCATTTCATCGCTGGAACGCGACGGCCGCCCGGTGTTTCGCGACCTGCGCTGGGGCGTGTACGTGACGCTGGCAGCCGACAGCGACTACGTGCGCCGCTGCTTCCAGGAATACGGGCTGGTCACCGACCCCAGCGGCAACTACACCGCCATGTACAAGCCGTATCACCTGATCGGCCTTGAGCTTGGCATCAGCGTGGCCAGCGTGGGCTTGCGGCGCGAACCCACCGGCGCGCCCGCCGGCTGGCACGGCGACGTCGTGGCCACTGCCAAGCGCGACTTGCAGGCCGGCCAGATCCTGGATGGCGAGGGTGGCTACACGGTGTACGGCCGGCTGATGCCGGCGCGCGATTCAGTCGAAGAAGGCTATCTGCCGCTGGGCTTGTCGCATCAGGTCAAGCTCAAGCATCCGGTGCGGCAGTCGCAGGCGATTCGCTGGCGCGACGTGGAATATGACGAGCGCTCGACCGCGGTGCAGTTCCGGCGCGAAATGGAGCAGACCTTCGCGTAGCGGCGGCCGAAAAGGGTGGCCCGACACAGGCGAAGCCAGCGCCATTGCGCGTCACCGCCGCGCCGCTTACACCGGCGCCGGGCGCTCGGCCTGGAACAAGCGAAGCCGGTCCGCCGCGTTGCGCAGATGCTGTTCGGCGGCGCGGCCGGCAGCGTCGGGGTCCGAGCCTTCGATGGCCACGAAAATGGCCTGGTGCTCGCTTTGCACGGCGGCCATCCGTTCGGCATAACGGCGCGCCGTGTTGTTGCGCGCGCTGCGGATCACGCGCCGCACATTCGCTTCCAGATAATCATTCAGCGACACCAGATGCGGGTTGTGCGTGGCCTGCACGATGGCCTGGTGAAACTGGTAGTCCTCTTCGTCGCCCAGCTTGTCGTTGATCAGCGCGTATTCCATGCCGACCAGCGCCTGGCGCATCTTCTTCAGGTCTTGATCGGTGCGCCGCTGCGCCGCGTAGCGCGCGGCCGTGACCTCGATGGACAACATCAATTCCAGGATGTGTTCCAGGTCTTCGGTGTCGCCGGGCGTGGGCGCGGCAATGCGAAACGCGTTGCGCTGGAAGTTGGGGTCCACGAACACGCCGCTGCCCTGCTGCGACGTGATCAAGCCCTCGGACTTCAAGCGCGCCAAGGCCTCGCGCACCACGGCGCGGCTGACCGAATAGGTTTCGGTCAGCTGCTTTTCGGTGGGCAGGCGGTCGCCGGGGGCTAGCACGCCCTGGCGTATCTGTTCGGCCAACGCATCGCCCAAAGCTGCGGAAAGCGAGCTCTTGGGCGGGTTGCGCGGCGTGTCCTGATCGTGATTCGTCGACATGGGAAATCGGGAAAAGGTGATGGCGGCGTCCTTCACTTTAAGCGATGTAGATGCCGCCGTTGACCTGCATGACTTCGCCCGTCACGAAACCGGCCAGCGGGGAACACAGGAATGCGATGGATCCGGCGATTTCCTCGGCGGTGCCGAAGCGGCGCAGCGGCGTGCTTTCCAGCAGATGCGTGCCTTTCTGGCCGATCAGGTCGTGCGTCATGGACGTGGCGATGATGCCCGGAGCCACCGCGTTCACGCGGATCTGCGGCGCCAGTTCCAGCGCCAGGCTGCGCGTGAAGCTTTGCACCGCGCCCTTGGACGCGGAATAGGCCGCGTGCGCGTAGCTGCCGCGCTGCGCCGCCAACGAGGTCAGCAGCACGATCGACCCGTTGTGGCGCAGGTGGCGCTGGGCGGCGCGGCATACGTAGAACGTGCCGTCCAGGTTCACGCGCATCAGCGTGCGCCACGCCTCGTCGCTGGTGTCCTTGACCAGTTGTTCGGGATAGATGCCGGCGCAATGCACCAGATGGTCCAGCCCGCCAAAATGCTTGGCCGCCGCCTCGAACACGCGCTCGCATTCATGCGACACCGACACGTCCAGCGCATGCGTGTAGACGCGCTGGCCCGTCGGGTCCAGTTCGGCCGCGATCTCTTCCAACCGCGCGCCGTCGATATCCGTCAGCACCAGCCGGGCGCCGTGGGCGGCCATCAGGCGCGCCGTTGCCAAGCCGATGCCATTGCCCGCGCCCGTGATCGCGGCCACCTGCCCTTCAAATGAAATCATCCTGTCTCCAGCGTGTGTAAGTGGGCGCGCCTAGTGTCTCGGCCGCCCCGGCACTGTGATTGAACTCCTCAATCCGCCGCTTGACACGAGAAAAACGCTTGCCCTATTATTTATCAGACAACTTAATAAAGTTACCTGACAACTTATCTGGAAAGCGTAAATCAAGTCGCGTTTTCAGGCAAGCCAGTCAGAAAAAACAAAGGCCGAAGCGCCGCAAAAACAGGACGGAGACAACAGGGCGGACACCCCCGGCAGCATGACGGTGTTCGTCCCCATCTTGCGATATCCCCTTCCCCGATTTGCTCGTTCACGGCCATGGAATAGGCGCCACCAAGCGCGCTTGCTAGGGCGGTCGCACGCATCTTTACGTACGCACACACCACTCCCGTTCCACGGAGGAGACACGCATGAAATTGGCTTTTACTACCGGCCTGCTGTGCCTGGCCGGCATCGCCGCATCGGCGCACGCCGCACCCGTCAAGGTCGGCCTGATCGAGACGCTGTCCGGCCCGCAGGCCTCGACCGGCCTGATGTTCCGCGCCGCGGTCAAATATGAGCTGGACCGCATCAACGCCGCCGGCGGCTGGAACGGCCAGCCGCTGGAATTGGTCGAATTCGATAACCAGGGCGGCCCGGTGGGCGCGTCCGACCGTTTCCGCGCCGCCGCCGCCGAAGGCGTGCAGGTGTTGGTGCAGGGCTCGTCGTCCGCCATTTCGGGCCAGCTGACCGAAGACGTGCGCAAGCACAACCTGCGCAACCCGGGCAAGGAAGTCGTCTTTTTGAACGTGGGCGGCGAAGCGCTGGAATTGACCGGCCAGAAGTGCCACTTCTATCACTTCCGCTTCACCACCAACGCCGATTTGCGCGTGAAGTCGCTGGCGTCGGTGATGTCGGCCGACGGCACGCTGGGCAAGCGCGTGTACGCCATCAACCAGAACTATTCCTGGGGCCAGGACATGGAAGGCGCCACCGAGCGCTTTGCCAAGCAGTACGGCTATGAAGTGGTGGGCAAGACGCTGCACGAAGTCAACAAGATCCAGGACTTCGCGCCCTACGTGGCGCGCATCCGTTCGGCCACGCCCGACACCGTCATCACCGGCAACTGGTCCAACGACCTGCTGTTGCTGATGAAGGCCACGCAATCCGCCGGCCTGAAAGTGCGCTTTGCCACCGTGTTCCTGGACCAGGTGGGTAACCTGGCCAACGCTGGCGACGTGGCCCTGGGCCACTACATCGCGCACCCGTACAACATCGAAGCCGCCGGCGACGAAGGCGCCAAGTTCGCCGAGGACTACAAGTCCAAGACAGGCCACTACCCCAGCTACACCGAACCGCAGACCGTCATCGGCGTGCGCTTCCTGGGTGAAGCGCTAAAGCAGGTCAAGCCCAAGGACGGCAAGCTGTCCGTGCCGGACCTGGCGCTGGCGCTGGAAAAGGTCACCTACACGTCTGCGCTGGGCACCTACACGATGCGCGCCGAAGACCACCAGGTGCAGCTGCCGATGGTGGTGTCCAAGGTCAGCAAGAACGCCAAGTACAAGGCCGACGGCACCGACATGGGCTTTGAGCCGGTGAAGGTACTGGCGGCGGCGGACGTGTCCGCCCCGGTGCAGGCCACCTGCAAGATGCAGCGTCCGCAATAAGACGCCAGGCAAGGCGGCGCGCAGCCTGCGCGCTCGCCTTGTTCGTCGCCTGACAAAAAAGCGCACCGCCGGCGCGGGCCGGAAAAACAAGGTGCGTAATGGATCGCGCAAGCCACGGGCTTGAGCGCGAAAGATTTATGGAGCGGACATGGAATACTTTACCGTCTCGCTGTTGAACGGCGTGATTTACGGCCTGCTGCTATTCATGGTGTCGGCGGGCCTGACACTGATTTTTGGAATGATGGGCGTGTTGAATTTTGCACACGCCTCGTTCTACATGATTGGCGCATACGCCGCCTACACGCTGACGCCCGTCACGGGCTTCTGGACCGCTTTGGTGCTGGCCACGATCATCTCGGGCGTGCTGGGCATGGGCGTCGAACGCTTTTTCCTGCGCCGCGTGCACAAGTTCGGCCACGCGCAGGAACTGCTGGTGACTTTTGGCCTGGCGTTCATCGTGGCCGAGCTCATCAAGCTGTTCTACGGCGACTTTCCGGTTGATTACCGCGTGCCGGCCTTCCTGAACTTCGCGGCCTTTCGCGTGTTCGATGCGGACTACCCCTTCTATCGCCTGCTGATGGGCGGCGTGTCGCTGGCGATGTTCGCCGTCATCTACCTGCTGCTGTCGCGCACTCGCGTGGGCATTGTGGTGCGCTCGGCCATCTATCGGCCGCGCATGGCCGAAGCGCTGGGCCACAACGTGCCGCTCGTCTTCATGAGCGTGTTCGGCGTCGGCGCGGCGATGGCCGGGCTGGCGGGCGCGGTGGCCGGCGCGTTCTACACCACCAACCCGAACATGGCGCTTGAGCTGGGCGTGCTGGTGTTCGTGGTGGTCGTCGTAGGCGGCCTGGGGTCGCTGGAAGGCGCCATGATCGCCTCGCTGCTGATCGGCCTGATCAGTTCGTTCTCGGTGGGTATCGACGCCAGCCTGGCGTCCCTGTTCGGCCTGTTCGGCGCGGGCGAATGGGCCGAAAGCGTAGGCGGCTTGATGACCGTGAAGATTTCCAGCCTGGCCGCCACCCTGCCCTTCCTGCTGATGCTGGTGGTGCTGCTGGTCAAACCGTCGGGCCTGAAAGGAGAACAGGCATGAGCCAGACCCGTATTGCATCCGGCGCGCTGCTGCTGATCGTTTGCGTGGCGGCGTTGTGCGCCTTGCCGTGGCTCTTGCCGCCCGGCCAGTTGGTGGCGGCGGTGCAGATGTTGATCGCCGCGCTGTTCGCCTGCGCCTTCAACCTGCTTGCGGGCCAGGGCGGCATGCTGTCCTTCGGCCACGCCGCGTACTTTGGCGTGGGCACCTTTGCCACTATCCATGCCATGAACGCGCTGGGCGGCGCGGGCTTGTTGCCCACGCCATTGATGCCACTGGTGGGCGGCGTGGCCGGGCTGCTGTTCGGCCTGGTCGCGGGCTGGTTCGCCACCATGCGTTCCGGCGTCTACTTTTCCATGATCACGTTGGCGCTGGCTGAACTGCTGCACGCGCTGGCGCCGCATTTGAAAGGCGTGTTCGGTGGCGAAGCGGGCGTGTCCGCCATGCGCATGCCGGCCTGGGGTTTTACCTTCGGGTCCGACATCGAGGTCTATTTCCTGGTGCTGGCCTGGGTGCTGATATCGCTGGCCGCGCTGTATGGCCTGACCCGCACGCCCTTGGGCCGGCTGACGCTGGGCCTGCGTGAAAACGCCAACCGGCTGCGCTATCTGGGCTATCGCCCGCATGCGCTCAAGACGATGGTGTTTGCGTTGTCGGCCATGTTCGCCGGCATCGCGGGCGGCTTGCAGGCGTTGAACATCGAAGCGGGTAACTACGTGTTGTTCGAGGTCAAGCTGTCGACCGACGCGGTGCTGTTTGCCTACATCGGCGGCGTCAACGCCTTCCTGGGTCCGGTGCTGGGCGCGGCGACACTGACATTCCTGTCGCAGACGCTGGCCGACATTACCCGTTCCTGGTTGCTGTACCAGGGCATTCTGTTCGTGCTGGTAATGCTGTTCGTGCCGGACGGCCTGGTGGGCCTGGTGCAGCGCGCGGCCAAGTCGCTGCGCGAACGCGGCCTGGCCAACTGGCTGCCGCGCGCCGGCGTGTCCGTGGCTGCCGGCTTGCTGCTGACCGCCGCCACCGTCTTCCTGGTAGAGCTGCTGCAACGCATGTTCGCGCGCGACTACCGCGCGCTGCTGGCCATGAACCCGGATGCGGGCTGGCCCCCCATTGCGCTGTTCGGTCACGACTGGGCGCCGCTGGCTTTGTCTACCTGGCTGGTGCCCTTGGCCTTGTTCGCCACGGGCCTCTTGGCGTGCCGCTGGGCGCTGGCCCTGTGGCGCGACGACGGCGATGCCGCCCCCGTGCTGGAGCCCGCAAAATGAGCCATTCCATCCTGACCCTGACCGACGTGCGCAAGTCCTTTGGCCAAGCGCAGATCATTCGCGGCGTGAACCTGGCCATTGAAGCCGGCGAGCGCCATGCGGTCATCGGCCCCAACGGCGCGGGCAAGTCGACCCTGTTCCACCTGATGTCCGGTTCGTTCGCGCCCACTTCCGGTGACATCAACCTGCGTTCGCGCGCCATCGGCGGCTTGTCCCCCGAAGCCATCAACCGCCTGGGCCTGGCCCGCTCGTTCCAGATCACCAACGTGTTTCCGCGCCTGTCCGTGCGCGAAAACCTGCGCCTGGCGGTGTTGCGCATGCATGGGCTGGTCTACAACTTCTGGCGCCCCATTGCGCGGCACCGCGCTGTCAATGAAGACGTGGACCGCCTGCTGGAAAAAGTGCGGCTGACGGCCAAGCAGCAAACGGCCGCGGGCGACCTGAACTATTCCGAGCAGCGCTCGCTGGAAATCGGCATGACGCTGGCTTCGCGCCCGAAGGTCATTCTGCTGGACGAGCCCATGGCCGGCATGTCGCAACACGAAGTCGATTACACGGTGGAGCTGATCAAGGACGTCACACGCGACTGCACCTTGCTGATCGTCGAGCACGACATGCAGGTGGTGTTCTCGCTGGCCGATCGCATCAGCGTGCTGGTGTACGGCGAAATTCTTGCCACCGGTACGCCCGCCGACATCCGTGGCGACGCCCGCGTGCGCGAAGCGTATCTGGGAGAGGAAACGGTATGACGACGCAAGCCTCACTACAAACGCCCCTGCTCAGCCTGCACGGCGTGCATGCCCATTACGGCAAGAGCCACATCCTGCACGGCATCGATCTATCCATCGGGCACGGCGAAGTCGTCAGCCTGCTGGGGCGCAACGGCGCCGGCCGCTCCACCACCATGAAAAGCATCATGGGCCTGGTGGACGTAACCGGCGGGCACATCGCCATTGAAGGGCGCGACATCACCAACAAGCGCCCCTTTGAAATCGCGCGCGCCGGCGTGGGCTTCGTGCCCGAGGAACGCGAGGTCTTCGCCAACCTCACCGTGGACGAAAACCTGCGCATGGGCGAACAGCCCAAGCGCGACGACGCGCCCCATTGGACAGTGGCGCAGATGTTCGACTACTTCCCGCGCCTGAAGGAACGCAGCAACACAAAGGCCGGCAACCTGTCGGGCGGTGAACAGCAGATGCTGACGATGTGCCGTTCGCTGCTGGGCAACCCCAAGGTCATGCTGATCGACGAACCCACCGAAGGGCTGGCGCCGAAGATCGTGGAAGTGATCGCCGACGTCATCCGCGATATCCACAAGTGCGGCGTGTCGGTGGTGCTGGTGGAGCAGAAGCTGACGATCGCGCTGAAGGTATCGACGCGCGTCAGCGTCATGGGCCACGGCCGCATCGTGTTCGAAGGACCGCCCGCGCAGCTGCATGAGCGCCAGGACGTGGTCCAGGAATGGCTGGCGGTCTGACCCCACCGCAACGCACAACCTTTACAGGCATCTACCTTGGACCACACCACAGAAGTCATCCATAGCGACCTGCGCGGCCAACGCGTCGTCATCACCGGCGGCGCCAAGGGCATTGGCCTGGCCACCGCCCACGCGTTCGTGCGCCAGGGCGCGCGCGTGGCCTTGCTGGACATGGACGCCGCCGCGCTGGCGGCCGCCGTGGCCGAACTGACCCCGGCCGGCGGCCAGGCCATGGCCGTGCAGGCGTCCGTCACCGACGCCGACGCCGTCGAGCGCGCGTTTGCGCAGGTCGAACAGGCCTGGGGCGGCGTTGACGTGCTGGTCAACAACGCCGGCATCTCGGCCAACAAGCCCACGCTGGAAGTCACCGTGGACGAATGGCGCCGCGCCGTGGACATCAACCTGACCGGCGTGTTCCTGTGCGCGCAGGCCGCCGGACGCCGCATGGTGCCGGCCGGCGCGGGCAGCATCATCAACCTGGCATCGATGTACGGCGTGGTGGCGGCGCCCGACCGCGCGGCGTATTGCGCCACGAAGGGCGCGGTGGTGCTGCTGACCGAAACGCTGGCCGTGGAATGGGGTCCGATGGGCGTACGCGTGAACGCGCTGGCCCCCGGCTACGTCGAGACCGATCTGGTGCGCGACCTGGCCGCGCGCGGCCGCCTGGACCCCGAACGCCTGAAGCAGCGCACCCCGCTGCGCCGCATGGCGCAGCCGGCCGAAATGGCCGACCTGGCGGTCTTCCTGGCTTCACGCCAGGCCGCCTACATCACCGGACACACCCTGGTGGCCGACGGCGGCTGGAGCCGCTACAGCTACCTCTAACCGCACCGACGCTTAAAAACATTCTGGAGATTCACTCATGGCCACCTACCAATCGCTTGAGCCCCGAGCGCCCTGGCGGCAACTGACGGTCGAGGCGCGTGACTGGCAGCAGGCGGACCCCGCCCTGCTGGGCACGATGCTGACCCAGCTGCACTGGATCCGCGCCTTTGAAGAGGCCGTGCTGGACCTGGCCGCCGAAGGCCTGGTGCACGGCCCCGCGCATTCGTCCGTGGGCCAGGAAGGCGGCGCCGTCGGGTCGGTGCTGGCGCTGGGCGCGGGCGATCAGATCAACGGCTCGCATCGCGGTCACCACCAGTTCCTGGCCAAGGCACTGCAACACGTGGCGCCGCTGGGCCTGGACCCGCGCAACCCGCTGACGCCCGCCATCGACGACGTGCTGCAAAAGACGCTGGCTGAAATCATGGGCCTGGCGCAAGGCTTCTGCCGGGGCCGTGGCGGCAGCATGCACCTGCGCTGGCTGGAAGCGGGCGCGCTGGGCACCAACGCCATCGTGGGCGGCGGCGTGCCGCTGGCGGCGGGCGCGGGCTGGGCACACAAGCACGCCGGCACCGACCGCGTGGCCGTGACCTACTTTGGTGACGGCGCGGTGAACATCGGCTCGGTCCTGGAAACGATGAACCTGACGGCCGCATGGAAAACGCCGCTGTGCTTTTTCATCGAGAACAACCGCTACGCGGTGTCGACCACGGTGGAAGAATCCACCGCCGAACCGCGCCTGTCCGCACGCGGCCTGGCGTTCAATATTCCGTCGTGGAAAGTCGACGGCATGGACCCGCTGGCCGTGCACCTGGCCATGTCCGAAGCCGTGGCGCACATGCGCGCCGGCAATGGCCCGACGATTGTCGAAGTGGACGTGTACCGCTTCTTCCACCAGAACGGCCCCTTCCCCGGCAGCGCCTTCGGCTACCGCACCAAAGACGAAGAATCCCAGTGGCGCCAACGTGATCCGCTGGACAAGATCGCTACCGAAATGATCGGCCGCAAACTGATCACGCAAGCCGAGGTGGATGCGCTGCGCCAGCGCTGCAAGGACGTCATGAAAGACGTGTGCGGCCGCCTGACCGAAGCCGCTGACGGCGGCAAGCGCCGCGTGCGCGCCGACCTGTGGCCGCGCCCCGACTTCCGCGACGTGGGCCTGCGCAGCGACGGCGCCGAATTGGCCGGCCTGCGCTACCAGGACGCCGACGACCACACGGGCGCGAAAGTCGAACGCAAGTTTGTCGACGCGGTGGCAGACGTGCTGGACCGCCGCATGGAAACGGACGCCGGCGTGGTCGTGCTGGGCGAAGACGTGCACCGCTTGAAGGGCGGCACCAACGGCGCCACGCGCGGGCTGAAGGACAAGTACCCCGACCGCGTGCTGGGCACGCCCATCTCCGAGAACGCGTTCGCGGGCCTGGGCGGCGGCCTGGCGATGGACGGGCGCTACAAACCCATCGTTGAATTCATGTACCCCGACTTCATGTGGGTGGCGGCTGACCAGATCTTCAACCAGATCGGCAAGGCCCGTCACATGTTTGGCGGCGACATCGACGTGCCGTTGGTGCTGCGCACCAAGGTTGCGATGGGCACGGGCTACGGCTCGCAGCACTCGATGGACCCGGCCGGCATCTTTGCCACGGCGCCGGGCTGGCGCATCGTGGCGCCGTCCACGCCGTATGACTACGTGGGCCTGATGAACACCGCGCTAGCCTCGAAGGACCCCGTGCTGGTGATCGAACACGTGGACCTGTACGCCTCGACGGGCGAGGTGCCCGACGGCGACCTGGATTACGCCATTCCGTTCGGCAAGGCGCGCGTGCGCCGCACGGGCGGCAAGGTCACCATCCTGACGTACCTGTCGATGGTCAGCCGCGCGTTGAAGGCGGCCGAAGAGGCGGGCGTGGACGCCGAGGTCATCGACCTGCGCACGCTGGACCGCGCCAGCCTGGACTGGGACACCATCGGCGCCAGCATCCAGAAGACCAACAACGTGCTGATCGTGGAGCAAGGCGCGCGCGGCACGTCGTACGGCGCGATGCTGTCCGATGAAATCCAGCGCCGCTATTTCGACTGGCTGGATCAGCCGATCAAGCGTGTGACGGGTGGCGAGGCGTCGCCCAGCATCTCGAAGGTGCTGGAACGCGCGGCGTTCGCGGACACCGAAGAAGTGCTGGCCGGGCTGGCCGACGTGCTGGCCGATCTGGGGGAACAGGCATGAACGCGATGCACATGACCGTGCCGATGGAAGTCGGCATCTGCTGCCGGGATCTGGACGCGCTGCTGGCGTTCTACACCGACGTCGTCGGCCTGAAGCTGGTGAACCGCGTCAGCGTGCCCGCCGACAAGGCACGGGCCACGGGCCTTACCGCGCATGGCTACGATGTGGCGCGCTTGCAGACGCCGTACGGCGAACGCATCAAGCTGCTGCAACCGAGCGTGGCGCCGGAGACGGCCGTGCGCGGCGCGGCCATCCTGGATCGCCAGGGCGCCACCTACCTGACCTTCATCGTGCGCGACCTGGCAGGCCTGGTGCGCAACCTGCAAGCCCGGGGTGTGGTCTTCGACAGCACGCCCGCGCCCATGGAAGTGCGCCCCGGCACGTGGCTGGCGTTCTTCCGCGACCCCGAAGGCAACGTGCTGGAACTGGTCGAATACGACGACCCCGCCGACTATCGGCCCGATCTGGCCGGCGCCGCCAACTAGGACGAACATCGTGGCTCACCTAATCAAGCTCCCCTCTGTTGCCGCCGATACCTCGGGCGGCAACCTGCACCAGTGGCTCAAGCAGGAAGGCGACACGGTCGCCGTCGGCGATGCGCTGGCGGAAATCGAAACCGAAAAGGCCATTGTCGAAATCAACGCCGAGCATGCGGGCGTGCTGGCCCGCATCGTGGTCCCGGCCGGCGCGGCGTCGGTGCCGATCAACACAGTAATCGGCGTGCTGCTGGCCGAAGGTGAAGATGCCTCGGCGGTTGATCGCGCGTTGGCGGAACATGGCGGCGCGGCTGCTGCGGCGGCGGCGTCCGCTGCTGGGGCAACGTCCGCGGCGAAATCTGCCGGTTTATCCGCTGCTGGTTCATCCGCTGCTGGTTCATCGGCTGCTGGCTCATCCGGCTCATCTGGCTCATCCGCCGCTGGCTCATCCGGCTCATCTGGCTCATCGGCTGCCGCCGCCGGGCCTGCGGGAGCACCCGCGGCCCAGCCCCCCTTGCCCTCTGATGCTGCTCCCGCCTCCACCGCCCCCGTTCCCGGTGGCCGCTTGTTCGCCAGCCCCCTGGCGCGCCGCCTGGCCGCGCAGTGGCATGTGGACCTGTTGGGCGTGACCGGCACCGGCCCGCATGGCCGCATCGTGCGCCGCGACGTGGAAGCCGCGCGCAACCGTGCGCCGTCGCCCACCGCTACCGCTACGCCACCGTCCGGCCGTCCCGCCGCGCGCCGCGTGCCGCACACCGGCATGCGCCGCGCCATCGCGCGCCGCCTGACAGAAAGCAAGCAGAACGTGCCGCACTTCTACCTGTCGGTGGACTGCAAGATGGACGCGCTGCTGGCCCTGCGCGCGCAAGCGAATCACGGCGGCGCGGTCAAGCTTTCGGTCAACGATTTCATCGTTCGCGCCGCCGCCTTGGCGCTGCGCGAAGTGCCCGAAGTGAATGTCAGCTGGCACGAAGACGCCATCGAATATCACGCGGGCGCCGACATCTCGGTGGCCGTCGCCACCGACGGCGGCCTGGTCACGCCCATCGTGCGCGACGCGGACATCAAGTCCCTGTCGGCCATTGCCGGTGAAATCGTCGAGCTGGCCGGGCGCGCCAAGATCAACCGCCTGAAGCCCGAGGAATTCACGGGCGGCTCGCTGACGGTCAGCAACCTGGGCATGTACGGCATCAGCCAATTTGCCGCCATCATCAACCCGCCGCAGGCCGCCATCCTGGCCGTCGGCGCGGCCGAACGGCGGCCCGTCGTCGGCGACAACGGTGAACTGGCCGCCGCCACCGTCATGACCGTGACCTTGTCCGCCGACCACCGCGCGGTGGACGGCGCGGTGGGCGCGCGCTGGCTGGCTGCCTTGCGCACGCTGATCGAAAACCCCGTGCGCATTTTGCTGTGAGCCCCACGATGACGAAGAACGTGTTTGATGTGGTCGTCGTTGGCGGCGGCCCCGGCGGCTACGTGGCCGCCATCCGCGCCGCGCAGCTGGGCATGTCGGTGGCCTTGGTGGAACGCGCCGAGCTGGGCGGCATCTGCCTGAACTGGGGTTGCATACCCACCAAGGCCTTGCTGCACAGCGCAACGGTGCTGCGCGCCTGCCAGGAAGCGTCACACTACGGCGTCACCGGCACCGGTGAGGCGCGCGCCGACCTGGCCGCCATGGTGGCGCGGTCGCGCAAGGTGGCGGGCCGGCTAGGCCAGGGTGTGGCGCATCTGATGAAGAAAAACGGCGTGACGGTGTACGCCGCGCGCGCGCAATTGGCCGGCGCGGGCAAGCTGGCGCTGGACAACGGCGCGACCCTGTCCGCCAAGCACATCATCCTGGCGACCGGTGCGCGCGCCCGCGAACTGCCCGCGTTGCCGCTGGGCGAGCGCATCTGGGCCTACCGCCAGGCCCTGGCGCCCACCCAGATCCCGAAGACGTTGCTTGTTGTGGGCGCGGGCGCCATCGGCGCGGAGTTCGCCAGCTTCTACCGCGCCATTGGTTCGGACGTGACACTGATCGACATGACGCCCGAAATTCTGCCGCAAGAAGACGCAGAAATTTCGCAGCTGGCGCGTAAGGCGTTCGAGAAACAAGGGATACGCGTGCTGACGCAATGCGCCGTCACCGCCTCGTCGCCAAGCGCCACGGGCGTCAACGTGACGCTGGAACATCAAGGTAAAAAGACGCAGCTTGAGGTGGACCGCGTCATCGTCGCGGCCGGCATCGTCGGCAACGTTGAAGACCTGGGCTTGGAGAAGACGCGGGTGCAGGTCGAAAAGACCCACATCGTCACCGATGCACACTGCCGCACCGGCGAACCCGGCATCTACGCCATCGGCGACGTGGCCGGCGCGCCCTGGCTTGCCCACAAGGCCAGCCATGAAGGCGTGCTGTGCGTGGAGGCCATCGCGGGCAAGACGGTGCACGCCATCGACCCGCTGCGCATCCCCGCCTGCACGTATTCATACCCGCAAGTGGCCAGCATCGGCATGACGGAAGCCCGCGCGCGCGAACACGCCAAGGCCCACGGCGGCGAGATCCGCGTTGGCAAATTCACCTTTGCCGGCAACGGCAAGGCCATCGCCATGGGCGAGGACCAAGGGCTGGTCAAGACCGTGTTCGATGCGACATCAGGCGAATTGCTGGGCGCGCACATCATCCATCCCGAAGCGTCCGAGCTGATCACCGGCTATGGCGTGGCGGCGTCATTGGAAGCCACCGAGGAAGACTTGATGCACACCGTGTTCGCGCATCCGACGCTGTCGGAAACACTGCACGAATCGGTGCTGGCCGCGTTCGGACGGGCGCTGCACGCGTAAGGAGCAGAAGGCGGCATGCGGGCGGGGCCGCCTTCACTGGGACCTTCGCGTGGGGCTTGCATGGCTGTGCAAGCCGCGCGCCAGAAACGCTTCAAGAGCGCTTCAAGAACGCTTCAAGAACGCGTCAAGAACGCCTCAAACCCGCTGCGCAAAGAAATCCAGAAAGCACGCAATGCGCCGCGACAGCTGCGTATTGCGGTGGTACACGGCGTGCATCGGTTGCAGGTGATCGCTGTACACGCCTTCCATCACCTTCACCAACCTGCCCGCCGCGATATCTTCGCGCACCACGAAATCCGACAGGCAGGCGATGCCCACGCCGCGTAGCGCCAACTGGCGCTGCGTTTCTCCGCTTGATGTGGCCAGCGTCGGCGTCGCCTGAAAGCTGGAGCCGCCCGCGTGCTTGAGCGGCCACAGGTTCAGGCTTTCGGGCTGCGTGAATCCCAGCACTTCATGCCGCGCCAAATCCTCAACCGTTTCCGGCGCGCCGCGCCGCGCGATGTAGTCGGGGCTGGCCATCATCCAGCGCGGCGACGGCCGCAACACGCGCGCATGCAAGGTGGAATCCGTCAGCGGCCCCATGCGAATCGCGATGTCGGTGCGGTGCTCTATCAAGTCCACGATGCGATCGTTGCTGGTCAGTTCCAACGTAATCTCGGGATACTCGCGCCGGAATTCCCCCACGTGCGGCACCACGCAATGCAGCATCACCGGCACCGACGCATCCACCCGCAACCTGCCCGCCGGCCGCTGATGCACCATCCGCATGCACTCTTCGGCCTCGTCCAGCGACGCGACAATCTGCCGCGCCTTGGGCAAGAAGTGCGCGCCCTCTTCGGTCAGCTCCATGCGCCGCGTGGTGCGGTTCAGCAGCATCACGCCCAAGTCATCTTCCAGCCGTGCCAAGGCCCGGCTGACCCCCGACGCCGTCTGCCCCAGCAGCTCGGCCGCGGCGCTAAGCGACCCGGCGTCAACCACGCCGAGAAACACGCGCAATGCATCGGAATTCAAAGCCATGTCGGGCGTCCTTGAAGCCTAAAAAACAGCCTATATGTTGTAGATCGAATTTACCGCTTTAACCCTGTATTTCGCAGTATCCCGCTACATTGCGCGGTGTCTTGCGACCCCAATGACGCCGCACCGCGCAAATAAAACGGCGCCCCACGGGCGCCGTTCTTCCCACACTCGCGCCGCGATCAGCGCTTGGCTTTTTGCTTCAGCTGCGACAGGTCGCGCACCGCGCCGCGGTCGGCCGACGTGGCCAATGCTGCGTAGGCTTGCAGGGCTTGCGACACCACGCGTTCGCGGCCGACCGGCTCCCAGCCGTCAGCGCGCGCGTCCATCGCGGCGCGGCGGCGGGCCAGTTCTTCGTCGGAAACCGCCAGGTGCATCTTGCGGTTGGGGATGTCGATTTCGATGATGTCGCCTTCTTCCACCAAGCCGATCGTGCCGCCCTCGGCCGCTTCCGGCGAGGCGTGGCCGATCACCAGGCCGGACGAGCCGCCCGAGAAACGGCCGTCGGTGAACAGGGCGCAGGTTTTGCCCAGGCCCTTGGACTTGAGGTACGACGTGGGGTACAGCATTTCTTGCATGCCGGGGCCGCCCTTGGGGCCTTCGTAGCGGATCACGACGACGTCGCCCGCCACGATCTTGTCGCCCAGGATGCCTTCAACGGCGTCGTCCTGGCTTTCGAACACGCGGGCGCGGCCCGTGAAAACCCATTGCGATTCGTCCACGCCGGCGGTTTTGACGATGCAGCCCTTCTCGGCCAGGTTGCCGTACAGCACGGCCAGGCCGCCGTCCTTGGAATAGGCGCTTTCCTTGCTGCGGATGCAGCCCGTCTTGCGGTCGGTGTCCAGCGTCAGGAACGTGGCGTCCTGGCTGAAGGCGACCGTGGTGGGGATTCCACCGGGCGCGGCGCGGTAGAACTTCTGCGCTTCTTCGCTTGCGTCACCGGCCACGTCCCATTTCTGGATGGCGTTGCCCAGCGTGCCGCTGTGCACGTTGCCGCAAGACAGGTCCAGCAGGTCGGCGCGCGCCAGTTCGCCCAGGATGCCCAGGATGCCGCCGGCGCGGTGCACGTCTTCAATGTGGTACTTGTCGGTGGCGGGCGCCGCCTTGCACAGGCACGGCACCTTGCGCGAGATGCGGTCGATGTCCGCCATCGTGAAATCCACGCCCGCTTCCTGCGCAGCAGCCAGCAAGTGCAGCACGGTGTTGGTCGAGCCGCCCATGGCCACGTCCAGCGCCATCGCGTTCTGGAACGCGCTCTTGGTGGCGATGTTGCGCGGCAGGACCGATTCGTCTTCTTCGACGTAGTAGCGGCGGCACAGGTCGACGACCAGGCGGCCGGCTTGTTCGAACAAGCCCTTGCGCCACGCGTGCGTGGCGACGATGGTGCCGTTGCCCGGCAGGGCCAGGCCGATGGCTTCGGTCAGGCAGTTCATCGAGTTGGCGGTGAACATGCCGGAACAGGAGCCGCACGTGGGGCAAGCGCTGCGTTCCACTTCGGCCACTTCGGCGTCCGACACGTTGGGGTCGGCGGCCTTGATCATGGCGTCGATCAGGTCGATCTTGGCGATGACCTTGCCGTCGGTGGGCGACTTGACCTTGCCCGCTTCCATCGGGCCGCCGGACACGAACACGACCGGGATGTTCAGGCGCATGGCGGCCATCAACATCCCCGGGGTGATCTTGTCGCAGTTGGAAATGCAGACCATGGCGTCGGCGCAATGCGCGTTGACCATGTATTCGACCGAATCGGCGATCAGTTCGCGCGACGGCAGCGAATACAGCATGCCGCCGTGGCCCATGGCGATGCCGTCGTCGACGGCAATCGTGTTGAATTCCTTGGCGACGCCACCGGCGGCTTCGATCTCTTTGGCGACCAGCGCGCCCAGGTCGCGCAGGTGCACGTGGCCGGGCACGAACTGCGTGAACGAGTTCACTACCGCGATAATCGGCTTGCCGAAATCACCGTCCTTCATGCCAGTGGCGCGCCACAGGGCGCGGGCGCCGGCCATGTTGCGGCCGTGGGTCGATGTGCGGGAACGGTAGTGCGGCATGATTTGTCTCGAGTGCTGTTAGCGTGGCGGCAAAACGGTAAATAATACGCTGGATCGGGCGCAGGCGTGCCGGCACGCCTATGCCCTGAGCGCCAGCAACGCTTCCTGCAAATGGCGCAAGCCCCGGCTCAGCGGCTTGTCGCGCCGCATCACGATGGCCAGATCGCGCGCCAAGTGCGGCGTCAGCGAGCGCACCACCAGCGCGTCCCGGTGTCCCGCGCCGGAAACGGCCAGCTTGGGCAGCACCGCGCAGCCCAGGCCCGCCGCCACGATTTCCTTCATGGCCTCGGTGCTGCCCAGCTCCATGAAGGGCTTGCAGGCCACGCCCGCCACCTCGAACCAGTCGTCCACCAGGCGGCGCGTACGTGCGCCAGGCTCAAACAGCACCAAGGGCCACGGAGACAAGGCCTGTGGCGTCACCTGCTCCGGAATCGAGGCAGAGTCGCGAACGGGGAAGATCGCCACGAACTCGTCTTCCATGACCGGCGTCACCTGGAACATGCGACCGGGCGCGGGCAGGGTCACCAGCCCCATGTCCAGCGTGTTGTTCTCCAGGGCCCGCAGCATATCGGCGGTGTTGCCGGTGCTGGCGACGATATCCAGCGCGGGAAAACGTCGGCGCAGCTGCGCCAGGGTGGGCGGCAACAGATACGTGCAGGCGGTGGCGCCCGTGCCCAGCCGGATGCGGCCGGACACCTGGGACGCATGCGCGGTCATGGCTTGTTCGGCCTGCGCCAGCGCCGCGTCGATCACGCGGATATGGGTCAGCAGTTCAAGCCCGGCGGCAGTCGGGCCGGCACGGCGGCCGACCCGTTCGACAAGTTTCAGGCCAAAACGCCTTTCCAACTGGCGGATTTGCAGGCTGACGGCTGGCTGGGTGACGCCCCCGCGCTCGGCGGCCGCCGAGAAACTGCCAAGCTCAATCACCTGCGCAAAGATGCGTAGATGGACCAGGTTCAAGCCTCGCATGACGCCAACCAAAAGTTTTTCTTATGCAAATCATAATCTTCCAAAGCTTCATTTATGATTTATTTCGGACCAAACTGGCGGCTGGCCCATTTCCCCTACTCTTCGCTACGCCCCCTTTATGTCGCCCAACACGCCAACCCTGCTCATCCGCGACAGCGCGGATGCTGACCTTCCCGCCATCAAGACCATCTACGCGCACCACGTTGAACACGGCACCGCGTCCTTCGAACTGGAGCCGCCTTCCATCAACGACATGCGGCTGCGCCGCGCGGCCGTGCTGGAAAAAGGCATGCCGTACCTGGTGGCGGAGATCAACGGCGAAGTCGTCGGCTACGCCTATGTCACGCCGTACCGCCCCCGCCCGGCCTACCGGCACACGGTTGAGGACTCTGTCTATGTGAAAGCCGGCCGCGCCGGCCTGGGCATCGGCGGCAAGCTGCTGGCCGCGCTGATCGACCGCTGCACCGCTGCCGGCTGGCGCCAGATGCTGGCGGTGGTGGGCGACAGCCGCAACGCCGCGTCGCTGGCGCTGCATGCCCGCCAGGGTTTTCATCCGGTGGGCACGCTGCGATCCGTGGGCCACAAGCATGGCGAATGGCGTGACACGGTGCTGATGCAGCGCAGCCTGGGCGAAGGCGACACGACGCCACCGCAGCGCCCGTGATCGCGCCGCGCGCCGTCGTCTGCCTGGGCCTGACCCAGCTGGTCAACTGGGGCGTCACGTTCTACCTGATCGGCGCGTTCGGCCCGGCCATGACGGCCGACCTGGGGTGGAACGCGTCCCTCGTCTATGGCGGGTTTTCAGCCGCCATCGTCACGATGGCGCTGGTGTCGCCGTTGGCGGGCCGGGCCGTGGACCGCTGGGGCGGGCATCGCGTGATGCCGGTGGGCGTGTTGATCGGGGCAACGGGCTGCGCGCTGCTGGCCGCCGCGCACGGGCTGGCCGCTTACTACCTGGCGTGGCTGGTGCTGGGCGTGGGCATGCGGCTGTGCCTGTACGACGCCGCGTTTGCGTCGCTGGCGCGCGCCGCCGGGCCGACCGCGCGCCGGGCCATGTCGCAGATCACGCTGTTTGGCGGGCTGGCGTCCACGGTGATGTGGCCGGCCGGACACGCGCTATCCGGCTGGCTGGGGTGGCGCGGCGCGGTGTTGGTCTATGGCGCGCTGGCGTTCGCGACCTTGCCGCTGTACCTGGCGCTGCCTCGCCAACGGTATGCCGCGCCCGCCGCTGTCTCCGACCGCCCGGGCGCCGGCTTGACGCGCAATGCCTCCGAACGCCGCCTGGCCGGCACGCTTTACGCGGTAATCGCCATGCTGACCAACTTCCTGGCCGCCGGCAACGCCGCGCATTTGATCGCGCTGATGACGGGCTTGGGTGTCGCCGGCGCGTCGGCGGCCAGCGTGGCGGCCTTGTGGGGCGTCGGCCAGTTCGCCGCCCGCATGGCCGACGTGACGTTGGGCGCAAGGCTGCATCCGCTGACGTTGACGTGGGTCGTCACCACCTTGATGCCGCTGTGCTTTGTGCTGGCGTGGTTGTCGAACGGCAGCGCGTACGCCATTGCCGCCTATGCCTTGCTTTACGGCGCGTGCAACGGGCTGCTGACCATCACGCGCGGCACGCTGCCGCTGGCCTTGTTTGACTTCCGCAGCTACGGCACGCTGGTCGGTGCGCTGCTGGTGCCCAGCTTTTTGCTGACGGCCACGGCGCCCGTGGCGTATGCGTTCTTGATCGAGACGCAGGGTGCGCGCACCGCCATGGCGATGTCGGCGGCCTTGGCGGGCGTGATCGCGGCGGCGGCGTATTTATTAAGACGGCGGTTTATCGGCAGGGTGGTGGCTGTGCCCGCATCCAGGCGGGCTTAGGCCTGGAGGGCCGGACGCGCCGGCTTGCACCGGCTACGCCTGCGCAACCCCAAGCCCGCATCCCCCCCGCCACTGGCCATCAGCCTTCCGCGGCCGAGGCCACCACCCACTTTTCCCAGCCGATCTTGCGCAGTTTGCACGCCGGGCATTCGCCGCAGCCGTAGCCCCAGTCGTGCCGCGCACCGCGCTCGCCCAGATAGCAGGTATGGCTTTCTTCGACGATGGTTTCCACCAGGGCGTCGCCGCCCAACTGATAGGCCAGCGCCCAGGTTTCGGACTTGTCGATCCACATCAGCGGCGTCTCGATCGTCATCCGCGTGCCCAGCCCCAAGCCCAGCGCCACCTGCTGCGCCTTGATGGTGTCGTCGCGGCAATCGGGGTAGCCGGAAAAGTCCGTTTCGCACATGCCGCCCACCAGCACGTCCAGCTGGCGCCGATAGCCCAGCGCCGCCGCCAGCGTCAGGAACAGCAGGTTGCGCCCCGGCACGAAAGTGTTGGGCAGGCCGTTAGCCTGCATCTCGATGGCGCGGTCGCTGGTCATGGCGGTGTCGCCCACCTGGCCCAGCACCTTCAAGTCCAGCAAGTGGTCTTCGCCCAGGCGCGGCGCCCAATCCGGAAAGTTGGCGCGGATGTCGCGCAGCACATTCAAGCGCGCCGACAGTTCGATGTGATGGCGCTGACCGTAATCGAACGCCACCGTTTCCACATGGGCATAGCGGTCCAGCGCCCACGCCAGGCAAGTGGTGGAATCCTGGCCGCCCGAGAACAGCACGAGCGCGCGACGTTGATGATTTTGCATAAAGGGGGCTTCTACAAAGACGAAGGGACATCCCGGACTTTAACCGAGGCAAAGCGCCGTTCCCGTAAGGAACGCTGCGTAAAATCAATCGGTCCGATTTTCCTGGTAGTGCCGCAACGCCCACGTCTTTCCTTTCTTCATTCAGCCTGACGGAACCCCCGCCCGATGAAAGCCAGCCGCCCGCAGTCCGAGTCCGCAGAACCCTTGCGCCACGATATCCGCCTGCTAGGCCGCTTTTTGGGCGCCGTGATCGCGGAATGCGAAGGCAAACGGGTGTTCGACACCATTGAAACGTTGCGCCGCACCGCCGTGAAATTCCGGCGCGAAGGCAACGAGGCGGACAGCAAGCTGCTGGAACAGCGCGTCAAGCGCTTGCAAGGCAATGACCCGAATTCCGTGGCACGCGCCTTCAGCTATTTTCTGCATCTGGCCAACATTGCCGAAGACCGCGACCAGAACCGCCGCCAGCGCACTCGCGCATTGGCCGGCGACACCGCGCCGCGTGGCAGCCTGCGTGATGCCGTGCAGACATTGGGCAAGCAAGGCGTGGGCGTGGCGCGCATCCGCCGGCTGCTGGCCGACGCCAGCGTGGTGCCGGTGCTGACCGCGCACCCGACCGAAGTGCAGCGCAAGAGCACGCTGGACGTGCACCGCGAAATTGCCCTGGCGCTGACCCAGCGCGACGGCGAGCTGACGCCCGACGAATTGGCCGAGCTGGATGCCGCGCTGCTTGGCCGCGTGGCCACCTTGTGGCAGACGCGCATGCTGCGCTACACGCGCCTGACGGTGGCCGACGAGATCGAAAACGCCCTGTCGTACTACCGCAGCACCTTCCTGCAAGTCATCCCGCGCCTGTACGCAGACCTGTCCAAGCTGTTGAACCGCGAACCGACCAAGCCGTTTGCCGCGCCGCCCGCGCCGCTGGAACCGTTTCTGCGCATGGGCAGCTGGATCGGCGGGGACCGCGATGGCAACCCCAATGTGGACGCCGCCACGCTGGAACGCGCGCTGCTGCGCCAGGCCACCGTTCTGTTTGAACACTATCTGCAAGAGGTCCACGCGCTGGGCGCGGAACTGTCGATCACCACCCTGCTGGTCTCCGCCGACCCGGAACTGCTGGCGCTGGCCGATAACAGCGGCGACGATTCCCCCCACCGCAGTGACGAGCCCTATCGCCGCGCGCTGGTTGGCGTCTATGCCCGACTGGCCGCCACGGCGCAAGCGCTGACGGGGCAGGACCTGGCGCGCCGCAGCACCGTGGCGGCGCCCGCGTATCAAGCACCGCGGGAACTGTCCGCCGACCTGGCCGTGATTGCCGCGTCGCTGGCCGCGCACCACGCCTCGCCCATCGCCAAGCTGCGCCTGTCGGGCCTGCAACAAGCGGTGGAGGTGTTCGGCTTTCACCTGGCCACGGTCGACCTGCGCCAAAGCTCCGACGTGCACGAACGCGCGCTGGCCGAACTGTTCGAGCGCGCCGGCACGCTGCATGAAGGCAAGCCGCTGGACTACCTGGCGCTGGACGAAGACGCCCGCGTGGCGCTGCTGCGCGCCGAACTGGCGCAGGCGCGCCCGCTGGCTTCGCCGTGGATCGCCTACAGCGAAGACACCACCCGCGAACTGGCCGTGCTGCGCGCCGCCGCCGCCGGTCGCGCGCGTTACGGCAAGCAGGCCGTGCGCCAGACCATCGTGTCGCACACCGAAACGCTGAGCGACCTGCTGGAAGTCATGGTGCTGCAAAAGGAAGCGGGCTTGATCGCCCCGGTCGGGCAGGACCTGGACCCCGACGACGGCCTGATGGTCGTGCCCTTGTTCGAAACGATTCCCGACTTGCAGCGCGGCGCCGACATCATGGCTGCCTGGCTGGACCTGCCCGAAGTGCGCCAGCGCGTAAAGCAGGCGCAGAACGGCGCGCAGGAAGTCATGCTGGGCTATTCCGACAGCAACAAGGACGGCGGCTTCCTGACGTCGAACTGGTCGCTGTACCAGGCTGAACGCGCGCTGGTGGACGTGTTTTCATCGCGCCACGTGCGCCTGCGCCTGTTCCACGGCCGCGGCGGCTCGGTGGGGCGCGGCGGCGGCTCCAGCTTTGACGCCATCCTGGCGCAGCCGCCCGGCACCGTCGCCGGGCAGATCCGCCTGACCGAGCAAGGCGAAGTCATCCAAAGCAAGTACAAGGACGCCGAGGTTGGCCGCTGGCACCTGGAACTGCTGGTGGCCGCCACGCTGGAATCCAGCCTGGCCCCGCGCGCCGAAGCCACCAGCGCGGAAGATGCGCACATGGCGCAGCACGGCCCGGCCATGTCGTTCATGTCTGACACCGCGCAGCGCACCTATCGCGGCCTGGTGTACGACACGCCGCGCTTTGCCGAGTATTTCTTTGCCGCCACGCCCATCAGTGAAATCGCCGGCCTGAACATCGGATCGCGTCCTGCCTCGCGCAAGAAGGGCCAGCGCATCGAAGACCTGCGCGCCATTCCGTGGGGTTTTTCGTGGGCGCAATGCCGCCTGATGCTGACCGGCTGGTACGGCATGGGCTCGGCCATCGAGGCCTATCTGGAAGTGGGCGCCGAAGGCGGCCCGCGTTCACGACGCGCGCGGCTGGCGCAACTGCGCGAGATGGCGCGCGACTGGCCCGCGTTCCGCACGCTGCTGTCCAACATGGAAATGGTGCTGGCCAAGTCCGACCTGGCCATCGCGGCGCGCTATGCGCAACTGGTGCCGCAACGCGGCCTGCGCGAGCGCGTCTTCGGGCTGATCAGCGCCGAACATGGCCGCACGCTGGCCATGCTGAAACTGCTGACCCAACGCGAGTTGCTGGCCGACAACCCCACGCTGCAAGATTCCCTGCGCGAACGTTTTGCGTATATCGACCCGCTGAACTACTTGCAGATCGACCTGATCCGGCGCCATCGCGCGGCCCAGAACAATCCCAAGGCGGAAATAGACGAACGCGTGCAGCGCGCCATCCACCTGACCATCAACGGCATCGCGGCGGGCCTGCGCAATTCCGGCTAGGCGGCAGCGTCCACCTGCCGAACACCGTTGAGGGGCCATTTGTCCACCCCGGGAGACTTTTAGTACTATCCCTGACAGAAATTCTATACACGCACAAATGTTCGTATATAGAACATAACGATTTTTCTGGCCGCGCCGCACAGAAAGGCACCCTGAGGACGAGACAGAAACCGCCTGGTTCCCCGCGTGCCCGCCTGCAACGCCCGGCTGCAAGCAGCCCCAAGCGAACTGTCATGGATACTCCCCTCAAGAATCTCGCCGTCATCGGCGCAGGCGCCATGGGCAGCGGCATTGCCGCCCTGTTCGCCTCGAAGGGACTGAACATCGTCCTGATCGACCCGATGCCCGGCGCGCTGGACCGTGCCCGCGCCGTCATCGACCGTCAGTTGAACGTCTACGCGCCCGACCAGGTGCAGGAATCCCTGGCGCGCATCCGCATGGATGCCGGCCTGGAGGCCGCGGCTGACGTCGAACTGGTGATCGAGGCCGTGCCGGAAAACCTGGAGCTCAAGCGCGGCATCTTCGCCAAGCTTGACGCGTTGTGCCCCCCGCACACGCTCTTCGCCACCAACACGTCGGGCCTGTCCATCAACGCCATCGCCAGCGCCGTCGCGCGCCGCGACCGTTTCGTGGGCGCGCACTTCTTCACGCCGGCCGACGTCATCCCGCTGGTGGAAGTCGTGCGCAACGACGACACGTCGGACGCCACCGTCGCGCAGGTCATGGCGACGCTGCGCTTTGCCGGCAAGCGGCCCGTGCTGGTGCGCCAGGACATCCCCGGCTTCATCGCCAACCGCATCCAGCATGCGCTGGCGCGCGAAGCCATCTCGCTCTTGGAAAAGGGCGTGGCCAGCGCCGAGGACATCGACGAAGTGGTCAAGTGGAGCCTGGGCATCCGGCTGGCCCTGTCCGGCCCGCTGGAACAGCGCGACATGAACGGCATCGACGTGCATTACGCGATTGCCAGCTACCTGTACAAAGATCTCGAAAACCGCACCGAGCCTTCCGACCTGCTGAAAAGCAAGGTCGACAGCGGCCAGATCGGCGCCAAGAGCGGCCAGGGTTTCTACACCTGGAGCCCCGAGCGCCGCGAACGCGTGCTGCGCGAGAAAAGCGCGGCGCTGGGCGAACTGGCGGCATGGTTGAACAGCAAGGCCGACGACTCCTGACGGCGTTTCTTTTTCGAATTCACAACAGATAAGGCGCGGGGCATTGCCCACCGCGCCATCGGGCCACGAGCCCCACCACACAAAGAAAACCAATCGTCGATCCCCGTTGCGCATCGCCACCCGATGGCGCGCGGGGCACGGCACTAAAGAACCCGCCTACGGAGTTGTTGGAGGCACCATGAATAAACTCGCTTCATTCTTTACCGAGCTGATGCGCAAGTATCTGCCGGATCCTTTTGTTTTCGCGATTGCACTGACCTTGCTGACCGTGCTGCTGGCCATGGGCATCGAAGGCCAGAGCATCGGCGACGTGACCCGCGCCTGGGGCAAGGGCTTCTGGAGCCTGCTGGCGTTCACGACGCAGATGGCCGTGATCCTGGCGATGGGCTACGTGCTGGCCACCGCGCCGCTGACCGACCGCCTGCTGAACCGCATCGTCAGCCACGTGCACAAGCCGCACACCGCCATCATCGTCGCCACGCTGGTTGGCGGCGTGGGCAGCTACCTGAACTGGGGCTTTGGCCTGGTCATCGGCGGCATCGTCGCCAAGAAGCTGGCGCTGAAGGTCAAGGGCGTGCACTACCCGCTGATCATCGCGGCCGCCTATAGCGGCTTCACGATGTACGGCCTGGGCCTGTCCGCCAGCATCCCGGTGCTGGTCGCCACCCCCGGCCACCCCACCGCCAAGCAGATGGGCACCATCCCGCTGTCGGAAACCATTTTCTCGGTGCCCATGCTGATCACGAGCCTGGTCATCATCATCACGCTGCCGCTGCTGAACGCGTGGCTGCACCCCAAGAAGGGCGAGAAGATCGTTGAAGTGGACCCGGGCATCGACCGCGACGCCAATGCCTCCAACGCCAGCGAAGACATGCTGGAAAAGGGCACCATTGCCTCGAAGCTGAACAACAGCCGCATCCTGAGCCTCTTGATCGGCGCGCTGGGCATTGCTTACGTCACGTTCCACTTCATGGACGGCGGCTCGCTGGACCTGAACCTGATCAACTTCATCATCCTGTTCCTGGGCATCATCCTGCTGGGCACGCCGGCCGCCTACGTGGCCAAGCTGACCGAAGGCATCAAGACGATTTCCGGGATCATCCTGCAATACCCGTTCTACGCCGGCATCATGGCCATCATGGCCGCGTCGGGCCTGGTGACGTCGATCTCGCAAGTGTTCGTGGATCTTGCCACGCCGGCCACGCTGCCGTTCTGGGGCCTGATCAGCTCGTTCTTCATCAACTTCTTTGCGCCGTCGGCCGGCGGCCACTGGGTCATCCAGGGTCCGTTCATGATCGACGCGGCCAAGGAAATCGGCAGCGCAATGAACCAGACGACCATGGCCGTCATGCTGGGCAACGCCTGGAACGACCTGGTGCAACCCTTCTGGATCCTGCCGGCGCTGGCCCTGTCCAAGCTGAAGCTGCGCGACGTGATGGGCTACACCGTCATCATGATGCTGTGGGTGGGCGTGATCCACATCACCGCCGTGCTGGCCTGGGGCTACGCCACGCACTGATCCCCACGCGCTTTCTTTGAACAAGACTGGAAACCGATATGAGCAAACCGACTGCGTATCTCGTCACCGGCGGCAGCGCCGGCATAGGCGCCGCCATCATCCGCATGCTGCTGGATGCGGGCCACAAGGTGGTCAACATCGACTACCGACTGCCCGAGAATCCGCCGGCCGGGCTGGTCTCGTATCAGGCCGATCTGACCGATGAAGCGCGCACCAAGGAAGTGGCCGCCGAAGTCACCGCCGCCTACAACATCGTGGGCCTGGTGAACAACGCCGGCGCCACCCGCCCGGGCACGGCCGACACGGCCACCCTGGCCGATCTGGACTATGTGGTGAACCTGCATCTGCGCACCGCGCTGATCCTGGTGCAGGCCGCGCTGCCCGCCATGCGCGAAGCCGGCTTTGGCCGCATCGTGAACATGTCGTCGCGCGCGGCGCTGGGCAAGCCCGACCGCGTGGTCTATTCAGCCACCAAGGCCGGGCTGGTGGGCCTGACGCGCACGCTGGCCATGGAGCTGGGCGGCGACGGCATCACGGTCAACGCCATCGGCCCCGGCCCCATCGCCACCGACCTGTTCACCAAGAGCAATCCGGCGGGCGCTCCGCAAACCGAGCGCATCATCAACAGCATCGTGGTCAAGCGCCTGGGCACGCCGGAAGATGTGGCGCGCGCCGCCATGTTCTTCCTGTCGCCCGACAACGGCTTCGTGACGGGCCAGATGCTGTATGTGTGTGGCGGCACGACGCTGGGCGTCGCCCCGATCTGAGCCCGCTCGCCATGCCGAACCGCCCCGACCTTCGTGCCTGCCCGCCGCGCCTAGCGGCGCAGCAGCGCGTGGTTGATCTGGTCGGCGGCGTGGCGCAAGGGCGGCAAAAACGCGTCCAGCATGGCCTCGCGCGTGAAGCGGTTGGACTGCCCGCTGACGTTCATCGCGGCGATCACGCGGCCGCTGCGGTCAACGATGGGCACGGCCACCGATTGCAGGCCGGGTTCAAGTTCCTGCGCCACGCACGCGTAGCCATCGGCGCGCACGCCGGCCAGCAGGCGCTTGAGGTCGGCGATGTCGGTAACGGTTTGCGGGGTGTAGGCCTGGATCTGGCTCATGGCCAGCACCCGGTCCAGCTCCGCGTCCGACAGGCCGGCGAGCAGCACGCGGCCCATCGACGTCACCCATGCGGGCAGGCGGCTGCCCACGGCCAGGTTGATGGTCATCACCTTGTGCGTGGACAGGCGCAGGATGTACACGATGTCGGCGCCTTCCAGCACCGACACCGAGCACGATTCGCGCGTCTGCTCGGCCACTTCTTCCATGTACGGCAAGGCCAGGTTCCACAGCGGCGTGCCGGACAGGTAGGCGTAGCCCAGCTCCAGGATGCGCGGGGTCAGTTCGAACTTGCGGTCGGTGACTGTGACGTAGCCCAGGTGTTCCAGCGTCAGCAGGATGCGGCGCGCGCCGGCGCGGGTCAGCCCCGTCACGGCGGCCACTTCGGACAGCGTCATCTGCGAACGGCCCGGGCCGAACGCCCGGATCACCGACAGGCCGCGCGCGAAGGATTGCACGTAGCTGTCGCTGGGCTGCTGGGGGTCTTGCTCGGCCATCCGGTAGGTCCCAAGAGTAAAAAGCTCGCCGCTGGCGAGCCGTTCGTTGCCATTGCGGGCAACGCCAAACGATGGAGGATCGTCATGCGTCGGGTTGCCTTGACGCTGTGCGGTCCCCATGAAACGATGTTCTTCAGAAGAACGAAAGTTCTAGTGAAGAACAAATTATGACACGCCACCTATGAGCGAACATCATGATCTCTAAGCTTGTTGCAAGCGCGGCGGCCGCCCTGGCGGACGTACCCGACGGCGCCACCGTCATGATCGGCGGCTTCGGCACTGCCGGCCAGCCCATGGAATTGATCGACGCCCTGCTCGAACAGGGCGCCAAAGACCTGGTCATCATCAACAACAACGCCGGTAACGGCACCACCGGCCTTGCCGCCCTCTTGGGCGCGAACCGCGTGCGCAAGATCATCTGCTCGTTCCCGCGCCAGGTCGATTCGCAGATTTTCGACGGCCTGTACCGCAGCGGCAAGATCGAACTGGAACTGGTGCCCCAGGGCAACCTGGCCGAGCGCATCCGCGCCGCCGGCGCCGGCATCGGCGCGTTCTTCTCGCCCACCGGCTACGGCACCCCGCTGGCCGACGGCAAGGAAGTGCGCGAGATCAACGGCCGCCACTACGTGCTGGAATATCCGCTGCACGCCGACTACGCCCTGATCAAGGCCGAACGCGGTGACCGCTGGGGCAACCTGGTCTACCGCAAGACCGCCCGCAACTTCGGCCCCATCATGGCAAGCGCCGCGCGCGTGGCCGTGGCGCAGGTGCGCGAAGTGGTTGAACTGGGCACGCTGGACCCCGAAACCGTCGTCACCCCCGGCATCTTCGTGCAGCGCGTCGTGCAGATCGACGCCGCCCCGGCCGCCAAGGAGCAGCAATGAGCACCAAACTGACCCGCGACCAGATCGCCGCCCGTGTCGCGCAGGACATCCCCGAAGGCGCCTACGTCAACCTGGGCATCGGCTTGCCCACGCTGGTGGCCAACCACCTGCCGGCTGACCGCGAAGTCATCCTGCATACCGAAAACGGCATGCTGGGCATGGGCCCCGCGCCCGCCAAGGGCCAGGAAGACTACGACCTGATCAACGCCGGCAAGCAGCCCGTGACCGAACTGCCCGGCTGCTCGTTCTTCCATCACGCCGACTCGTTCGCGATGATGCGCGGCGGCCACCTGGACATCTGCGTGCTGGGCGCCTTCCAGGTGTCGCAGCACGGCGACCTGGCCAACTGGCACACCGGCGCGCCCGACGCCATCCCCGCCGTGGGCGGCGCGATGGACCTGGCCATCGGCGCCAAAGACGTCTTCGTGATGATGGAACTGCAAACGCGCGAAGGCCAAAGCAAACTGGTCGAGGCGTGCACGTATCCGCTGACGGGCGTGCGCTGCGTGTCGCGCGTGTACACGGACGTGGCGGTGTTCGACATCCGCGCCGACGGCGTCACCGTGACCGACATGTTCGGCGATGTCACCGCTGACGAGCTGCTGGCATTGACCGGCCTGCCGTTGAAGTTTTCCCGCTAATCAGGAGCCCCCATCATGCTGTTCATGGTTCAAATGCAAGTCAATCTTCCCGTCGACATGCCGGCCGAACGCGCCGACAAGCTCAAGGCGGACGAAAAGGCCCTGGCCCAACAACTGCAACGCGACGGCAAGTGGAAAGAGCTGTGGCGCGTGGTGGGCCGCTACGCCAACGTGAGCATTTTCGACGTCGAAAGCAATGACGAGCTGCACACGCTGCTGGCATCGCTGCCGCTGTTTCCGTACATGGACATCAACGTCACGGCGCTGGCGCGCCATCCCTCGGCGATCTGACAGGAGCACTTCATGCCCTACATCATCGAAACGTTCGACAAGCCCAACCACCAGGAAGTGCGCCAGCAACATCGCGCGGCGCACCTGGAGTACCTGGACGCCAACAAGCAGCTGCTGCTGGCGTGCGGCGCCAAACTGCAAGACGACGGCAAGGACGCCGGCGGCGGCCTGTACATCGTTGATCTGGACACGCGCGAAGCCGCGCAACAGTTCATCGACGCCGACCCGTTTTCGCAAGCCAATCTATTCGACCGCGTGACCATCACGCGCTGGCGCAAAGCCTACGTCGACGGCACCTGCCACCTGTAATCCTGTCGCGGCCGCCTTTTGCGCGGCCGCGTTTTCATCCGAGGACTCCCCACATGGCTTACGCCGATCTCAGCCAGGCCCGGCTGTTCTACGTCATCGATGGCCCCGCCGACGCGCCGGTGCTTGTGCTTTCCAATTCGTTGGGCACCTGCTCCGACATGTGGGCGCGCCAGATTCCCGAACTGACCAAGCATTTCCGCGTGCTGCGCTACGACACGCGCGGCCATGGCAAGTCGTCGGTGCCCGATGGCGAATACACCTTTGCGCAGCTTGCCGGCGACGTTGCCGAACTGCTGGCGCACCTGAACATCAAGCGCGCGCACTTCTGCGGCCTGTCGATGGGCGGCCCCACCGGTATCGCGCTGGCGCTGGCCCACCCGGAACTGATCGGCAAGCTGATCCTGTGCAACACCGCCGCCCGCATCGGATCGGCGGAAGGCTGGAGCACGCGCATCGCCGCCGTGGCCGAGCAGACGCTGGAAAAAATGGCGCCCACGCTGGTCGAACGCTGGTTGACCGACGGCTACCGCGCCGCCGAACCGGGCCTGACGCAAGTGCTGATCGACATGCTGCGCCGCACGCCGGACGCCGGCTATTCGGCCAACTGCGCCGCGCTGCGCGACGCCGACTACCGCGATCAAGTGTCGGCCATCACCGCGCCCACGCTGGTCATCAGCAGCTCGCACGATATGGCCGCCACACCCGTGCAAGGCCGGGAACTGGCCGCCGCCATCGCCGGCGCGCGCTATGTCGAATTGAACACCTCTCATATTTCGAACTGGGAGCAACCGGAAGCCTTCACCCGCGCGGTCGTCGACTTCCTGACGGAGTAACCGCATGCAGCGCTGGAAACATCGGCCCGAAGGCTCCAACTGGGGCGACTTCGGACCTGACGACCAACTGGGCCGTTTGAATCTCATTACCGTAGAACAAGTGCTTAAGGGCGCGCGCGAGATCCGCGCGGGCAAGACGTTCTGCCTGTCGTTGCCGCTGGACCTGCCCGGCGGCAACGTGCTGAACCCGCGCCGCCACCCGCCGCAACTGAGCCCGACGCGGCTGGCCGACACGCCGTACCTGAACTTTCCGCTGCGTAACGTCAATCCGGATGCGGTGGACGTGCTTAGCGACGACCAGGTGCTGCTGTCGATGCAATATTCCACGCAGTGGGACGCGCTGGCGCACGTGGGCGCGCTGTTTGACGCCGATGGCGACGGCACGCCGGAACTGCGCTATTACAACGGCTTTCAGGCGGGCGTGGACGTGGTCGGCCCGGCCGATAGCGAACATACCGGCTGCGCTTGCTCAACCGGCGGCCCGTCCGCCGCGTTGAAGCTGGGCGTGGAAAACCTGGCGCAAAAAGGCATGCAGGGGCGCGGCGTGCTGGTGGACCTGTTCCGACACTACGGCTCGGGCCGCACGCTGATCGGCCATGCCGAACTGATGCATGTGCTGAACACGGATGGCATCACGGTTGAACGCGGCGACATGCTGGTGCTGCGCACCGGTTACGCCGAGGCGGTCGTGGCCATGAACGGCACGCCGGACCCGCAAGTGCTGCACACCTACGGCGCCGCGCTGGACGGCACCGACACGGCCTTGCTGCAATGGATCACGGACAGCGGCATCGCCGCGATCTGCGCCGACAACTACGCGGTTGAGGCCTATCCCGCGCGGGAAAAGACCGGCCCGCGCGCCATGCTGCCGCTGCACCACCACTGCCTGTTCAAGCTGGGCCTGCCCTTGGCGGAGCTTTGGTATTTGAAAGACCTGGCGGACTTTCTCCATGCCAACGGCCGCCATCACTTCATGCTGACCGCCCCGCCGCTGCGCCTGCCGCACGCGATCGGCTCGCCGGTCACGCCGATTGCCACGGTGTAAGTCCACGGCAATCGGCGCGGCCAACGGCCACGCGAAAAAAGCGCCAGACGCGAGCCTGGCGCTTTTTTATTCGTGCAAGCGTTTTCAACCCTTCAGGCAGGTGCTCATGAAGGTTTTGCGCGCATCGCCCGTCAGCTTCTGATCGCCGGCCTTGGCGTTGCAGTCCTTCATTTTTTGTTGCTGCGGCGTCAGCTTCTTTTCGGCCCCGGGGGGTTCGCCCTTCAGGCAGCTGCTCATGTAGGCCTTGCGGTCATCGCCCGTTTTACCGGTGGCGGACTTGTTGCAGTCGGCCATGCGTTGCTGTTGCGGCGTGGGCGTCTTGGCGGGCGCGGGCGCGGCGGGGGTCTGGGCGTAGGCCCCGAAAAAACATGCGGACAACACGATGGCCGAGGCCAACTGGCTAGTACGGGAAAGCATGAGTTTCTCCCTTGCGTTAGGCGCCCGTTTGCGTGGATGCGCGCACCCGGACGAGCGGCCGGCCACGTGCCGGCCCCGCCATCATCGAACAAACGGCCACACACGGCAAGCATCGAAAAGTTAGGAAAAGACAAGGCCGAAAGATCTCAATTTGGAGACATTCCGACGCATCCTTGTCAGTAAGCGACGAATATCGGAACAACCCACGCAACCTGTTACCGATTCATCCTTTTGACCCGTTGTGCCTGGCCTGGGAATGGAGTGAGATAGCCCTGTCCGCTAGAAGCGCGGACGGCGCAAACGGCAGCGCGGACAGTCAAGCGCCCCCTACGCCGGCACACCAGGAGACCGCCATGAAACTTGCCCATGCCTTTGTTCTTTTGCTTGCCGGCCTGTCCGGCGCCGCGGGTGCGCAAAGCCTGACGTACGGCGTCACGCTGGGCAACGTGCAGGCGGTGCGCGACACCAATATGAACATGTCCACCATCACGGGTTCGCTGGCCAACCTGTCGGGCCGGCCGGTGTCCAGCGCGGTGCTGACGTATGTGCTGTACGACGCGCAAGGCCGCGAGGTGGGCCGGGTGAATGACGACGTGATCGGCCCGATTCCCCCGGGGCAGATCCGCCTGGTCAAAGCGATGACGCCGCTGAAATTCACCAAGGTCACGGTGCTGGACGTGCGGGCGCAATAGCCGATGACGGAGACGACCTCAAAAAACCCTGATCGAATCAGGGTTTAGACAGGGGGTTGTGGGGACAAATATGGGAAAATTCCGCTTGTCGACTCGATAACAGGGGCTTCCAAACGAAGCCCCTTATTGCGTCTGTCGGCGTGCCAGCAAGCCTGGCCCTGTTTCTAGGAAGCGACCATCATGTTCCCCAAAAGACTCACCGAAGGCTATCAATCGTTCCTGGACGGCCGTTTCCACTCGGAAAGCAGCCGTTATCAGAAGCTGGCTGAACTCGGGCAAAGCCCGGAAATTCTTCTTATTGGCTGCTGCGATTCCCGCGTGTCGCCCGAAGTGATCTTTGACGCCGGCCCCGGCGAGATGTTCGTCGTGCGCAACGTGGCCAACCTGGTTCCGCCCTGTGAGCCGGATTCGGAATCGTCCTATCACGGCACCAGCGCCGCGATCGAATTCGCGGTCAACGGCCTGAACGTCAAGCACATCGTCGTGCTGGGCCACGCGTCCTGCGGCGGCATCCGTTCATTCTTCGACGACGCCAAGCCGTTGTCCAAGGGTGACTTCATCGGCAAGTGGATGTCGCAGATTGAACCCGTGGCCGAACGCCTGGGCCCGGGCAGCGGCGACCGCCAGACCAAGCTCAAGCGCCTGGAACTGGCCGTGGTCGAACACAGCCTGAACAACCTGATGACGTTCCCGTCGATTCGCCGCCGTGTTGAAAAGGGCGAGCTGGAGCTGCACGGCACGTACTTCGGCGTGGCCACCGGCGTGCTGTTCCTGCGCGATCCGGAAACCGGCGAATTCAATCCCTGCCTGGAAACCGGCATCACCGAATAAGCCTCATATCCGGTACGCTTGCGGCTGCTTTTCGCTTTCTTCAAAGACGTTACGCAACCCCAAGGACCGATATGAAATTGTTCTTCTCGCCGGCTTCGCCTTTCGTGCGCAAATGCATGGTCATTGCGCACGAACTGGCCCTGACCGACCGCATCGAGAAACTGCCCAGCGCCGCCGGCCCCGTCGCCCGCGACAAAAGCATCATCCCCAGCAACCCGCTGGGCAAGGTGCCCACCTTGATCACGGACGACGGCCAGGTGCTGTACGACAGCCGCGTCATCTGCGAATTCCTGAACGACCTGGGCGGCGGCACGCTGTTCCCCGCGAACGGCCGCGCGCGCTGGCAGGCGCTGGCCGACCAGGCCTTGGGCGATGGCGTCATGGACGCCGCGTTGCTGGCGCGCTATGAAGTGGCGCTGCGCCCCGAAGCCCTGCGCTGGACCGACTGGGTCGACGGCCAACTGAGCAAGGCGCACGACGCCCTGGCTCAGCTGGAAAAAGACGTGGTCCGCCTGGACGGCCGCATGGACATCGGCACGATTGCCATCGGCTGCGCCCTGGGCTATCTGGACTTCCGCTTCGGCGATTACGACTGGCGCGCCACGCACCCCGGCGTTGCCGCCTGGTTCAAGACCTTTAACGCACGCCCCTCCATGCAGGCGACCCTGCCGCCCGTCTGACGCGGTTACGCCTTGACTCCTAGTGCGACGGGCTGACACGACGCCGCGCCCGCAACGCGGTAAATTTTCCCCATGTCAGCCCCCGGCAGACCCGACGATTCGGGTCTTGTCGACTTGCACAGGGAGCAACCATGAACGTCTCTGCGATCTCGCCCATTACCCGTGTTGCCGCGCCCTATCCGGCGCGCGTGCCGCTGGTGGACGACACCCGACCCACGTTTGAAGCCGAGCGCCTGGCGCGGGAAGCCGCCGTGCGGGAGGCTGCCCTGCGCGAAGCCCAGCGCACCAAGCAGGCCCAGGCCGCCTGGGAAGCGCAACGCCTTGCTCGCGCGCGCGAGGCCTCCGAGGCTGCGCGAACCCGACCGGCCGCCAATACCCATACCGACACCACTGCCCACACCGGCCTGCGCGCCGAGGCGCTGGTGCCGTTGGCCGCCGACGTACTCAACCCCGATATCCTGCGCGATCAATTCGCCGATGCGCGCTTGCGCCGCGCGCTGGACGCCTATGGGGCGCAATCGGATCCGGTCGCTCAGCGCGCCGGCAACGCGAACGATCTGGGCACCATCGAAGGGCTGACGCCGTTGCAGCCGTATCGCGTTGCGATGGCCAACCCGCAAGTGGAATTGCAGGCAGCCGTGGCCGTGAAGGCCGCCACCGTCGCCGTGCCGGCGGTCGTCAACATCGGGCCGACGGAAAACGTCACGGACAACGCGCGCTATCGCTCGGGCACTGCCGCACGCATGTCCTGAGACGAAAAAGCCGCCTGACAAC
>NZ_JCBAMR010000011.1:0-144507 GCF_059760425.1 Achromobacter sp. RT286_PF
GGCGGGTGGCGTGTCGGTCGGTGCGACGACAGGTACGGGCGCCAGTGCCGGCGTCAGTGCGGGTGGCGCGGCCGGCGCGGCAGCCGGCGGTGCGGCGGGTGCCGGCACGGCAAGTAACGGGGGTCTGCTGGGCGGTTTGCTGGGTGGGGTTACCAGCAGCTTGACCGGCGGTTCAACGGCGGGCGGCACCTCGGGTGGCGCTGCCAACGGCGGGTTGCTGGGCGGTTTGCTCGGCGGCTTGGCCAAGAAGTAAACAACTGATCCGCCTAGGAGCGAAATCATGCTGCAACAAGAAACGATCGCCCACCATGAGCATGTGACTGTTATGCCAGAATCCCGCACGAATGAATTGCGCCCAGGCATGCTCGACGATATCGCCCTGATGTTGGGTCGACAGTTCTCGGTGTACAACGCCGCGTGCCAGTCGGCCCTGGCAGACAAGCTGGGCATCCCCCTGGCGGATCTGAAAGCGCTGGAATTAGTGATGGAATTCGACGCCTTGCCCACCGGGCAACTGGCACAGCTGATGGGAATCAGTTCGGGCGGCGCCACCGCCTTGATCAACCGGCTGGAGGCGGCAGGTTATGTGCAACGTGGCCGCCACCCGCTGGACCGCCGGATGATCGTGATCCGGCCGGTCGAGGAACAGTGCCAGCATCTGGCGCAGGAACGCCAGTGGGTCACTGACGCGGTGATGTTGATGGCGCGACGCTACGACACCACCGAACTGGAAACCGTGCATGCCTTCCTGGCGCAATGCGTGCGCGCCTTGCGGCACGACACGCTGGTCTGGCTGGAAACGCCGACGTCCCATCACGAGCTGTGACGCGGCTGGCGTCCTGCCCGGACGCCAGCCTGCCACGCGCCCTGCATCCTTGCGGATCAGGGCGCGTTTTTTATGAGCCGAACTGCAAGCGCGGCACCGCCGCAAGCAGGCGCTGAGTCAGTGGCTGGCGCGGCGCATGCAGCACGGTATCGGCATCGCCCAGCTCGACGATGCGGCCACCGTCCATAACCGCGATGCGGTCCGCCAGATATTCCACCACGCCGAAGTTATGCGTGATGAACAGGTAGGCGATGCCCAGCTCGTCCTGGAGTTCACGCAGCAGGTCCAGGATCTGCGCCTGCACGGACACGTCCAGCGCGGACGTAGGTTCGTCGCAGATCAGGACCTTGGGCTCGACGGCAAGCGCCCGCGCGATGGCGATGCGTTGGCGCTGCCCGCCCGAAAATTCGTGCGGGTAGCGTGTCAGCGTGTTGGCCGGCAAGCCGACGCGTTCAATCAACTGCGCGGCATGCGCGGCGCGTGCTTGCGGGCTCATTGAGCGCCGTAACGATGCCAGGCCTTCATCCAGGATATCGCCCACGCGCATGCGCGGATCCAGCGACGCATAAGGGTCCTGGAACACGATCTGGATGTCTTGCCGCAGGTTGCGCAGCGTGCGGCGGTCGGCGCTCAGCAAGTCCTTGCCTTGCAGCATGGCGCGGCCCGAAATGCGCGCGCCGTCGATCAGGCGCAATAGCGCCTTGCCGGTGGTTGTCTTGCCGCAACCGGACTCGCCCAGCAAGGCCAGCGTCTCGCCCGCGCGCAGCGTAAAGGTGACGCCGTCCACCGCCTTGACCCAGGACACGACACGCCGCAACGGCCCCTTGCGCACGGGGTAGTGCACCTTCAGGTCTTGTACGTCCAGCACCATGTCGCCCGCGTTACCGGGCGCGCGTGGGCGGGCGCGCACGGCCTTGCCCGCGCTGGCCTCGCGGCCTTGCTGGGACAGCGGCGCGCCGCGCTTGTCGAACGTGGGAATGGCTTCGAACAACTGCCGTGCGTACGGATGCTTGGGTGCGCGGAAGAATTCTTCGGCGCTGGCGCTTTCCACGATTTCACCGCCACGCATCAGGGCGACGTGATGCGCCACGTTCTTGACCACGGCCAGGTCGTGCGTGATCAACATCACGGCCATGCCCATTTCGCGCTGGATATCGGCAAGCAAGTCCAGCACCTGCGCCTGCACGGTGACGTCCAGCGCGGTAGTGGGTTCGTCGGCGATCAACAACAGCGGCTCGGCCGCCAAGGCGATGGCAATCATGACGCGCTGTTTTTGCCCGCCCGAAAATTGAAACGGGTAGTCGTCCACGCGGCGCTCGGGCTCGGGGATGCCCACGCGGCGCAGCCAGTCGATGGCGCGCGCGCGCGCCGCCGCGCCGCGCAGGGGCGTATGCGCCGTCAGCGTTTCGATGATCTGGTCGCCCACGCGCATGACCGGGTTCAGGCTGGTGGACGGCTCCTGGAAAATGATGCCGATGCGGCCGCCGCGCACGCCGCGCATTGCGCTTTCGGGCAGGCGGTTCAGGTCCTGGCCATCCAGGTCGATCTGCCCGCCCACGATGCGGCCCGCGTCGGGCAGCAAGCGTAACAGCGCCAGCGCCGTCATGCTCTTGCCGCAGCCCGATTCGCCCACCAGCGCGAAGGTCTGGCGTTGGGCAATAGCCAGCTCAAGGCGCTTGACCGCATGCGTCATGCCGGATTCCCCGGCAATGTCCACATCCAGGCCGCGCACGTCCAGCAAGATGGAATCCTGGCTCATGGGGCTTCTCCGGACTTCGATGGGCGCGGCTCGGCGGCCAGCGTCTGGCGGCGGCCAAACCAGCCGCCCAGACGCGCCATGCGGCTGGGTTTGTAGCGGCGCGTGCGCGGGTCGAACGCATCCCGCACAGCATCGGCAAACAGGTTGGCCGCCAGCACCAGCGCCAGCATGAACAGGAATGCGGTCATCAGGCTCCACCAGATCATGGGATCGCGGGACATTTCCAGCCGCGCCCCGTCAATCATCGAACCAAAGGAATTCATGCTGGGGTCCACGCCGATGCCCAGGTAGGACAGCACGGCCTCGTACAGAACCAGCCCCGAAAATTCCAGCACCACCGTAATCAGCACCAGGTGCGCCACGTTGGGCAGCAGGTGGCGCGTCATGATGCGCCAGTGCGACACGCCAAAGGCACGCGCCGCCTGCACGTATTCCAGTTCGCGCAGCTTGAGGGTTTCGGCGCGCAGCAGGCGGCACAGGCCCGCCCAGCCGGTCAGCCCAAGAATCATGCACAGCAGGAACAGGCGCAGGTCGGCGCGGGCGACGGAGGTGTCGAAAAGGTCGGCATGGTTGTCGATATACACCTGCATCATCAGCGCGCAGGCGGCCACCAGCAGCACGCCGGGAATCGACGTGATGGTGGTGTACAGGTACTGGATGGCGTCGTCGACCTTGCCCTTGAAATACCCGGCCGCGATGCCGAAGATGATGGCGGGCGGCAGCATGGCGATGGTGGTCAGGCTGCCGATGACTAGCGCCGTGCGAATGCTTTTAAGCGCCTGCCACAACACGTCGTTGCCGATGCGGTCGGTGCCCAGCGCGTGGTAGCCGCTGGACAGGCCGGCCAGCGCCCCGGCCGTCAGGCACAGCAGCGTGAAGGTGATGGCCATGGCGCGCCAGGGCACGTCTGAATCGCCGCCCAGCAGGATATGCGCCGCCTGCCTGGCCGACTGCGCGCGCCGCGCCAGCAAGGCAAACAACACGGCGGCGGACAATAGCGCAACAGCCAAGCCGCCGGCCAGGCCCCAGCCCAGGCGCTTCAACACGTCAGGCACGTGCTGGGTATCCGGATCGCTCACATGCGTGGCGGCGCCGCGCAACCGCGGGAAATCGCGCACCGGCTTGTCGTTGACCAGCATCGTTTCTTTCAAGAACAGCTTCACGGCCAACGGCTGCGAGTAATTTCTTTCGGGCTGCGTCAGCACCGTGCCGGCCAACAAGCCGTCCAGCGCCGACTTGACCACGGGCGCGTAGATGGGCGCGGCGTCGGCGGCGGCACCCGGCGCGGGCGGCAGTTGTGGCCGATAGTGCACGGAATCGAGCAAGCCCACCACGGTGAAGGCGGCAAGAATGACGGCCGAGCACATCGCCGGCGTGTCACGCGCAATGCGCCCCCAGGTGGCGCGCAGGTTGGGGCTGCGGCGCACGTGCCAGACATAGGCCAGCGCACCCAGCACCATGAGCCACAGCGCGATGTCGGTCCAAAGGAAGACGATCTTGGGCATGGCGGCTACTCGAATCGAACGCGGGGGTCAGCCAGCGTGTAGGAAATGTCGGCCAGGATCAGCCCCACGATATAGAGCGCGGCGCCCAGGAACACCATGGCGCGCACCACGGAAAAGTCCTGCGCGTTGATGGCGTCGATGGTGTAGCTGCCCAGGCCCGGGATGCCGAAGAAAGACTCGGCGATCAGGCTGCCCATGAACAGCAGCGGCAAGGCGGCCACCGTGCTGGTCAGGATGGGCAGCATCGCGTTGCGCAGCACGTGGCGAAACAGCACGACGCGTTCGGCCAGGCCCTTGGCGCGCGCGGTGCGCACGTAGTCTTTGCCGATCTCTTCCAGGAACAGCGTGCGGTAGAAGCGCGCCTCGGGGCCCAGCCGCGACACGATGGCGATCAGCACCGGCAGCGCCAGGAACTTGACCACGTCCAGCCCGCCCGAAAACCCCGAGAACGGCACCAGCCGCATCAGCTTGGCGAACACCCATTGCCCCGCGATGATGTAGAACAGGCTGGAAATGGACAGCAGCAGCACGCACACCACGACGCCCCAGAAGTCCAGCCGCGTGGCGCGAAAATACACCAGCGTCAACGAAAACACGATGCTGACGAACAACCCCAGGATGAAGGTAGGCACGGCAAGCGCCAGGCTGGGGCCCATGCGCGTCTGGATCTCGCGGCCGATGTCGCGCCCGCTGTCCGATGCGCCGAATTCCATGGCCAGCAGCGGCACCGAGCGCTGGTAGAAGATGGTGTCGGTCAGTTGCGCCGTGCCTTGCGCGCGCTCGTTGAAGAACAGCGGCTTGTCGTAGCCGCGTTCGACCTTCCATTTTTCCACCGCGTCCTGACTGGCGCGCTGCCCGCCGATAGCCAGGCGCGCCATATCGTCGGGCGTGTTCACGGCAAAGAACAGGATGAAGGTGAACAGGTTGACGCCGATCAGGATCAGCACGCCATACAGCAGCCGGCGAATCACATAGCCGATCATGATTGATGCTCCTTGCGCACCGCCGGGCCGAAGGCGGTCTGGCGTTCGCGGCGCTTGAGCGCCACGTACGAAGGCCAGATCGCCAGCGCCAACAGCAGCACGAACAGGCCGATCGGCCACCATCTTGGGACGTTCCATTCATCGATCTTCTGCTGGCGCAGCGCGGGATCGATCTTCATGTATTGCAGCGTGTTGCGCACCATCTGCGTGGGCTTGGCGTTGCCGACCCACTGCTGATAGGCGCCGCCCGACATCGGAAAATAGCCGAACATCCACGGCGCATCCCGCTGCACCACCGCCACCATCTTGGCGATCAGCTGTTCTTTCTGGGGGCCGTCGTCCAGGAACTTCATCTGTTCGAACAGCTTGTCGAATTCCGGGCTTTGGTAGTTGGCTGCGTTCTCGCCGCCCCCCCGCGCCTTGGCGTTGGGGCCGTACAGCAGGAACAGGAAGTTTTCGGCGTCGGGGTAATCCGCGTTCCAGCCCCACAGGAAGATCTGCGCGGCGCCGCGCGTCATCTTGTCCTGGAAGCGGTTGTAGTCAGTGGAACGCACGTCCAGCTGTACGCCAATCTTGGCCATCTGCCGGCGCATCCAGTCAAAGCGCGGGTTCGACCCGCCGCCCTGCATGGCGTCGTAATACAGCACCAGCGGCGCGCCGGTCTTGGCGTTGCGGCCGTCGGGGTAACCGGCCTCGGCCAAGAGCCGCTTGGCCACGTCGACCGACTTGCGCACGGGTTTGCCGTCAACCAGGTCGTAGACCACCGGGTTCACGCCC
Organism: Achromobacter sp. RT286_PF; assembly: GCF_059760425.1. Taxonomy (NCBI): domain Bacteria; kingdom Pseudomonadati; phylum Pseudomonadota; class Betaproteobacteria; order Burkholderiales; family Alcaligenaceae; genus Achromobacter; species Achromobacter sp. RT286_PF. The sequence goes on from NZ_JCBAMR010000011.1 coordinate 5,851, forward strand.
TCAGGCGGATCGCGGTAGCCCAGCACCCCGGGCGGCACCGGGCCCTGGGCCACGGACGCCTGATCGTTTTCGAACACGGTAACGAATTCTTCCCAGTCGAACACGATGCTGATGGCTTGGCGCAGCTTGCGGTTCTTTTCCGCCTGCTCGGGCGTGTCGCCCTTGCCCACCACCGGGTCCAGCCAGTTAAAGCCCATGTACCAGTTGGCGGTTTCCACCGTGGTGGGCAGGCGAATGCCGTGTTCGCGGTACTGCTTGGCCTTGTCCTGGCTGTCGCCCGCCGCCACCAGCATGGCCACGCCGTATTCGCCGCGTTCGATTTGCGGCACGTCGTAATAGCCCTGCATGAATTTGCCGATCAGCGGGATGGCTTCTTTTTCCAGGCTGAACACGGCGCGGTCGATAAAGGGCGTGGGCTTGCCGCAGTCGGCCAGCATGCCGGCTTCCTTGTCGCCGGGTGCGCCCTCGCAGGGGTAGGCTTCGCCGTGGAAGTTGGGGTTACGCACCAGCACGTGGCGACGGTTCTGCAACGATTCCGCCATCATGTACGGGCCGGTGCCGACCGGCCAGGTGTTCAACGACAGGTCATGCGCGGCCATGCCCGGCTGGCTGTAGAAGCGGTCGGCCTCCCAGGGGATGGGCGCCGTGAACGTCATGGCCAGCCAGTATTTGAACTGCGGGTACTTGCCTTTGACGCGAATGCGCAGCGTGTGCGGGTCCAGCGCCTGGATGCCGGTAAAGCCGTCGGCATCGCGCAGGTCCAGCCACGAGGCGGCGCCGCCGCCGGACAGATCGCGGCGCAAGTCCCGGTCGCGTTTGCGCAGCCGGTCGCCGTATTCCTGCATGCCTACCACGTGGTCCGCCATCACCGAATAGATGGGCGACACCACGCGCGGGCTGGCCAGACGGCGAAACGCGTAGACGTAGTCGTCCGCCGTGAGTTCGCGCGTGCCGGTGCGAGGAAAGTCGGGGATGTAGTACTTGTCTTTGAGGTCGTCTTCGGAAATCGGGAAGTAGTCGTAGCTGCCGTCGGTCTTGCGGGCGAACGCGGGGTGCGGCTGGTAGCGCACGCCCGGGCGTATCTTGATGTCGTAGATGCTTTCGGCGATTTGTTCGCCCGGCGCATCGGCGGGCAAGGGCTTGCCCTGGGCGTCCAGATACTGAGGCGGATCAATGGATTGCGCGGCGCGGGGCACCAGCTCGTACGGCCGCTTCAGGTAGTGATACCCGTACAACGGCTCGTAGATGTTGTAGGTATAAGGGGTTTCGTCGCCGGAATAAGAGCTTGCCGGGTCCAGGTATTTGGGCGAACGCTGGACAAACGCGGAATAAAGCGTGTTCTGGCTTTCGGCGCCGGACGGATACGGGCTGTTGATGGGGCTTTCTTGAGAGCAGCCCGCCAGCGCCAGCAACATCAGCATGGCTGTCGCCCTGAGCCGCTTCATTGCAAGCATGGAAACCTTCCCTTCAAAACGTTGCGACAGAGGATAGCAAAGGCGGGACGCAGCCAGTACCCAGGCATGCCCTAGCGGGTGCAAGGGGCGGCGACCGCCCCTCATCACCCGCACTGGCGCTGGCGCCAGCAGTCATAGCGCCATTTCCAGGGCTGCATGGCGCCCTCTTTGGCCCATAGGCCGCGCTTGGCGTCCTGGGCTTGGCGTTGCAAGCTCGTCATGGCCTTGTCGCGCAGGTAATCGCCGCGCCTGGCGGTGTAGGCCCAGGCGTAGCCGGACTGCACCTGCAAACGGTTGACCGAGCGGCCGTCATCCAGAATCAGCGCGCAGACGTCGCGGCCGTACTGATCTTGTTCGTAGCATTGGGCGGTCAGGGTCTTGCCGGCGACCAGATCCGCCAGATTCTTGCGGGACGCTTCGGCAAAGGGTTGGCCGGGCTGGTCGGCGCCGTGGCCTTCTTCAGGCGCATCGATGCTGTCCATGCGGATGCGGCGCTGGCCATCGCGAGCGCGCAGCGTGACGGTGTCGCCGTCGGCCACGTTGACGATCGCGCCGGTCAGCGTGTAGCTGCCGGGCGGAATGCCGTCGGCCGCAGGCGGGCGCCCTTCGGCCGAGGGCGGACGCGACGGGCGGGGCGAATCGCCCTGCCCCGACGGCTGTAGCCAATTGACGATGGCGCCCGCCGCCGCAAGAATCAAGGCAACGATCAGGGCGGTCAGCTTGCCGCCGCCGCGAAATGGGGGTTTGCCACGCACCGGCCGGCCTCCAGGTAAGAAACGCGGCAAGTGTGCCACAGGCGGCCCGGTTTTTCGTTAATCGACCGTGCGGAAAATATCCCGGTCGCTTGCCTTGCTGGACGTCGCGCCGCCCCTGCCGCGCCGGCTGGCTTGCCGGCCTGCGTTGCCCGCTGTTCCCCGCCTGCCTTTCATAGCCAGCCGGACTTGCGGAACCGCCAGTACAACACCGAACAGATCGACGCGATGACGCCCAGCGTGATGGGATAGCCCAGGGGCGACTTCAGTTCCGGCATGAATTCGAAGTTCATGCCATAGATGCCGGCAATCGCGGTGGGCACGGCCAGGATGGCGGCCCAGGACGCCAGCTTGCGCGTCGTGTCGTTCTGCGCCGCCTGGCCGATCATGAGGCTGGCTTCGAAGGCGAACGCCAGCGATTCGCGCAACGCGTTGAACAGCTCGTCCACGCGCAGCACGCGGTCGGCGACCTCGCCGAAGTACGGGCGAGCATGCTCGTCCACGGCCGACATCTCGACGCGCGCCAGCCGACGGCATATTTCCGCCATCGGCGACACCACGGTATGAATGCGCAGCAAGTCGCGGCGCTGGCGGTACAGCCTGCGGATATCGGAATCCTTGGCGCCACGGATCAGCAATTTCTGTTCGGCGCCTTCGACCACGCTTTCGATCTTGCCCGCCGCCGCCACGTAGCGGTCGACCAGCCAGTCCAGCACTTCGGAGGCCACGTAGTCGCTGCCGCGCTTGAGCAGGTCGGGCGACGCTTCCAGGCGTTCGCGCAGCGGGCTGTGCGCCGCCGTGGCGCCGCGCCGCACGGTGACCAGAAAGCCGTCGCCGATCAAGAGCTGGGTTTCGCCGAAGACAGGCCGTTCGGCCTCGACCTCGACGGTGATGGTCACGATAAGAACCATGTTGCCGTAATCGATGATCTTGGGCCGCCGATGCGGTTCAAGCATCTCTTCCTGGTTCTTGCCACAAGCGCCCAGTTCACCGGTGACACGGGCCAGCAATTCGGGCGTGGGGTTGCGCAGGCCGATCCACAGCATGCCGGGCGGTTGGCCGGGGCTTAATCCGCCTGATTGGCCGCCTGATTTGCCGTCTGATGGGCCGCCTAGTTGGTCGCTGTTCTGGCTGCTATACCGGCCGATGTGCTGGCCGACTTCATCGATGGGCACTTCGCGGTCGCGGCGGCCGTTCACATAGGCGATGGACGCCACCACCTCGCCCTTGTGGACGTCGGCGAAATTCTCTTCAGCAGACATGGATACCCTTTGGCAATGCGAGCCCTGCGGCACAACTTATGGCATCGGCCGATGATAGCGCAGGCTATGAGAACAGGTTGCGCACCCGCCGGGTCACGTCGATGGCCGGGGCCTGCGCCTCTTTGGGCGGCGCGCCGGCAGGCAGGTCGCCCAGCGCGGGCGGCCGAGGCAGGTGTTCAAACAGCGGCAGCATCGCGTTGGTGATGTAGCGCGTGCGCGAACCGTATACGTGGCGGTCGCCCATGCCCGTCTGCTGATGCACGTAAAAGCGCTGCGGCACGATCAGTTGCAGCCGTTCCTTGGCGCGTGTCATGGCCACATACAACAAGCGCCGCTCTTCTTCGATCTCTTCGGCGGTGCCGGTGCTCATGTCGGACGGGATGCAGCCATCGACCACGTTCAGCACATAGACAGCCTTCCATTCCTGGCCCTTGGCCGAGTGGATGGTGGACAGGATCATGTAGTCCTCGTCGCGCGACGGCGCGCCGGATTCGTCGCTGGTGGCGTCGGGCGGGTCCAGGGTCAGCTCGGTCAAAAAGCGTTCGCGCGACGGGTAGCCCGCCGCCAGCCGCACCAGCTGGTCCAGGTCGGTCTTGCGCACCCGCGCGTCGTCGTACAGGCGTTCAAGCTGGCCGGCGTACCAGCGCAGCGCCAGGTCCACGTCGGCCGGCCAGCGCAGGCCCGGGTCGCACAGCGCCGCATAGGTGTCGGCGAACGCGCCCCATTCCTGTTGGGCCGCCGCGCCGGGCATGAACTCGCGCAGCGCGCGCAGCGGTTCGGCGCTGGCCGCCATGGCGTCCATCAGCTTGCCGGCGGTGGCCGGACCGATGCCGGGCATCAACTGCGCGACGCGAAAACCCGCCATGCGTCCGCGCGGGTTCTCTGCCCAGCGCAACAGCGACAGCAGATCCTTGACGTGCGCGGCTTCCAGAAAGCGCAGGCCGCCAAACTTGACGAAAGGAATGTTGCGCCGGGTCAGTTCCAGTTCCAACGCGGCGCTATGGCTGGCCGTGCGGAATAGAGCCGCTTGCGACTTGAGCGTGGCGCCGCCCTCGCGCTGCGCCAGCACCTGGTCGGCGACCCAGCGCGCCTGTCCGGCCTCGTCGCTGACGGTGACCAGTTCGGGCAGTTGCGACGAGACGCGATCGGTCCAGAGGTCTTTGGCGAAGCGTTCGGTGGCCAGGCCGATCACCGCGTTCGATGCGTTCAGGATGGGCTGGGTCGACCGGTAGTTGCGGTCCAGCGTGATGACGCGGGCGGGTTTGGGAAACTGCGACGGAAAATCCAGGATGTTGCGCACGGTGGCGGCGCGGAACGAATAGATGGATTGCGCGTCGTCGCCCACCACTGTCAGCCCGCGCCCGTCGGGCTTCATGGCCAGCAGAATGGCGGATTGCAGGCGGTTCGTGTCCTGGTATTCATCCACCAGCACGTGGTCAAAGCGCGCGCCGACATCGGCGGCGATGCCCGGGTCCGTCATCATCTCGGACCAATACAGCAGCAGGTCGTCGTAGTCGAGCACCTGCTGGTCCTGCTTGGCGGCCACATAGCCGCGAAACAACGTCTTCAATTCCTCTTCCCACTGCGCGCACCAGGGGAATGACGTTTTCAGCACGTCGGCCACCGGCGTCTGGCTATTGACCACGCGCGAATAAATCGCCAGGCAGGTGCCCTTCAAGGGAAAACGCGATTTGGTGGATGACAAGCCTTGTTCATGCCGGACCATGCCCATCAGGTCTTCGGCGTCGCCGCGATCGTGGATGGTGAAGGCTTCAGACAGGCCGATGCGCAGTGCGCAGTCGCGCAGCAGCCGCGCGCCGATGGCATGGAAGGTGCCTGCCCAAGGCAACGACGGCGCCTGCTGCGAGCCGCGCAGGTTCATCACGCGTTGCAGCACCGAGCCCACGCGCCGGTCCATTTCCTGTGCCGCGCGGCGCGAGAACGTCAGCAGCAGCATGCGCTGGGGGTCGGCGCCGTTCAGGATCAGGTGGGCCACGCGGTGCGCCAGCGTGTTGGTCTTGCCCGATCCCGCCCCCGCAATCACGAGCAGGGGGCCGTCATCGGAGGCCCCGGCCCCGGCCGAACTTGAGCCCGGCCGCACGCCGAATTCGGCGGCTTCGCGCTGGGCAGGGTTCAGATCGGCAAGGGGATCGGGGCGGGTGTTGGCAGTGGGATCGTGATCGGGCATGGCGGCAAGTAGGCCAAATGACTGCCTATTTATCCAGCTATCATAGCAGCGTCGTCGCCCTGCCCCGCGCCCCATCCGCCACCCTTTTGCCATGCGTATCCTGACCGGCACCGCCTCCTGGACCGACCCCACCCTGCTCGCCTGCGGGCGGTTTTACCCGCCCGACGTGCGCGGCGCCGAAGCGCGGCTGCGCTTTTACGCGTCGCGCTTTTCGATGGCGGAAATCGATTCCAGCTACTACGCGCTGCCCTCGTCCAACAACGCCTATCTGTGGGCGCAGCGCACGCCGGACGACTTCGTCTTCAACATCAAGGCGTTCCGCTTGTTCACCGGCCACCAGACGCCGCTGGCCGCCCTGCCCGGGGACATCGCACGCGAACTGGAAGATTGGCCGGACCCGATCATCTACCACCGCCAGATGCCCGAAGACCTGCGCGATGAAATGTGGCGCCGCTATCAGCTCGCGCTGGAACCACTGCGGATGCCGGGCAAGCTGGGCGCGGTGCATTTTCAATTTCCCCCATGGATCCGGCGCGACGCGCGGGGACGCGCGCATGTGGCCGACTGCGCCGCGCGCATGCAAGAGCATTTGATTTCGGTGGAATTTCGCCATCGCAGCTGGTTCGACAGCCCGGGCGCCATCGCCGACACGCTGGCTTTCGAACGCGATCTGGGCGTGGTGCACACGGTGGTGGACGCACCGCAGGGCTTTGAAAATACCGTGCCCGCCATCTGGGAAAGCACGCATCCCGATCTGACGCTGCTGCGGCTGCACGGCCGCAATGCCGATGCATGGAACGCCTCGGGCAGCGCGTCGTCGGGCCGCTTTCAGTATGAATACACCGAGCAGGAGCTTGCCGAACTGGTTGAACGCTTCACGCGGCTGGCCACGCAAAGCAGCCAGGCGCATGCCGTTTTCAACACCAACTTCGAAGACCAGGGCATGCGCAACGCGGCGGCATTCGGCGCGGCGCTGCCGCTTTTTTAGGCGGACCGGGTCAAGCCGCCGCGGGCTTGCGGGCGACGTCGGCCAGGCTTTCCAGCAGCACCTCGAACTTGCGCGCAATATCGTTTTCCGGCACGCAGGCATAGCCCAGCAGCAGGCCGGGCCGCCGCCCTTCGGCATTGACGTAATAGCGCGACAGCGCGCGGGTCAGCACGCCCTTGCTGCGCGCCACATCCACCACGCGCAGGTCGTCCATGTCCAGCGGCAAGGTCAGCACCAGATGCAACCCCGCCATGCTGGCGTCACGGTGCAGCCAGTCCGGGCCCAGCCGGCGTTCAATCAGGTTGACCAGCATCGCGCGCCGTCGCCCGTACAGCATGCGCATGCGACGGATGTGCGCGGCGTAATGGCCTTCGGAAATGAACGTGGCCAGCGCCGCGTGCGTCATCAGATGGCCTTCGCGGTAGAGCTCGGCGTGCGCCGCCTGGAACGCGGCGGTCAGCGGCTTGGGCAAGACCAGATAGCCCACGCGCAGGCCAGGGTACAGCGTCTTGCTGAACGTGCCCATATAGATGACGGGCGCATCGGGCTCCAAGCCCAGCAACGAGGCGATGGGGCGGCCCGAGAAGCGGAATTCGCTGTCGTAATCGTCTTCGATGATCCAGCTGCCGCTTTGCCGCGCCACGGCCAGCAATTGCCGGCGGCGCGCCAGCGACATCACCGGCCCCAAGGGATATTGGTGCGATGGCGTGACGAAGATGAAGCGCGGCGGCGTGCCGCCGGGTTCGGGCAGGCGCATGCCCTCTTCGTCCACCGGCAGGTGCACGGTGTGCAGGCCGTTGGCTTGCAAGATGGTGCGCGCGCCCCAGTAGCCGGGGTCTTCGACCCAGGCGGTTTCGCCGGCTTCGCCCAGGATGCGCGTCGTCAGGTCGATGGCCTGGTGCGAGCCTTCGGTGATGATGATCTGGTCGGGGTCGCAGTCAATGGACCGCGTCAGCGCCAGATGCTGGGCCAGCGCTTCGCGCAGCGCCGGCAGGCCGCCGCCGTAGGCATAGGTCAACAGATCGGGCGACGGGTTGCGCCACAAATTGCTGACGATGCGGCCAAATTTCTTGTGGGGGAATTCGGTCAGGTCGGGCACGCCGGGCATGAACGCGCCCCACTGGTAGGGCGAGGCCGACACGCCTTCGACAATGGCCGCGCCGCGTGGTGACAGCGCGGGCCCCGGTTGCGCTTGCGCGGGCTGGCGCAGGCGCCGGCCGCTGGCCAGGTAAGAGTCGGGCACCGACGCGTTGACGAACGTGCCGTTGCCCTGCCGGCTGCGCGTATAGCCTTCGGCTAGCAACTGGCTGTAGACGTGGACCACGGTGTTGCGGGCAATGCCCAGCTCTGTTGCCAGGTCGCGCGACGCAGGCAAACGCGAGTCGGCGGCGATGGCGCCATCCAGGATCGCTTCGCGTATGCCGCGATACAAGCGCTTGTTCATGGGCTCGCTAGATCCGTCCGCCAGACGCAGCAGCAGCAAGTCACCTACAATGGACCGCAATTGGTTCTACCTGTTTTATCAAAGTGGTTCCCACAAATGGGGCCATCGTAGCATTAAATAAGGCTTTTCCCGCCCACCCTGTTCATCGAGGCTGAGATGAAGAATCAAGACCTGAATACCCGCCGTTCTTTGGCCACGCCGCGCGGCGTTGGCGTCATGTGCGACTTCTACGCAGTGCGCGCCGAGAACGCCACGCTGTGGGACGCCAACGGCAAGGAATACATCGATTTCGCGGGCGGCATCGCGGTGCTCAACACCGGCCACCTGCACCCCAAGGTCAAGGCCGCCGTGGCCGCCCAGCTGGACAACTTCACGCACACGGCCTACCAGATCGTTCCGTACGAAAGCTACATCTCGCTGGCCGAACGCATCAACCGCCTGGCCCCCATCGACGGCCTGAAGAAAACCGCCTTCTTCACCACCGGCGTCGAAGCCGTTGAAAACGCCATCAAGATCGCGCGTTCGGCCACGGGCCGTTCGGGCGTCATCGCGTTCTCGGGTTCGTTCCATGGCCGCACCATGCTGGGCATGGCGCTGACCGGCAAGGTTGCGCCGTACAAGCTGTCGTTCGGCCCGATGCCCGGCGACATCTATCACGTGCCGTTCCCCAACGCCACGCAGTCGATCTCCGTTGCCGATTCGCTCAAGGCGCTGGACCTGCTGTTCAAGTGCGATATCGACCCCAAGCGCGTCGCCGCGATCATCATTGAACCGGTGCAAGGCGAAGGCGGCTTCAACATCACCCCGCCCGAACTGATGAGCGCGCTGCGCAAGCTCTGCGACGAGCACGGCATCCTGCTGATCGCCGACGAAGTGCAAACGGGCTTTGGCCGCACCGGCAAGCTCTACGCCATGGAACACCACTCGGTGCAAGCCGACCTGATCACCATGGCCAAGAGCCTGGGCGGCGGCTTCCCGATCTCGGGCGTGGTCGGCCGTGCCGACGTCATGGACGGCCCGGCAGCGGGCGGCCTGGGCGGCACCTACGCCGGCAACCCGCTGGCGGTGGCTGCGGCCCACGCCGTGCTGGACGTGATTGCCGAAGAAAAGCTGTGCGATCGCGCCAATGTACTGGGCGAAAAGCTGCGCGCCCACCTGGAAGGCCTGCGCGCCAAGGTGCCGGCTATTGCCGACGTGCGTGGCCTGGGTTCGATGGTGGCGCTGGAACTGAACGACGCCAACGGCAAGCCGGACGCTGAAGCCGTCAAGCGCGTGCAGGCCCGCGCGCTGGAACAAGGGCTTATCCTGTTGAGCTGCGGCGTTTACGGCAACGTGCTGCGTTTCCTGTACCCGCTGACCATCCCTGACGCGCAGTTCGACCGCGCGCTGGCGATTTTGTCCGACGCACTGGCAGCGTGACGTTCACGGCCTGAACCCTGTTCTTGGGCCACAGGCACGGTGATTGCGGGCGTTGCGGATCTTTCCGCCGCGCCCGCTGCGCTTTACTGTTGCGCTTTTTTCGCTGCCTTGGCCCCGTTGAATCCCAATCAAGGAGACTTCAATAATGACCGCATTGACCCATCCCCTGTCGCGCCCCGATCTGCTGCGCGACGCCTGCTACATCGACGGCAAGTGGGTTGGCGCCGGCAACGGCGCATCGATCCCGGTTGACAACCCGTCCACCGGCAAGACCATCGTGTCCGTGCCCAAGCTGGGCCGCAAGGAAACCGAACAGGCCATCGCCAGCGCGCAGGCCGCCCTGCCCGCCTGGAGCGCCAAGACCGGCAAGGAACGCGCCGCGATCCTGCTGAAGTGGTCGCAGCTGATGATGCAGAACCAGCAGGACCTGGCTGCCATCATGACGTCCGAGCAAGGCAAGCCGGTGACCGAGGCCGCGGGCGAAATCGCCTACGCCGCATCGTTCCTGGAATGGTTTGCCGAAGAAGCCAAGCGCATCGACGGCGACGTGCTGCAAAGCCCGAAGGCGGGCCAACGCCTGTTGGCGCTGAAGCAGCCCATTGGCGTCACCGCCGCCATTACGCCGTGGAACTTCCCGGCCGCCATGATCACGCGCAAGGTCGGTCCGGCACTGGCCGCCGGCTGCACGATGGTGGTCAAGCCCGCCCAGCAGACGCCGCTGACGGCGCTGGCGCTGGCCGTGCTGGCCGAAGAAGCGGGCGTTCCGGCAGGCGTGTTCCACGTCATCACCGGCAGCTCGCGCGATATCGGCGCAGCGCTGTGCGAAAGCGATGTGGTGCGCAAGCTGAGCTTCACCGGTTCCACCGAAGTGGGCCGCACGCTGATGGAGCAATGCGCGCCCACCATCAAGAAGCTGTCGCTGGAACTGGGCGGCAACGCGCCGTTCATCGTGTTCGACGACGCCGACCTGGACCGCGCGGTTGACGGCATCCTGGCCTCGAAGTACCGCAATGCCGGCCAGACCTGCGTGTGCGCCAACCGCATCTACGTGCAAGCCGGCGTGTACGAGGAAATCGCCACGCGCCTGGTCGCCAAGGTCAACGCCATGAAGGTCGGCGACGGCTTTGAAGACGGCGTGACGCAAGGCCCGCTGATCGACACGAACGCCATCGAAAAGGTGCAAGAGCACATCGCCGACGCCACCTCGCACGGCGCCAAGGTCATTGCCGGCGGCAAGCCGCATGCGCTGGGCGGCACGTTCTTCGAACCGACCGTGGTGCGCGACGTGACGCAAGCGATGCGCTTTGCCACCGAAGAAACCTTCGGCCCGGTGGCCCCGCTGTTCCGCTTCGACACCGAAGAAGAAGTCATCGGCATGGCCAACGACACCATCTTCGGCTTGGCCGCGTACTTCTTCACGCGCGACTACGCCCGCATCTGGCGCGTGTCCGAAGCGCTGGAATACGGCATCGTCGGCATCAACACCGGCCTGATCTCCAACGAAGTCGGCCCGTTCGGCGGCGTCAAGCAGTCGGGTCTGGGACGCGAAGGTTCCAAGTACGGCATCGAGGAATACCTCGAAATCAAGTACCTGTGCGTGGACCTGGGCGCCTGAGGCCCCGGCCGGTGCGCGGCACTCGCCGCGCACCGGGGATGAGCGGCTATCCCCGCCGCTTATCCCCAACAACTGTGGACAACCCGGCAGATAAGTCCTGCACAGCCCGGAAAAGTCCTTTCAATCCAGTCACTTGCGAAACGCGATCAAATGCCGCCCAGGCATGATAGATTTGCGCGTTCCCTGAATGGATCCGTATGAGCAGAACCTTTACCCTTGAGGACACCCGCAAGCTTGCCGCCGTGCTAGCCGAAACGGCCCTGGTGGAAGTCATGCCGCGCTTTCGCAACCTGCCCGAAGGCGCCGTGCGGGGCAAGAGTTCACCGCGCGACTTGGTCACGGATGCGGACGAGGCCGCCGAACGCATGATCGGCGCGCGCCTGTCCAAGCTGTACCCGGGCGCCGTGCTCATCGGCGAAGAGGCGTCCGCGCGCAACCCTTCGCTGCTGAACATGCTGGTCGACGCCGACCTGGCCTTTTTGATCGACCCCATCGACGGCACCCGCAACTACGTGGCGGGCCTGCCCCTGTTCGGCATGATGATCGCCGCCTGCCATCGCGGCGACGTGATCGCGGGCGTGATCTACGACCCGGTCAACCGCGACAGCGCGCTGGCCGTGCGGGGTGAAGGGGCGTGGATGGAATACGAAAATGGGCGCCGGGCGCCGTTGACCGTCGCCGGCCCCGCGCCGCTGGAAGACATGGACGGCCTGATCTCGACGGACGCCCTGCCCGAGCCGCTGCGCACCACCGTGAACAGCCACCTGTCGCGCCTGGGCAGTACCGCGTCGCTGCGCTGCGCGGCCCACGAATACCGCATGTTGGCGGCCGGCCATTGCCACGTTGCGCTGTACAACCAACTGACGGCCTGGGACCACGCCGCGGGCTGGCTGCTGCACCGCGAGGCGGGCGGCTACGCCGCGCGCTTTGACGGATCGCCCTACAAGCCCACGCACCGCACCGGCGGCCTGCTGTATGCCCCGGATGCCGGCAGCTGGCACGCCGCCCGCCGCGCGTTGCTGGGCGAAGCGGTGGACATCGCGGACGGGGGATGATCGAAAGACCAGGGGTATTCCCTAGGAATTATCCACAGTTCCTGTGGACAACCCTATGGAAAGGTCTGTAACGGCGTCAAAAAACGCTTACAGGACAAGCACTTGCTTAAACCGGTCAAAAACCGGCCGCCGAAAACCCGTGTTACAAGGCTTCCAGCGCGACCGCGCAAGGTTGTTCCACCTTCAGGGTCAAGAGGCTGTCGGCACGCGTGCGGCCCAGGTTGATGGCGGCGATCGGCATGCCGTTGCGTGACGCGGCAGTCACGAAGCGGTAGCCCGAATACACCATCAAGGACGAGCCCACGACCAGCACCGCATCGGCGCTCATCAGGCCGGCATTGGCGCGGTCGACCCGGTCGCGCGGCACCGTTTCGCCAAAGAACACCACGTCGGGCTTGACGATGCCACCGCAGCGCGGGCACGGCGGCACGGTGAATTGCGAGAAGTCTTCGCCTTCCAGGTCCGCGTCGCCGTCCGGCGCGTCGGTGGCATCCAGCGACGTCCAGGCGGGGTTGCCGTTTTGCAGGCGGTCTTGCCAGTCGGCACGCCCACCGCGCCAGTCGCAATTCATGCAGCGCACTTCGTCCAAACGGCCGTGCAGGTCCACCACGTCCCGGCTGCCGGCCGCTTCGTGCAGGCCGTCCACATTCTGCGTGACCAGCACCGTGATCAAGCCGCGCGCTTGCAGCCGCGCCAGGGCACGATGCGACTCGTTCGGCTGAACATGGCCAAAGCGACGCCAGCCCACCATGCTGCGCGCCCAGTAGCGGGCGCGCGCCAGGTCGTCGCCCATGAACGTTTGCAGCGTCATGGGCGGCTTGCGCTTCCATTCGCCTTCGGTATCGCGGTAGTCGGGAATGCCGGAATCGGTGCTGACGCCCGCCCCCGTCAGCACGAACAGCCGCGGGTGGCGGTCGACAAAGCCGCGCAACGCGGCCAGATCCGAGACTTGGGTGTCCATCCTGATTCCTAAGCTGCGTTCAGCCGCCCAGCCCACAATCGGGCATGTCGCTGACCAGGCTGGCCTGCGTGACGTTGCTGCCCGGCGGCACGCTGCGCGTCAGCCAGACGTTGCCGCCGATGGTCGAGCCCTTGCCGATGGTGACGCGGCCCAGAATGGTTGCGCCCGCGTAGATGACGACGTCGTCCTCGATCAACGGGTGGCGCGGCAGGCCCTTTTTAAGCTCGCCGTTTTCGCCGGGCGGAAAGCGCTTGGCGCCCAGCGTCACCATCTGATAGAGCCGCACGCGGTCGCCGATGATGGCCGTTTCGCCGATGACCACCCCCGTGCCGTGATCGATGAAAAAGCTGCGGCCGATGGTGGCGCCCGGGTGGATGTCGATGCCGGTATCCGCGTGCGCGATTTCCGCCACGATGCGGGCCAGCATCGGCACGTTCAGCCGGTACAGCACGTTGGCCAGGCGGTGATGGATCATTGCCGCCACGCCGGGATAGCACAGCAGCACTTCGTCCACGCTGTGCGCGGCCGGGTCGCCCTGGTAGGCGGCAGTCACGTCCAGGTCCAGCGCGGCGCGCACGCGCGGGAGCTCGGCGCCGAACTGGCGCACGATTTCGATGGCACGCCGCTGCGTCTCGGCCGGGTCGACGTGTTCGTGCCGGCCGACGTATTGCAGTTCAAGACAGACCTGATGCAGCAGCGCGTCCAGCGCGGCGCCAATGGTGTGGCCCACGTAGAAGTCTTCGACTTCTTCACGCAGATCGATCGGGCCAAGCCGCATGGGGAACAAGGCGCCGCAGAGGTCCTTGATGATCTGGCGCAGGCTTTCCTGCGACGGGAATTCGCGCAGGCCGGAATCTTCGCGCAGGCGGCCGCGCGGGCCGCGCCAGGCGACGCGCGCTTCGCGCAAGCCGGACACGATGCTGTCCAGATTCCAGTGGGCGGGGGGAATGTAGGTGGGCCCGTTCATCGTGACTGCCCCTGGGCGGGGCGGGTGGACCCGGGCTGAGAATGGATGTCAAACATGGGAATGCCTCATTGACGGTGCTACGCAATAGTCCCGTCAACTGTAACCGCTGGCGCCCCTTTTTCAACAGGCCTCCGATATGGCATAGGGGTTATGCCACGGCGGCCTGCACGCCCTGGCTGGCGTCGTCCGCCTCGTAGCCTTGTGGATTGCCCTGCTGCCAGCGCCAGCCGTCGGCGCACATCGCCGCCACGTCGTACGTGCTGCGCCAGCCCAGCAGCGACTCGGCCAGCGACGGGTCCGCCCAGGTGCGCGCCACGTCGCCCGGCCGGCGCGGCATGATCTGCACGGGTATGCGCAGACCGCTGGCGGCTTCAAAGGCGCGCACCAGTTCCAGCACGCTGGTGCCGTGCCCGGTTCCCAGGTTCACGGCGACAAAGCCGCTCTGGCCGGCACCGTACGTCAGGGCCTGCACGTGCCCTTGCGCCAGGTCCATGACGTGCAGGTAGTCGCGCACGCCGGTGCCATCGACGGTGTCGTAGTCGTTGCCGAAGACGCGCAGGAACGGCTGGCGGCCTACCGCTACCTGGGTCAGATACGGGAACAGGTTGTTGGGCAGGTCACGCGGGCTTTCGCCGATCTGCCCGCTGGAATGCGCGCCGATCGGGTTGAAGTAGCGCAGCGTGACCGCGCTGAACGACGGGTCGGCCGTGCAGACATCGCGCAGCATCTCCTCGACCATCAGCTTGGTGCGCCCATACGGATTGGCCGGGGCCAACGGATGCGCTTCGGTAAACGGCAGGAATTGCGGTTCACCGTAGACGGTGGCCGACGAGCTGAACACCAGGCGGGACACGCCCGCCTCGCGCATGGCCCGCAGCAACACCATCGAACCCGTGACGTTGTTGTCGTAGTACTTGAGCGGGTCGGCCACCGATTCGCCCACGGCCTTGCAACCGGCCAGGTGCAACACCGCCTGCACCGGTTGCCCGCGCGCGGCGGCGTCCGACAGCACGCGCTCGATCAGGCCGGGGGTGCGGATATCGCCTTCTATCAGCGCTATCGGCTGGCCGCAAAGCCGTTCGACGCGGCGCACGGCCTCGCGGCTGCCGTTGCTGAAGTTATCCAGCACCAGCGGCCGCTGGCCCGCCGCCAGCATCGCAATCAGCGTGTGCGTGCCGATGTAGCCGGCCCCGCCCGTCACCAGTACGTGCATGCCTGACATGGCGGCGCTCGTCACAGATGCGCCGCCACGCCCGGCACCCACGCATGGCGCGGACGCGGCGCCTGCGTGTGGCTGCGATAGCGATCGATCCAGTACGAGGTGGACGCGTCATGGCCCCAGTCGACCACCCCGGCCGACACCGGCACGGCCAGTTCGCGGTCGATGCCCGTGGCCAGGCGCTTGCCCAACTCCACGCCGAACTGGTCGAACGGGTTGATGCCCCACACCACGCTTTGCACGAACACCTTGTGTTCGTACAAGGCCAGCAAGGCGCCCAGGCCACGCGGGTCCAGCTGGCGCAGCACGATCAGCGTGGACGGCCGTCCGCCAGGGTGCACCATGTGCTGGGCAAGGCTCAACGCCTTTTCCTGATCGTCGATGTGCGCGACGTCCTGCAACGCCTGCTCCAGGTTCTTGCCGCGCAGCAACGCCTGGCGCTGCGCCAGGCAGTTGGCCAGCAGATGGCGATGGGCGTCGGGGCTGTCGGCGTGGCCTTGCAGGCTGGCGATGAAGTCCACCGGCGCACCGTCTTCGCTTTGATGCAACCACTGGAAGAACGTGTGCTGGCCGTCGGTGCCCGGCATGCCCCAGATGATCGGAGCCGTGGGCACGCCCACCGCCGTGCCATCACCCGCGACACGCTTGCCCAGCGATTCCATTTCCAGCTGCTGCAAATAGGTCACCAGGTGCAGCAGACGCGCGCTGTACGCGGCAATGTTCAGCGAGTTGTAGCCCAGCACGCTGCAATTGACCAAGCCGGCCAAGGCCAGTTGGATCGGTGCGTTCGCGGCGAACGGGGCGTTCTGGAAATGCTGGTCCATCGCCTCGGCGCCCGCGCGCATGCCGATCAGCACGTCGGCGCCCACGGTCAGCGCAATCGACAGGCCGGCCACCGACCACACGGAATAACGGCCGCCTACCCAGTCGCACATCTTGAACGTGTGGCTGGCGGGCACGCCGAGCGCGCGCGCGGCCGACACGTTGGCGGTAACGGCCGCCAGGTGCTCGGACACGTCCGCCACCCCACCCTGCTTGAGCCACGCAATCGCGGCGCGGGCGTTGTGCATGGTTTCGGACGTGGTGAACGACTTGGACGAAATCACCACCAGGCAACGGCGCGGGTCCAGGCCCGCCACCGCGTCATGGAAGGCGTGGCCGTCGATGTTGGACACGAAGCGGATCTGGCGGCGCTGCGAGGGTCCGCCAAACGCCTGGACCGCCAGGCGCGGGCCCCAGTCGCTGCCGCCGATGCCAATATGGAGCACGGTTGAAAAATCTGCCGTCTGGTCCACCCGGCGCACGAAGTCGCTCATGCGCGAATATTCGCAGACGGAATCGGCGTCCAGCCCGTCCGGTTGCTCGGGCGTGCGCCCGGCGCGAACGGCCGTGTGCCAGGCGGGTCGGCCTTCGGTCCAGTTGACGGGTTCACCCGTGAACAGCGCATGGCGGGCGTCCGCCAGCCCGCGCGCTTGCAGCAGGTTCAGTGCGGCCGCTTCCAGCGCGGGCGATTGCCGTTGCATGGTCAGGTCCACGCACAAACCGGCAGCTTCAATGACTTTAAGCGTGTTGGCGTCAAGTTCGGCGGCCTCGGCAGCCTGCGCGAACGCCTGCCACTCAGGGCTCTGCGCCAGGCCGGAATCCGCCCTTAACGCCTCAATCGCAAAATTGGCCTTTCCCATCGCGTGATGCTCCTTAGAACGGTAAACGAACGAGAGGTGCAATGCGCCGGAACGCGTTGCGGAAATCCTCCTCGATCCGGGCCAGTGCGGCCACGGTGTCTCCTTCAAAACGCAAAACCACCGTCGGCGTGGTGTTCGATGGACGCGCCAGGCCGAAGCCATCGACGTAGTCCACCCGAACGCCGTCCAGATCGTTGATGGAGACCGCGCTGGGGAATTCCCCTTGCTCGCGCAGCAACTTCACCAGTTCGAACTGTTCGCCTTCGGCGGTGTCCAGCTTGATTTCGGGGGTCGCGCAGGACTGCGGCAAGCCTTCAAGAAGGGCAGACGGGTCCGGCGCAGCGGACAGGATTTCCAGCAGCCGGGCGGCGGCGTAGATCCCATCGTCAAAGCCGTACCAGCGCTCCTTGAAAAACATGTGACCGCTCATCTCTCCAGCAAGTAGCGCTCCCGACTCGCGCATCTTGGCTTTGATGAGGGAATGCCCGGTCTTGCACATGGTGGGTTTGCCCCCGGCCTCGAAGATGGCGCGGGCCACGTGGCGGCTGCATTTCACGTCGTAGAGGACCTCCGCGCCGGGGTTGCGGGACAGCACGTCGCGGGCGAACAAAATCAACTGCCGGTCCGGCCAGATGATCTGTCCCGATTTTGTCACCACGCCCAGCCGGTCGCCGTCGCCGTCGAACGCCAGCCCAACCTCGCAATCGGAATAGCGCAGGCAATAAATCAGGTCTTGCAGGTTTTGCGGGTCGGCCGGGTCCGGGTGGTGGCCGGGAAACGAGCCGTCTACCTCACAAAACAGTTCGGTGACCTCGCAACCCAGCGCGCGAAACAGCGCCGGCGCCACCGCGCCCGCCACGCCGCTGCCGCAGTCGATGGCGATTTTCATCGGACGCGCCATGCGGATGTCGCCCACCAGGCGCGCCGCGTAGCAGGGCTGGATCTGCATCTGCGTGCGTCCGCCGGACACGCTGGCCGATTCGATCGGCAGGCGCATCGCATCGCGCAAGGCGGTGATGCCGTCGCCGTACAGCGACGCGCCGTCCAGCACGATCTTGAAGCCGTTGTGGGCCGGCGGGTTGTGGCTGCCCGTGACGGCGATGCCCGCGCCCGTGTCCATCAGGCGCGTGGCGAAATACACCATCGGCGTGGTGGCCATGCCGATGTCAATGACGTGCATGCCGGCCGAACGCAGCCCGGCCTGCAACGCGGCCGCCAGTTCGACGCTGCTCAAGCGGCCATCGCGCCCCACCACCATCGACCGCGCCCCCAGCTCGCGCGCCTTGGTGCCGGCCGCCATGCCCAGGCTGTGCGCAAAGCGCGCGTCAATTTCGTCCGGCACCGTGCCGCGTATGTCGTAAGCCTTGAAAACCGCATCCAGAATTTGCGGGGTATCCCAGCCAAAAGTTCCGTGCATGCCAGTTTCTCCGGGTGGCGTTACTTGGGACCGTTCTGTTTGAAATCGCCGTAATACGCCGCACGGGAGTATCGATAATTCCCATACTTGGACCGGAAGCCAAAGCGCTCCGGCATCAGTTTCAAGCCGTTGAACAGCACGCCGTCCACCGGCGCGCCGGCCTGGATCAGGCGCTTGGCCGTTTCACGGATTTCGCCCACGGTGTTCATGCCCGAGCGCACCACCACCATCACCGCGGCGGCATGCGTGCCGACCACCGCCGCATCGGGCGAGGACAACACTGGCGCCGTGTCCAGGATCACCATGTCGTACTGCGAGGACAGCTCGCGCAAGGTGGCGCCGAACACGGGCGAGGCCAGCAGCTCGGACGGATCGAAAGTGACCGCGCCGGTGGCAATGAAGTCCACGCCTTCGGACACGCTGTGCTTTCTGACGCGCGCCAGCGGAATCGTGCCGGACAGCACTTCGAACAAGCCGTCTTCCTTGGGCACGCCGAAATAGCGGTTCAGCTGGCCCTTGCGGAAGTCGGCGTCGATCAGCAGCACGCGCTTGCCCACGCCGCCCTGGATGAAGGCAAAGTTGGCCGACAGGAACGACTTGCCCACGCCCGCCACCGGGCCGGTGAACATGACCATGTTGTTGGCGGACTGGCGCAGCGACGCTTGCAGCACGTTGCGAAACGATCGCAGGCTTTCGATAGGTGGCGCGTTGCCCTGGCTTTGCGCCAGCAGCGCGGGCACCGTCGCGTTCTTGCGGCGGCTGCGGCGCCACAGCTTGTCCTGCATGTCGCTGTACGGAATGGCGGCCAGCACCGGCAGGCCCGTGTAGCGTTCAACGTCGTCGGGTTCCGACAGGCCGCCGAACAGCGCGTTGCGCACAAAGGCGCACAGCATGCCGAAGATCAAACCGATGACCGTGGCCACGCCGATGATGATCGCGGCCTTGGGGCGCACGGGGCGGTCCGGTTGCACAGCGGCATCCAGGATGCGCACGTTGCCGACCTTGCCGGCGCGGATCAACCGCAGTTGCTGCGCGTTGTTCAGCAGACCCGTGTACAGCTCGGTATTGACGCGCACATCACGCACCAGGCGCACCACGTCCTGCTCCAGGTCGGGCAGCGCCTTGATGTTGTTGCCGATGCGGCTGACATCACCCGACAGCGACGCGATCTGGCGATCGATGGCGACGATGCTGGGGTGCGTGGGGGCAAAGCGCGTGATCAGTTCCTGACGCTTGGAGCGCAGCTCCATCACCTTGGTCTGCGCGTCCACCGACTGCGCCAGGATCAGCTTGGCTTCTTCGGACAGGTCGATGGTGCCGCGCTTGTTGCGCAAGGCGTTGTACTTGGTTTCGGCCGCGTCCAGCTCGCCCTTCAGGATGGGCAGCTGCTGTTCCAGAAAGCCCAGCGATTTCTCGGCCTGCGCCGCTTTGCGGTTGACGTTCTGCTGCACGTATTCCTGGCCGATCTGGTTCAGCACGGCCGTGGTCAGTGCCGGGTCGTTGCCTTCCAGCGTGACGCCGATCACGCCCGATGCGCGGCCTCGTTCAAAGATGCCCAGATGCGATTGCACGTTTTCGATCGCCGCCAGGCGCGAGCTGCGCGAGATCGTGAACTCGGTGCCGGGCCGGCCCGTCAACGCGTCGATATGCACGTCCATCGCGCCCCCGCCGGGCAACAGGAAGTGTTCCGGCTTGCCCACCGCGCCGCTGAACGTGGCGCCCGTGAACTTGTCCGTCAACGTGTAGCGGCCCTCGCCTTGCGTGGTCACGCGAAACGGCTTGCCCAGCCATTCGTTGGGCACATCCAGCTGCGAGATCGCAATCTGTTCGCCGCCCCACGCATAGCCGCCGCGCGGCAGGCTGGACGGATATGGCAACGCTTCATAGCGCTGCGCAAGCCATTCGCCCACCACGGGGAAATAACGCGGCTTGGCATGGATGTACAACAGGAACTTGTCGACGGCCGGCCCCACCACCATGCGCGAACGCAGCACTTCCATTTCGCCCGAGGTCTCTGCCTTGGTGTCGAACATGGCGGACACGTCGCCCAGCAGGCTGCGCGCCTGGCCATTAGGCATTTCCTCTTCGACTTGCACGATGATGTCGGCCGAGTACACGGATGGGGTCACCATCACGTAGGCCAGCGCGCCCAGGAAGGCGAGCAACGTGATCCCAAGGATCATCCAACGATTCGAAATAATGGCGTCCACGTGCGAGGACAACGGGGTTTCCTGCTGGCGAGCCGGGACGTTCGGCTCGAATGCTTCGATGGGCAACGACATGCAGCTCTCCAGACGTGGGCGCCGCGGCGGATGCGGCGCCCCCAAAGGCGTTGTTTTGGGCCCGAAGGCCCGAAAGGCGGACTAGTTGATCGACTTGACGGTCTGTACCGTTTGCGCGCTCGGGAACAGATTGCTGATGAAGCGGTTCCACCGCACCAGCGCGGCCGTATCCACGAACACGACGTCTTTGGGTTCCAACTCAAACTTCGCACCAACAGCCAGGGCCTGCGGCGACTTGGCGTTCAGGTGGAACACCTGCGGCGTCGCTTGCTCGGTACTGCGCACCACAAACACTTGCGACGCGTCGGCCGTCAACTGGTTCGGGCCACCCGCCATGCCCAGCGCCTCGGTCAACGACATGCGTCCATCGCGCATCACGACCGTGGTGGGCAGGAACACTTCACCCATCACGAAAATCTTGCTGTCGTCGCGCGGCGTAACGCGCACGATGTCGCCCGACTTCAGCATGACCTGATTCAAGTCCTGGCCACGTTCGATCAGCGCGGGCAGGTTCACACGGGTACGGCGGCCATCGCGAATGACATAGACGGCGCTGCGGTCAGCGGTGGGCAGCAAGCCACCCGCGCGGTTGACCGCTTCGAGCAGAGTCATCGGAATGTCGTTGATGGCAACCGTGCCCGGCAACTTGACTTCGCCTTCGACGTAGACACGCTTGCTTCGATAGCCCAGCACGCGTACCGTGATCTGCGGATCCTGGATGTACTTGCCGGAACTATTGACTATGAGATTGCGCGCCTGAAGTTCCGTCAACCCCGCCACTTTCAGCAGTCCCGTATACGGAAATTGGATATATCCAGTGGATGAGACGGTATACCCCGGTATGCCCGAGGCGGTAT
Organism: Achromobacter sp. RT286_PF; assembly: GCF_059760425.1. NCBI lineage: Bacteria > Pseudomonadati > Pseudomonadota > Betaproteobacteria > Burkholderiales > Alcaligenaceae > Achromobacter > Achromobacter sp. RT286_PF. The sequence goes on from NZ_JCBAMR010000011.1 coordinate 27,413, forward strand.
CCCCCATGACTAGTTCGGTCACCCCAGTCCCGATGGCATAGGTTTGCGTCGGAAGGACGAGTTCGGGGTGGTCCCACACCACGATGGAAAGGATGTCGCCCGGCCCGATGCGGTAGGGCTCGACGCTGCCGACCAGCTTTTCGACGCCGTCGTTATCGATCAACGCCTGGCGGTTGCGCAGGTCGTCGACAACCAGGCTGGGGGTGATTTCCTTGATCGGCGCCACGGAGTTCGGGTCCATGGGATCAACAAGGTGGCCGGAATTAAAGGTCATACCGGGAGACAGGGCGCAAGCGCCCAGCGAGGACACGAGCGCGATAGCGGCGATGGCTCGGCTCAACGTTCCGAAAAATGTCGTCATGGCAAATCCACTGTGAATGACTTCGTTGCTTGGAATGGAGCCCGATGCGTAACGGGTTGCGACATTCCACTCTCTTTTCGAAGCCCCGCACATTCGACGGATGTCCTAAGCCTTCTCCTACATCGTTTGGAGGTTTCGGGTACGCCACGCACTCAATAAGATTTCGTCGGTAGCCACATGTTTTGCGGCAGTGCATCGTTTTTTTCTTCGCCGCAAGAAGACTCCCCACGAACAGGAGTGCGCGATGGACCCGTCCCACTCGGACACATCGGCAAGATTCAGCGGAGCAAGCTATCTGTACCGCCTGCTCGATGCCGCGATCGTAATCACCTGCGGCCTGACTGCCACCGGTTTGAAGTTCTCGGAAGATGCAATGGCGGACCCTCCGCAAATTCATCTATTCCTGATCTATCTGTGCGGCTTGGGCGTGATCGCCCTGTTCCCCGCATTCCGCCTGTATGTGTCATGGCGCGGGCGGCTATTGACCGATCTGGTCGTGCGCAGCCTGGCTGCGTGGGCCACGGTGTTTGCCCTGGGCATCCTTGTCAGTTTTCTCATGCATCAGACCGCCGCGATATCGCGCATGTGGGCGGCTACCTGGTTCGGCATGGCGGCGCTGACGCTGGCCGGCGTACGTATCGCGGTCTACGCCGCGCTGGGCGCCGCGCGCGATCGCGGGCTGAACAAGAAGAACGTGTTGCTGGTGGGCTTCGGCGCGCTGGGCCATGACCTGTGGCGCCGCGTTGAACGCTACCGGGGCGCGGGCTATGAAGTCGCGGGCATCTACGCCGAGCCGCACGAAAGCCTGCCGCCGCAAGTGCGCCGCTTGCACGATCTGGACAACCTGCATTCCTTCGTGCACGAAAACAATGTGCGCGAGATCTGGATCGTTCTTCCGATGGAGGCGGGCCAGGAATTGCGCGAAGTGCTGTATCACCTGCGCAACGACTTGGTGGATATCCGCTGGATTCCGGATGTGATGTCGATCCAGTTGCTGGGTCATCGCATCGGCGAATTCCTGGGCCTGCCCGCCATCCAGCTGAACAGCCTGCCCGCCGCCGGCGTGCGCGGTTGGGCGAAAGAAGTATTCGACCGCAGCTTTGCGTTCTGCGCGCTGATCGGCCTGTCGCCGCTGATGCTGTCGATTGCGCTGGCCATCAAGCTGACCTCGCGCGGGCCTGTGTTCTTTACGCAACCTCGCCTGGGGGTGGACGGCAAGGTGTTCCACGTCTACAAGTTCCGCACGATGACGGTGCACCAGGAACACGGCACCGTCACGCAGGCCACGCGCAACGATTCCCGCATTACGCGCATCGGCGGCTTCCTGCGGCGTACCAGCCTGGACGAGCTGCCGCAGTTCCTGAATGTGCTGATGGGCGATATGTCGGTGGTCGGCCCGCGTCCGCACGCGCTGGAGCACAACGAAATGTACAAGGACCTGGTGCAGCGCTACATGATGCGCCACCGCGTCAAGCCCGGCATCACGGGGTGGGCGCAGGTCAATGGCTTTCGTGGGCAGACGGACACGCTGCGCAAGATGAGCGACCGCGTCGAGCACGACATCTATTACATCCAGCACTGGACGTTCCGGATGGACCTGCTGATCATCGCCCGCACGGCCGTGTCGGGATGGACGGGCCGAAATGTCTACTAGTCCATTGGGATGGCCCGGCGCGCCCGTGCCCGTGCCGACGGCCGTGACGGCACATGCGGCATCCAGCGGCGTGCTGCCGCGCGCCGACTTCCGCCAGGCGGTGGAGATGCTGCCGCTGGTGTCCATCGACCTGTTGTTGCGCGACGGCGCAGGACGCTACTTGACGGGGCTGCGCACCAACCCGCCGGCGCGTGGCGCCTGGTTCGTGCCGGGCGGACGCATCCGCAAGAACGAACCGCTGCGCGCCGCGCTGGACCGTATCGCGCGTGAAGAACTGGGGCTGGCCATTGCCCCCGAATCGTGGACGCCGCGCGGCGTGTACGAGCACTTCTATGGCACCAATTTCGCGGGTGAAGCGGGACGCTCCACCCACTATGTCGTCCTCGCGTATGAGGCCGAGCTTTCGTTGGATACCGCAACCCTTCCGCGCGGCCAGCACCATGGCTACCGCTGGCTGCAAGCGGAAGAGATCGCCGCCGATCCCGGCGTGCATCCGTACACCCAGGCCTACTTCAAGGAGTGAGCGCCATGACGAATCCCCCTCCCGCCTACCGGGCTGTCATCCTTTGCGGCGGTTCCGGCTCGCGCCTGTGGCCGCTGTCGCGCGAACTGCTGCCCAAGCAGTTCATCCGTTTGACCGATTCGCGCAGCCTGTTGCAGAACACGCTGCTGCGGCTTGGGTCCGCCGGCGCGCAGGCCAAGCCGATGCTGGTCTGCAACGACGCGCACCAGTACATTGCCGCCGAGCAAGCGCAGGAGCTGGGCATCAAGGACGCGGAAGTGATCCTGGAGCCCTTTGCACGCAACACCGCGCCGGCCATTGCCGCCGCCACGCTGCGCGCCATGCGCGACGGCGAAGACCCGATCATGCTGATCATGCCGTCCGACCATGTGCTGGAAGATGGCGACGTGCTCCGGCAAGCCTTTGCGCAGGCCTACGAGGCGGCACGCCAGGGCGCGCTGGTCACGTTCGGCATCACGCCCACCGCGCCGCTTAGCGGCTATGGCTACATCCAGTCGGACGAACCCGGCGTGATGGCGCCGGCGCGCCGCGTGCGCCGCTTTGTGGAAAAGCCGTCGCCTGAAGTCGCGCAGCGGCTGATCGATGACGGCGGGTATTACTGGAACAGCGGCATGTTCGCGTTCCAGGCGTCGGTGTTCCTGTCCGAGATGGCGCGGCTGGCGCCCAAGATGCTGGAACAGGTGCAGGCGGCGGTGGCCACGGGGCATGGCGAAGCGGGCTTGTTTCATCTGGATGGGCCGTCGTTCGAGGCCTGCCCCAGCGATTCGATGGACTACGCCATCATGGAACGCACCGACAGCGCGGTGGTGATTCCGCTGGCGGCGTCCTGGAGCGACGTGGGCGCGTGGGACGCAGTCTGGGGCATCGCCCAGAAGACGGTCGAAGGCAATTCCACCACGGGCGACGTCATGGTGGAGGATTCGCGCAATTGCCTGATCCACTCGACCAGCCGGTTGGTGGCGTCCGTGGGGCTGGATGACATTGTGGTGATCGAAACCGCCGACGCGGTGCTGGTCGCGCACAAGTCGCGCTCGCAAGACGTCAAGCGCCTGGTCGAGATCTTCAAGACGCAGCACCGGTCGGAGCTGAACCATCACCGCGAGGTGCAGCGCCCGTGGGGGTCGTATGACTCGGTGGGCCACGGGCCGCGTTACCAGGTCAAGCGGATCACCGTGAAACCGGGCGCCAGGCTGTCGTCGCAGATGCATCACCACCGGGCGGAACACTGGATCGTGGTGTCGGGCACGGCGCGGATCTACAACGGCGACAAGCAGTACCTGCTGACGGAAAACCAGTCGACGTACATCCCGCTGGGCGAAACCCACAGCCTGGAAAACCCGGGAAAGATCCCCCTGGAAATCATCGAAGTGCAGTCAGGCGCGTATCTGGGCGAGGACGACATCGTGCGTTTCCAGGACATGTATGGCCGAGTCTGAACGGGGATCATCCGTCCCCTTCTGGCGACCCGGCGTAGCCCGGCTTTGCCTGCCGGTCGCGGGGCTGTTCTTCCTGGTGCTGATCACCGTGGGGAACCTGCCCGGGCTGGCGGCGGAAATGTCGGATGCGTTTGGGGACAAGCGGCTGCATCTTCTGGCTTACGCCGTATTGACGGGATTGATCTACCTGTCGGTCAACCGGCGCCCTGCCCTGGTGGCCATGCTTGCCGTCACCGCGCTGGGTGCGCTGGATGAATCAATCCAATCCTTTTTTCCCTATCGACAGGCTGAACTCTTAGACCTTTTGGCCGATATCTTGGCGGCGGGTGCAACAGTAATCTCATTGCACATTGGTTCCGCAGCCTTCGGCTCCTTTCGTGCAGTCACTAAGTCTTAAGGATACAACCATGCCAAAACGGGCACTCATTACCGGCGTTACCGGACAAGACGGGGCCTATCTGGCCGAGTTTCTGTTGGCCAAGGGCTATGAAGTCCATGGCATCAAGCGGCGCGCTTCGCTGTTCAACACCGCCCGCATCGACCATCTGTACCAAGATCCGCATGACAAGCCGCGCAACTTCGTGCTGCATCACGGCGACATGACCGACTCTTGCAGCCTGATCCGCATCGTGCAATCGGTGCAGCCGGACGAAATCTATAACCTGGCCGCACAAAGCCATGTGGGCGTCTCGTTCGAAGAGCCGGAGTACACCGCCAACGCCGACGGCCTGGGTACCCTGCGCCTTTTGGAAGCCATCCGCATCCTGAAGCTGGAGAACAAGGCGCGCTTCTACCAGGCGTCCACCTCCGAGCTGTATGGCCTGGTGCAGGAAACGCCGCAGAAGGAAACCACCCCCTTCTACCCGCGCAGCCCGTACGCCGCCGCCAAGCTCTACGCCTATTGGATCAGCGTGAACTACCGCGAAGCCTATGGGATGTACGCCTGCAACGGCATCCTGTTCAACCACGAATCGCCCAAGCGCGGCGAAACGTTCGTAACGCGCAAGATCACGCGCGGCCTGGCTCGCATCGTGCTGGGTTTGCAGGAATGCCTGTACCTGGGCAACCTGTCCGCGCTGCGCGACTGGGGCCATGCGCGTGACTACGTCGAAATGCAATGGCTGATGCTGCAACAGGACACGCCCGAGGACTACGTCATCGCCACCGGCTTGCAATACAGCGTGCGCGAATTCATCAATACGGCGGCGCGCGAGCTGGGCATCCTCTTGGCATGGGAAGGCGAAGGCCTGGAAGAAACGGCCACCGTGCTGTTCTCGCCGGTGCATGACGTCAAGCCCGGCCAGGTCATCGTGCGGGTCGACCCGCGCTACTTCCGCCCGACCGAAGTGGAAACCCTGCTGGGCGACCCCACCAAGGCGCGCGAAAAGCTGGGCTGGTCGCCGCGCACCACGTTCGCGGAGCTTGTCAAGGAAATGGTGGAAGCCGACCTGAAGGACGCGCGCCGCGATGCGCTGGTCGAGCAGAACGGCTACGAAATCTACGCCTACAAGGAGTAGCGCGCCATGACGAACCTGGACCAACGCGTGTTCGTGGCGGGCCATCGCGGCATGGTGGGCGCGGCGATCACCCGCGAACTGCAACGCCGCGGCTACCCCAACGTGCTGACCCGCAGCCGGGCCGAGCTGGACCTGGAAAACCAGAACCAGGTGCACCGCTTTTTCTCGACCACGCCGGTCGATGTGGTGTACCTGGCCGCCGCCAAGGTCGGCGGCATCCTGGCCAACCAGAATCATCCGGTCGACTTTCTGTACAAGAACCTGATGATCCAGTGCAACGTCATCCGCGCCGCGTATGCGGCCGGCGTGCGCAAGTTGCTGTTCCTGGGTTCGTCCTGCATCTACCCGCGCGAGGCGCCCCAGCCGATCCGCGAAGACGCCTTGCTGACTGGCCCGCTGGAAGCCACCAACGAGCCCTACGCCATCGCCAAGATCGCGGGGCTTAAGTTGTGCGAAGCCTACCAACGGGAATATGGCGCGCGCTTTATCTGCGCCATGCCAACCAACCTGTATGGCCCGCACGACAACTACGACCTGCACAGCAGCCATGTGCTGCCCGCGCTGATCCGCAAGTTCCATGAAGGCCGCGAAGCCGGTCAGGACAGCGTGACGATCTGGGGCACGGGCACGCCGCTGCGCGAGTTCCTGTACGTGGACGATCTGGCCAAAGCCAGCGTGATGCTGATGGAACACCCCGACGCCGAGGGCATCTACAACATCGGCGCGGGCAAGGACATCAGCATCGCGGACCTGGCAGCACTGGTGGCGCGTGTGGTCGGCTATCAAGGCCGCATCGTCTACGACACCAGCAAGCCCGACGGCACGCCACGCAAGCTGATGGATTCGTCGCGCGTGACGGCGCTGGGCTGGCAACCCGCCGTGTCGTTGACCGAAGGCATCGCGCTGGCCTACCAGCACTTCCTGCGTGAACGCGCGGATCAATCCCAATCGGCGCTGCCCGTGGCCTGACGGCCACGCCAGCACTCACCACAGGCATCCCCGATGTTTGGATTCGTCAGGAAACACATCGCCGGCAACGCCTCCTTCTGGGGGCTGGTGGAATACGGTATCGGCCCGGTCGCGGCGCTGATCGCCCTGCCCATCCTGTTTCGGCAGTTGGGCACGGTGGGCTTCGGCCAGTACTCGATGATCATCGCGCTGGCCGGCTTCGGCAACGCCGCCAACCTGGGCGCGGCCGTGACCGCCACCAAGCTGGTGTCCGAGCGGATGCACGAGCCCGGCGGCGCGTATCGCGCGGCGGGGGTCAGCATGTCGCTGATCGGCTGCGCGCTGGGCGTGGTGACGCTGGCGGCCGTGTTGCTCTGGGCCGTGGTGGGGCTGGCCTGGCCCGCCGCCACGTTCGGCGGCGTGGCGGTCACGCTGCTGGCCTTGCCGGCGCTGGCCATCTACCTGACGCAGCAATACGACCAATTGTTTTCGGGCTGCCTGAAAGGCCGAGAGGACTTTCGCGCCACCGCGCTGTGCGAGGTTTTCAGCCGCAGCGGCACCATGGCGCTGGCCTGCGCCACCGCCTGGATGACCGCGTCGCCCACCTACACCGGCCTGGCGCAGGCGCTGGGGCTGCTGGTAGCGGGCAGCGTGAAGATGCGCGTGTTCTCGCGCACCTACGGCCATGTGCTGGTGCGGCCGGTGCGCGATCGGGGCGCCATGATGGACGCCTTCAAGTTTTCACGCTGGTCATGGCTGAACAGCCTTAGCGCGCTGGCCTTCGGCTCGGTCGACCGCGTGCTGGTGGGCAGCATGATGGGCCCGGCCGCGCTGGCCATCTACACGGTGGGCGTGCAGGTGGGGCAGATCATCCACACCGCGTCGGTGGCCATCTTCCAGAAGGCCATGCCGCGCGTGACGCGCCTGTCGGTGTCGCCGCCTTACGCGGGCGCCGTCGAACGCGAAATCCGCCGCATGATGGGATGGAACCTGGTGCTATCCGCCACCGCCACGCTGGCCGTGCTGGCCGTGAGCCATCCCTTGTTGAACCTGCTGCTAGGCGACAACGTGGCGGCCGGTCATCTGGGGACTTTCCAATTGTTGATCGTGGCCTCCGGGCTGCTGTCGTTGAACGCCGCGGCCCACTTTTCTTTGCTGGGGCTGGGCAATTCCCGCGCCGTCGCCATCCTGAACGGGTTGGGCGGACTGGCGATGCTGTGTGTCATGGCGGGCCTGGTGCACGCGGCGGGCGAACACGCCGCGGCGTGGGGCCGCATGGCGTATGCGGCGATCACGCTGGCCGGCGTGGCCCTCGCCATCCGTCAATCCCGCCCCGAATTTCCGGGCGCGTTGCCAGCGGCCACCCGATAACACCTACATGCTGAGGTCTTACATGCGCAAGCGTCATAACGAGTATTCACGTCAGCTCATCGACTTCGTCCGCGAGCTGCGCCCGCCCGCGCCGATCGCCGGCGGCCTGTTGCCCAAGGTGACCATCGTGACCCCCTCGTACAACCAGGCCAAGTTCCTGGAGCGCACCATCCTGTCGGTGCTGAACCAGGGCTATCCGCGTCTGGAATACATCATCATCGACGGCGGCTCGACCGATGGCAGCGTGGACATCATCCGCAAGTACGAGCGGTACCTGACGTACTGGGAAAGCACCCCGGACCGCGGCCAGTCCCATGCCATCAACAAGGGCTTTGAACGCGCCACGGGCGACTATGTCGGCTGGCAGAATTCCGATGACCTGTATTTCCCCGGCGCCTTGCGCAAGCTGGGCGCAGCGGCCGCGCGGGGCCGCGCGCCGATCGTCAGCGGCAACCTGTTCGTGGCCGACGCCAACAACCACATCTTCCGCAAGATCCACTACACGCCCGTCAATCGCGGCACGCTGACGGTGGTCAAGGCGTCCATACCCAACCAGTCGGCCATCTTCCGCCGCGACCTGCTGCGCAAGTACGGGCTGTTGCAGGAAAGCATGCGCTACTGCATGGACCTGGAGCTGTGGAGCCGGCTGCTGCGCGAAGGCAAGAACCTGATCGTGCCCGATGCGCTGGGCGTCTACACCGCGCATGACGAAACCAAGACCGCGCTGATGCAGGACGTGCTGCTGGAAGAACGCGAACAGATCGTCACGCGCATCCGGCGCACCGAACCGGGCCTTGGCAAGCTGTTCGAACTGTCGTGCCGCGCCTCCAAGGTGGCCGCGCACGCGCGCCAGGGCGACTTGTCGTACCTGTTCGAAAAGCTGACCACCAAGATTTTCGGACGCGACGACTGGGCCGCGCACTAGGACGACGCCGACATGAGCCCGCACCGCCGCTTATCCACTTTGCACCTGCTGGGCCTGTTCGCCTTCACCGCGCTGGCCCTGAACGACGACCGCTTCATCCTGGGCGTGGGCAGCTTCAAGCTGTCGCCCTTCGATGTGCTGTTCGTGGCCATGCTGGCCGTCAAGGCGCTGCGGCTGGCCGAGCCCAGCGCGTACGCCCTGCCGCGCGGCCTGCTTGGCGCGCTGCTGGGCTTGCAGGCCATGTCGGTGATCTATCTGCTGCTGGTGTCGATGCACCACCCCGGCATTGAAACCGGCGACGTGGCGCGCGACCTGCGCATCGTCTTCTACTTCTTGTGCACGCCGTTCCTTTGCTACAAGGACATCGACAGCCCGGCCGCCTACGCGGTGTTGCAGAAGTACATCGTGGCGGCCTGCCTGGCGGTGGCCACGCTGATGCTGCTAGAACAATTGCAGGGGTTCAGCGTGTCGAACCCGCTGCGCAACGTGCGGCTGGGCGTGTGGGCCATTCCGTTTGGCGTGGTGTCGCTGCTGACGTTCCGGCGCACCTTGAACGTGTCCGGACCCAAGGCCTACGCGTTGACGCTGTACATGCTGCTGGCGCTGGTGTTTTCGCTGAACCGCAGCCAGTACCTGCAACTGGCGATATCGGTGGTGATTGCCGTGCTGCTGGGCACCGGCCCCGAGCTGCGCCGGCGCGCGGTGCTGATCTTTGCCCCCGCCGCCGTCGCGGGCGTGCTGGTGTTTGCCAGCATCGGCTACCTGGACGTGCTGACCAACCGCATCTTCAGCGTGGAAAAGCTGGACGAAGATTCCAGCTACGGCGCGCGCATCCAGGAAATGCAGGGGCAGATGGACTACTTTGCCGAAAGCCCCGTGTTTGGCAAGGGCGCGGGCTTTCGCAGTTGGGTCATGGGCGAAAACGGCTTTGAACTGAGCACGTTCGCGCATAACTCCTGGGCCTTTTACCTGATGAAGTTCGGCGTGGTCGGCACCATCATGATCATGCTTCCGCCCTTGCTGATATTGCTGCTGACGCTGTTGCGGCGATACGCGCACCCCGGCCTGGAAATGCACCGGCGCTACCTGCTGGCCACGGCGCCCATCTACATCTTCATCGATTCACTGTCCGGTGGGCTGGCCTACGCGCCCAAGACCGCGTTCACCGGCTTCCTGTTGTGCTATTGCCTGTCGTTGATGCGCAATGCGCAGATCATGCCCGTGCCCCGCGCGGACGCGCCCCGTGCGCCGCTATCCCCCAGCCACCGTCCGGATGCCGTGCGCCGGACGCCACCTCGAGTGATTCCTCATGCCTGATGTCTTGTTTGTCGCGCCAGACTTGCACGGCGGCGTCGGTAGATGCGTTGCCTTCATCGTGGATGCCCTGCCGGAACAGGGCGTTGATTCGGGCCTGTTCCTGCTGCGTTCGCGCAACCGCGAATACCCCGTCGCCAACCCGAAGGTGACGCGCGCCCTGCCCATCATTGAATCGCCCACCAAGCTGCGGCTGATGCTGCCCGTGGCCTTTATGCGCCTGTTGGCGCAGATCCGCCGCGACAAGCCGGCCATCGTGTGTTCGCACGGGCTGCTGTGCAACATGCTGGTGGTGCTGGCCCGCAAGATACTGGGCGGCACGTTTCGCACCGTGGCATTCGAGCACAGCAGCCCGGCCATCCACTACGGCGCCTCGCGCATGCGGCGGCTGAAATGCTGGCTGGTCAGCCAGACGTATCGGCGCCACGACGCGGTGGTGGGCGTGTCGCGCGGCGTCAAGGAAGATTTGGTCAGCATGTTTCCGCCGCTGCGCGGCAAGGTCCACACCATCTACAACGGCGTGCCGCTGGACAACGTGCGCCGCCAAGGCGCGCAGCGCACGCAAGGCGATGCTGCCACGCCCTATCACGTGGTGGCGGTGGGCCGGCTGGAAGCCGTGAAGGACTACGCCACGCTGGTGGACGCGGCCGCCTTGCTGGACGACCCGGGCATCGCCTTCACCATCCTGGGCGAAGGGTCCGAACACGACGCGCTGCAAAAGCGGATCGACGAGCGCCCGTCCCGCAGCCCGGTCACGCTGGCCGGCCACATCGACAATCCGTTTCCCGTCATTGCCAGCGCCGGCGCCTTTGTGCTGACGTCCATCCGCGAGAGCTTCGGCAACGTGCTGGTGGAAGCCTTGTGCCTGGGCGTGCCGGTGATTTCCACCGACTGTCCGCACGGCCCCGCCGAGATTCTGGACGCCGGGCGCTACGGGCTGCTGGTGCCGGTGGGCGACGCGGCAGCCTTGGCCGACGCCGTGCGCCGGCTGGCCTACGACGCCAAGATGCGCGAGCAACTGGCCGCGCGAGGCCCCGAACGCGCCGACGCCTTTTCCCTAGAGCGGCACTGCCGCAACGTCATCGCGCTATTCCAGCCGCTGATGCAACGCGGCACGCCCTGAACAGGACAGCATCATGCAGAAAATACCGGTATCCGTGGTTGTCATGACGAAGAACGAAGAGCGCAACATCGCCAAGTGCCTGAAGGCGCTGGTGGAGTTTGATGAAGTGTTCGTGGTGGACTCAAACAGCACCGACGCCACCTGCGCGATGGCCACCGCCCTGGGCGCCCGCGTGTCCAATTTCCAGTGGAACGGCAAGTACCCGAAGAAAAAGCAGTGGTGCCTGGAGCAACTGCCCTTCTCGCATCCGGTGGTGTTGTACGTGGACGCGGACGAAGAAATGACGCCGCAGCTTGCCGCCGAAATTCGCGAGGTGCTGCCGCGCTTCGCGGCGGGCGCGGGCGGCGCGTTCGTGCCTTTTGATTACGTGTTCTGCGGCAAGAAGCTGGTGCACGGCCACCGCGTCTACAAGCTGGCGCTGCTGGCGCGCGACCAATCGCGCTTTCTGGACTACGACGACCTGGACGTGGCGCATATGTGGGAAGTGGAAGGCCACTACCAGCCGCAGGTCAAGGGCGAGACCTTTGCGCTGCGCCAGCGCATGGTGCATAACGACCACGATTCCCTGTTCCACTATTTCGACAAGCACAACCGCTATTCGGATTGGGAAGCCAACCTGCGCACCAAGGGGCTGATGAACGATCCGCGCGAGGCCAACGTGGGCGCGCGCGCGTTGCTCAAGCGCATTTTCCAGGCCATGCCGTTCAAGGCGCCCATCTCGTTCCTGCATTCGTACGTGTTCCGCCTGGGTTTTCTGGACGGCAAGGCGGGCTATGACTACGCGGTGGCGCGTGCCATGTACTACTGGCAGATCCGCATCAAGACCGAAGAGTTGCAAAAGGCCCGTCTGGCGCGCGCCAACGGAACCCAGGCGGACGCCGTGCCGGGGGCCGCCAAATGAGCGCGCTTCAGCAATTGGACCGTTTTGCGCTGGCCCCCGGCCAGCGCGGCCGCTCGGCGCTGACGGTGCAACTGTGGTGGACGGTGCAGGCCACGCTGTTTCGATGGTCGCCCCAGGTGGCGTATGGCTTTCGGCGCTGGCTGCTGCGCTGCTTTGGCGCGCAGGTGGGCAAGAAGGTTTTGATTCGGCCGTCCGCCACGGTGACCTACCCGTGGAAGGTGCAGATTGGCGATTACGCCTGGATCGGCGATGACGCGGTGCTGTACAGCCTGGGCCCTATCCACATCGGCGCCCACGCCGTGGTGTCGCAGCGCAGCTACCTGTGCGCCGCGGACCACGACGCCGGCCAGCCCGACTTTCCCTTGCGCGAACGCGCGGTGCGCGTGGAAGACGGCGCCTGGGTCGCCACCGATGTCTTCGTGGGGCCGGGCGTGACCATCGGCCGTGAAGCGGTGGTGGGCGCGCGCAGCTCCGTGTTTCGCAATATGCCGGCGGCGATGGTGTGCCATGGCAACCCCTGCCGCCCGGTGCGCCCACGCATGGCGACGGCGCCATGAAGATCCTGATCTACGGGATCAACTACGCGCCCGAACTGACCGGCATCGGCAAGTACAGCGCCGAGCTGGCCGAGTGGCTGGCCGCGCACGGGCACCAGGTCAGCGTGGTGACCGCCCCGCCCTACTATCCGCAATGGCAGGTGCACGACGGCTACCGCGCCGGCCGCTATCGCAAAGAAGAGCGGCGCGGCGTGACCGTGCGGCGCGCGCCGCTGTGGGTGCCCGCGCGCCCCGGTGGCCTGAAGCGGTTGATCCATCTGGCCAGCTTCGCGGTGTCCAGCCTGCCCTCGCTGCTACGCGCGGCAGCCGGCCGGCCGGACCTGATCCTGGTGGTGGAACCGGCGCTGTTCTGCGCGCCCGCGGCATGGATCACGGCGCGGCTGTGCGGCGCGCGCGCGTGGCTGCATATTCAGGACTACGAGGTCGACGCGGCCTTTGAACTGGGCCTGCTCAAGGGAGCGGGCCTGCGCGCGTTGGTCAAGCGGGGCGAGCGCTGGCTGATGCGGCGCTTTGACCGCGTATCGACCATTTCGAATCGCATGCTGGACCTGGCCATCGCCAAGGGTGTCGAGCCCGACCGCGCCGTGCTGCTGCCCAACTGGATCGACGTCAACGCCATCACGCCGCGCACGGAGGGTGGCGATTACCGTGCCCAGCTGGGCATACCCGCCAATGCGATCGTGGCGCTGTATTCGGGCAACATGGGCGGCAAGCAAGGCTTGCAGACGCTGGCCGACGTGGCGCGGCGCCTGGGCCGCGAAAGCCGCCTGTGGTTCATCTTTTGCGGTCAGGGACCGGAGCGCGCGCCATTGGAAGCAGCGTGCCAGGGTTTGCCCCGCGTACGCTTCCTGGACTTGCAGCCGGCCGATCGGCTGGGCGCGTTGCTGAACACGGCCGACATCCATCTGCTGCCGCAACGCGCGGGCGCGGCCGACCTGGTGATGCCGTCCAAGCTGACCGGCATGCTGGCCAGCGGCCGCCCGGTGGTGTGCGGCGCGGCGCCGGGCACCGAGCTTGCCGGCGTGGTGGCGCGCTGCGGGCTGCTGACGCCGCCCGAAGACGCCGAGGCCATGGCCGAGGCGGTGCGCAAGCTGAGCTACAACGCGCAGATCCGCGAAACGCTGGGCGCCGCCGCGCGCCAGTATGCGTTGAACCACCTGCACGTGGATGCCGTGCTGGCGGCGGCGGAACGCGAATTCGCCAAGGTGGTGGGCAAGCGCGCAACGCCGGGGGCAGCAGCAGCGGCAACGGCAACGGCAGCGGTGGATGCCGTCCCGCGCGAGGGCGAACGGTAGCGGCTGGCTGGGCGGGAGATTCAAGCGTTGAAGGAACGGTAGAGATCGATGGATCTCTACCGTTTTTTATTTGGTTTTGGTCTTGGCCTTTTGCCTTTGCCTTCGGGCTCCTGGCTTGCTTTGCGCTTGCCGGCCGCAGTCAAAAGCAATCGGCCGGGCGCAACCCCGGCCGACAGGCGTGGTGAGTAAGAGACCGCCCCCCTTCCCCTTAGCCCAGCACATCCTTCTTCGGGGTGGGCGGCGGGCCGCCGCTACGCACCAGGCCCATCTGCACCGCGATGTAGGCGGCCTCGGCCTGGTTGCGCGCGTTCAACTTCCAGTACAACGTGCGCGCGTGGCTCTTGACCGTCGCCACGGATATGCCGACATGCTGGCCGATCTCGCGCATGGTCTTGCCTTGCACCAACAGCTGAAGAATCTCTTCCTGGCGTTGTGTCAGTTCACGCAGTTCCTGCATGGGCGCCTGGGCGACGCCTTGGGGCCGCCCGGCCGGTTGCGGATAGCATTCGCCGCCCGCCACGACCAGGCTCACGGCAGCGGCCAGCGCGTCGGGGCTGGAAGCCTTGGGCAGATAGCCCGCCACGCCTGCCCGCGCACACGCCCCCATCACGGCGGGGTCCAGCACGGAATACAGCACCAGCACCAGCCTGGGCATGAAGAAGGCCATGGCCTGCGAGATAAGCCCCATGTCCTGTTCGGCAATGCCGCTGCAACCGATCACCAGCAACTCGACCGGGCGGTTGATCGAACTGGACATGTTAAGTAAATGAGCTGGCGATATAGCCAGGATGTCGTCGGCGTTCCGTACACGCTCCAGCACATGCTGGATCGCGACGCGAAGCAGAGCGTAGTCTTCGATCAGTACGGTTGTCATCCCGGGGAGAACCTTGTGACACATGGCCCATGCACGGTTCCCATGACGTCGGCGCATCACACTGCGATGGCAGGTTCTGTGCGGCGCCAACCCCAAGGGAATCTTGTCCGCGCTATTGGATCGCGATGGCGAGGCGTGGTGGTTCGCGCTCTCGACCCATGCTTGCGGACACAACCCATGCTATCAGCGGCACCGTTCGCTGAATCTCGTTCAGGAGGATGAATGGTGGAGGAAAGCCGCATCCGAAAGGGCCGCGGCAACTGCGATGTATGACTTAGGCGGGATGGTGGGGCGACCCCGGCAGCAACAGAACAGACCTGTTCCTGGCTGCCGGGCAGGCGGCGCGCCCGTTCTTGCTAGCCGAGCTTGCGCCCATAGATCTGCCCGGCGTCCGATTCCCTGCCATTGGGTTCATGCCATTCCAAGGTTGCGCCGCGTTGCAGCGCTGCGTAGACAGCTTCGCCCTTGTTCTTGACATGCAGACGCTGATAAAGCGTGCAAGCATGCGTCTTTGCGGTAGCGACCGAGATATTCAGCATGCGGCTGACCGTCTTGATCGGATACCCCCGAGCCAGCAACACCAGCACTTCGTACTGACGCGGCGTGATCTGAAGCAGCTGCGCACCGGCGCTGACCGGCATGGAGCCCTTGCTGGAAGCGTCGTCGCCATCACGGGCCGGCAACGCGCAGACCGTCGCGGCAGGCGCTTGCAATGCCTGCTCGCTGGGGAAGCACTGACCGCCGGCCATGACCAGGCGAATCGCGGCTTCCAGGATTTCGACCGAAGCCGTCTTCATCAAGCAGCCATACACGCTGGCGCCAGGCAAACCTTGCACCGGCATCGGCAACGGCATCACATCGGTCAGCAGCAGAATCCGCTTGGGCGTCAGAACGCGCTGAATTTCGTGCAGCGCGCTCCAGGCTTCATCGGTATCCACCGGCAACCCATAGATCAAGAGATCGGCGCCAGCGTGCGCGCCATCGGCCTTGGACAAGTCCGCCAAGCCCATACCCTCGATTTCCCACACATCGTCCAACTTGCTAAGTATCTGCCACAACCCCAACCGCAGTAGCGGATGGGCTTCAATCAGGACCATCTTGGCCATGGTGTCCTCCCGGTTTTTCGACGGGCCTAGAAGGGATCTTCGCTGTGCTGAAGACTATTTTTTTTCCAGCCCCGCGGGGGTGGTCCGCAATATCCCGGAATATCTAATGAAGCTGGACCGGGGCATTTGGGCTGGGCAACTTTGGTAGCCAACATAACGGATGGCATGAACCCATCTTATGGTTCGAAACCTTCAAAATCAAGACGTTTCAGGGCGATATAATCCGATAAAAACAGAAATCATTCGTTAGCCTTAATCACTCTCGTAAATACGGATGAGAGCGCCCTCTCCGCCTTTTTGCCGCTAGGGTTTTCACTGACTCCCCTGGGGCAATGACGGCTTTCCCCCTATGGGGACCCGCCTCAAGAGGCTTGATTCGTAACGCTGTCGGCCAAATTGGGGCCGTAAAAAGGCCGCGACCGGGCGCAAGCCCGTCGCGGCCGATATGCCGAAATTTGGACCGAATAACTTTCGATATGTTTCCGCAGACACACCCCTGCCCGCTGCGGATCGCCGAATCGCAATATAGGTAACATTTTTATTTTGGAACGCTACGCTCCATTTACTCCATATAGGCGAAGTCAAATACGGTATGACCCCCCTGATGGTGCCAATGGTGCATTGAAGCATGACGCTTGCGCAAAAAGCTGGCGTAGTGGATTTCGCCATCCGTTTCCACATACGTGGACGGCGTCAGCTCTTCGATGCGGTTCAGGGACACGCCCTTGCCGTAGTGGCAAAAGCCCTGGTACTGGGCGCAGCGGATCACCTCTCCGCTAGGCGACACAACGATTCCGGCGTTGCGGGCGCGCATGGGGTTGCGCACGATGGGGTTGCAGGCGTGCGGCGTCCACTCGGTCGAGCGCGGCGAATCCGAGAAAAACGCAAACAGCTCGTCGCAATGGCTTTGCCCGTCCGTTCGGTCGATATTTGTTAATAGCCACCAATATTCTCCGTGTTTAAAAATAATGGTATCCACGGCGGATATATTGGTCATCAACGTGACATCAAGCTCCCATTTCAACGGAAATTCAGTGCATTTCCATAACTCAATACTGCGATTTCCGCACGTTTCCGGAACCATATACGTCACACCTTCGTGTTCAAAAATATACGGAAACGACAGGTGATAAGGCAGATTCAAGGCAGTGCCCAACAGCCGGAAAGCCCCGTCGGAGTAGGTCGCGACCGAAATCGTACCCTTCCGGGAAGTGAAGTCGTAATCTTCAAAAAATATATATGGTTTTTTATCGTGCGTATAAACAAACGGATCTGCGAAGAACCTACCTTTGGGAGGTTGCAGCACCATGGCTTCCGATACCACCGCCTGTTGCCGGGATGACGGAAACATACCAATCCGCCAGCGCACATTGCGCTTCATGATGCGCCGCACAATCAAATCAGACATTAACCACGCCTGGCGCGCAATATACGCCGCGCTATCCCACTCCGCCGGGTCGGCCCGGCGCGGGCCGCTCATGATCTGCATGTCCGGCGCCGGCTCGCTCTGGCGGGCGCGCGCCAGGGCCTGCAAGGCGTCGTAGAGCATGAAATTTCCCAGGCTGAACGCGCGCGCCTGGTTCTTCAACCAGAACACTTCAGTATTGAAACTGCGCTGGTCCAGCAGCTCGTCCTGTTCGGACTTGGCCCCCATGCGCCAGAGTTTTACGGTTGTGTGATCCTCGCGATGAAACACCTCCCAGAATCCGGCGTAGCGGCTGGTCGACACGGCGATATCGGAGTAGCTCAATTGCCATACCCCCATCCTCGCCCAGTCGGCCATTTGCGCGCGGGTGGCGCACGACGCGCCCAGCGTGATGACCAGATCCAGGCCCAGTGCAGTGACCGCGTCCTGCGCGCCGGGCGTGGTCACGCCCGCTTCCAGGGGCAGCACCGGCACTGAGGGCGACGGCATGCTTTTGCGCAGGTCCGCGCAAGACAGCATCTGGCGTTGCTTGGCCGGCAGCATCCGGGCCTCGAAGCGCGACAACGTGCCGAACAGCGCCTTGACCGCCAGGCGCGGCGCCTTCTCGGCCCCCTCGCCGCTCATCACCAATAAGGCCGAGATGTCGAAATCCTGACTATGGACCAGCCAATCCACCATCTCATGCATCCAGCCGGGTTGCTCATACCCGTCAACCAACAGTCCCACTCGGTAGGTTTTCATATGTCCCGCTCCTGTGTCAGGGCGTCTAGGGCGAGCGCACCGGCCTGGTGCGCGGGCTAGCCCCTTGCATCGCCGGTACAACGCAATTGAGTCCTCGCGCTGATACTGCGGCGTTTTTCCCCCGCCTTCCAGACCACATTCATCCTAGGCCGGCCGTCCGAGGACGAACGGCTCAAGCTCGTGCCGGCGGCCGATCCGGGCTCATGCAAGCGCGCCTGCCGGCTCATCCTTCTGGTCTAGCTGACCCGGTATGAAAAGCCCCTTGCCTAGTGCGCAAAGGATGCTGCGTCCGTACGTTAGGGGTAAACCCTATTGGGGATAGCCGAGGCTCGCTTCTCGTTCTTCCCTGCCGCATAATGATTTTTAAACGAACGTTTGAATTCAACCTTATGCAAGAAATCAGAACTCCCACTACCCGCGAATCCATCCTGGACACCGCCGAAGCGCTCTTTGCGCAGCAAGGCCACGAGGGCACCTCGATGCGCCAGATCACCGGCGCGGCCGGCGTGAATCTGGCTTCGGTGAACTATCACTTCGGCTCTAAAGAGTCACTCGTGCAAGCGGTGCTGAAACGGCGGCTGGAAGTGCTGAACCGCGAGCGCCTGCGCCTGTTGGACGAACTTGAGGCGCAATCCGAAGGCAAGCCGCTCAAGCCGTCGCAGATCGTCGACGCCTTTTTCGGCACGCTGCTGCGCCTGGCCGCCGACCCTGCCCAGGCCGGCAGCACCTTTCTGCCGCTGCTTGAACGCACCATGACCGAGCCGTCCGATTTCATCCGCGCGCTGTTCGCAGAGGAATACGCCGACGTGCTGGAGCGCTATCGCAATGCCCTGTTCGCCGCGCTGCCCGATGTGCCCAAGGCTGAAATCGTGTGGCGCTTCCAGTTCATGCTGGGCGCCACGTCGTACGCCATCATCGGCACCGACCTGCTGCGTTCCGTCACGGGCTGGCAGCTGGACGAAGCCGAACAACCCGACAACCCCGAACTGCTGCTGCCCCGCCTGATGAGCTTCCTGCTGGGCGGCCTGCGCGCCCCGCTGCCACCGGTGGCCGGCGCCTAGCCGACATCGGCATCAGTATCGGCATCCCCAGAACCAGAACCAGACCGACCAGAACACCCTTTACGGAGACAAAGACATGTCCGCAGTCATCCTCACGCTAGTCGTCATCGCGGTGCTTGCCGCCATCGTGCTGGGCGTGCGGCCACTGCGGCGGGCGCTGTTGTCGGCGCCCATCTTCAACCTGTATCGCAAGGTGCTGCCGCAGATGTCCGACACCGAGCGCGACGCGCTGGAAGCCGGCACCGTATGGTGGGAAGGCGAACTGTTTCGGGGCCGCCCGGACTGGAGCCGACTGCTGGCCTACCCGCGCCCGCGTCTGACCGACGCCGAACAGCAGTTCCTGGACAACCAGGCCGAGCAGGCCTGCCGCATGGTCAATGACTGGAGCGTCACGCAGGAACGCTACGACCTGCCGGCGGACGTGTGGACTTATCTGAAGACCCAGGGTTTCCTGGGCATGATCATCCCGAAGGAATACGGCGGGTTGGGCTTCTCGGCCTATGCGCATTCCGAAATCGTGACCAAGCTGTCCACACGCTCGTCCGCGCTGGCCGTGTCGGTGATGGTGCCGAACTCGCTGGGCCCGGCCGAACTGCTGCTGCACTACGGCACCGACGAACAGAAGAACCACTACCTGCCGCGCCTGGCGCGTGGCGACGAGGTGCCGGCCTTTGCGTTGACCAGCCCGTGGGCCGGTTCCGACGCCGCGGCCATTCCCGACAGCGGCATCGTCTGCAAGGGCGAATGGCAAGGCCGCGAAGTGATCGGCATGCGCGTCACCTGGGACAAGCGCTACATCACGCTGGCCCCGGTCTGCACGCTGCTGGGGCTGGCGTTCCGTCTGTACGACCCCGATGGCCTGCTGGGCGGCAAGAAAGACCTGGGCATCACCTGCGCGCTGGTGCCGCACGACCACCCCGGCGTGGACACCGGCCGCCGCCACTTCCCGCTGAACGCCATGTTCATGAACGGCCCGACGCGCGGTACCGACGTCTTCATGCCGCTGGACTTCATCATCGGCGGCCCGGCCATGGCGGGCCAAGGCTGGCGCATGCTGATGGAATGCCTGGCCGCCGGCCGGTCCATATCGCTGCCCTCGTCCAACACCGGCATGTCCAAGCTGACGGCGCGCGCCGTGGGCGGCTATGCCCGCGTGCGCAGCCAGTTCCGCATGCCCGTGGGCAAGTTCGAAGGCGTGGAAGAAGCGCTGGCCCGCATCGGCGGCCACACCTACATGATGGATGCCGCGCGCAGCATGACGGCGGGCGCCGTCGACCTGGGCGAGAAGCCGTCCGTCGTGTCCGCCATCGTCAAATACCATGTGACCGAACGCGCCCGCCAGGTCGTCAACGACGGCATGGACGTGATCGGCGGCAAGGGCATCTGCCTGGGTCCCAACAACTTCCTGGGCCGCGCGTATCAGCAGATTCCCATCGGCATCACCGTCGAAGGCGCCAACATCCTGACGCGCAGCCTGATCATTTTTGGACAAGGCGCGATTCGCTGCCATCCCTACGTGCTGGCGGAAATGCAGGCGGCGCAATCGCCCAACGCCAAACAAGGGCTGGACGATTTTGATCGCGCGTTCTGGGGTCACGTGGGCTTTGTGGCCAAGAACACGTTGCGCACCCTGGGCACAGCGCTGACCGGCGCGCGCTTTGTTGCCGTGAACGCCGACGTGGCGCCCGACATGAAGGGCTACTACCAACTGCTTAGCCGGTATTCCGCCGCCTTCGCGCTGCTGGCCGACTCGATGATGCTGGTGCTGGGCGGCAGCCTGAAACGCCGCGAACGCCTGTCGGCGCGCTTGGGCGACGTGCTGTCGCAGATGTACCTGATCAGCGCCACGCTCAAGCGCTTTGAAGACGAAGGCCGCCAGGCCGCCGATGCGCCGCTGGCGCACTGGTCCATCCAGGACGCGCTGTTCAAGTTGCAGGAAGCCTTTGACGGCGTGCTGGCAAACACGCCCAACCGTTTCGTGGCCTGGACCTTGGCGCGTCTGATCTTCCCGTGGGGCCGCACGCAGACGCCACCGTCCGACGCGCTGGGCCAGGACGTGGCGCGGCTGTTGATCAACCCCAGCGCCACGCGCGACCGCCTGACCTCGGGCTGCCACCTGCCCGCCACCGCTGATGAGCCCGTGGGCGCCATCGAACTGGCGCTGGCGGCCACGCTTGCCGCCGAGCCCATCGAAGCCAAGATCCGCGAACTTGAAAAGCGCGGCGCCCTGCAAGGCAACCCGCAAGCCAACGTGCGCGATATCGCCGACGCCGCCTACGCGGCCGGTGGCATCACCGCCGAAGAGTACGCCGTGGTCAAGCACCGCAACAGCTTGCGCGATACCGTGGTGCACGTGGATGATTTCCCCTTTGACCTGGGCAAGGCGCAGGCCGACCGGCCCGCCGCCGAACGCAAGGTCGCCTGACGGAGGAAACCGATGGCATTCAAACCGGTTTACGTCATTGACGGGACTCGCACGCCCTTCCTGAAAGCGCGCACCGGCCCCGGCCCGTTCTCGGCCGGGGACCTGGCCGTACAAGCCGGCCGCGCCCTGCTGCTGCGCCAACCCTATGCCCCCACGGATCTGGACGAAGTCATCATCGGCTGCGCCGCGCCGTCGCCGGATGAAGTCAACATCGGCCGCGTGATTGCGCTGCGCCTGGGTTGCGGCAACCACGTGCCCGGATGGACCGTGATGCGCAATTGCGCGTCCGGCATGCAGGCCCTGGATTCCGGCATCGCCAATATTCAAACCGGCCGGTCGCAGCTGGTGCTGGCGGGCGGCACCGACGCCTTGTCCCGCGCCCCGCTGCTGTTTTCCGACGACATGGTGCGCTGGCTGTCCGGCTGGTACGCGGCGCGCGGCATCGGCGCCAAGCTGGCGGCGCTGCGCGGCTTCAGGCTGAAGAACCTGGCGCCCGTCATCGGGCTGCTAAAGGGGTTGACCGACCCGGTGGTGGGCTTGTCGATGGGCCAGACGGCGGAAAACGTAGCCACCCGTTTCGGCATCGACCGCGCCGCCATGGACGCCTATGCGGCCGGCAGCCACCAGCGCGTCCTGGCCGCGCGCGCGGCCGGTGCGCTCAATGAAATCACGCCGCTGATCGACAACAAAGGCAAGCTCTACCCCGACGATGACGGCGTGCGCGAGGATTCCACGCCCGAAAAACTGGCCAAGCTGCGACCGGTGTTCGACAAACCCTGGGGCAACATCACGGCGGGCAATAGTTCGCAGGTGACCGACGGCGCCGCCATGCTGGTGCTGGCGTCCGAAGAAGCGGTGGCCAAGTGGAACCTGCGCCCCCTTGGCCGCATTGTGGACAGCCAGTGGGCCGGCCTGGACCCCGCGCAAATGGGCCTGGGGCCGGTGCATGCGGCCACGCCCATCCTGCAACGCCATGGCCTGGGCTTGAATGACCTGGACTTGTGGGAGATCAACGAAGCCTTCGCCGCGCAGGTGCTAGGGTGCCTGGCGGCATGGCGCGACGATGCCTATTGCCAAGCGCATTTCGGTACGCCAGCATGGGGGCCGCTGGACCCGGCCAAGCTGAATGTGGACGGCGGCGCCATCGCCATCGGCCACCCCGTGGGTGCGTCCGGCGCGCGCATCGTGCTGCATCTGCTTGAAGCGTTGAAGCGCCGTGGCGCCAAGCGCGGCATGGCCGCCATCTGCATCGGCGGCGGCCAAGGCGGCGCGATGCTGGTTGAAACCCTGGACGAGGACCGCCCATGACGACCATGGACACGCTTTCCCACTGGCGCCTGGACCGCGACCCCGACGGCCTGGCTCGCCTGACGTTCGACCGCGCAGGCAGCGCCGTGAATGCGCTGTCGGCCGACACCATGGCCGAACTGGCCGTGGTGCTGGACGCGTTGGACGCCGCGCCGCCGGCGGGCCTGATCATTCAGTCGGGCAAGGCCACCGGTTTCATCGTGGGCGCCGACGTCAACGAATTCGCCAGCCTGGACACGCCCGAACAGGCGCGCGGCCTGATCGCACGTGGTTGGAACCTGTTCAACCGCCTGGCCGCCGTGCGCTACCCCACCCTTGCCCTGATCCAGGGCCACTGCCTGGGCGGCGGGCTTGAATTGGCGCTGGCGTGCCGCTACCGCCTGGTCGCCGATCAGCCCGGCACGTCGTTGGCGCTGCCCGAAGTCATGCTGGGCATCTTCCCGGGCTGGGGCGGCATGCTGCGCTTGCCGCAGGTGATCGGCGCGCCCGCCGCGCTGGACATGATGCTGACCGGCCGGGGCGCGGATGCGCGACGCGCCGCCGCGCTGGGCCTGGCCGACGCGCGCGTGCCGCCGCGTTTGCTACAGGCTGCGGCGCGCCAGTTGGTGCTGTCGAAAAAGCCGCCGCGCCGCGCGCGTGGTATCGGCGCCTGGGCCAACCGCTGGCCCTTCAAGGCCCTGGTCGCCAACCGCGCACGCAAGCAGATTGCCGCCAAGGACCCGCTGGGCCACTACCCCGCCGCGCCCGCCATCGTCACGCTATGGGAAAAGCATGGCGGCAACGCCTTGCAGGCGCCTGACCTGATCGACGCGATCATTTCGTCCGACACCGCGCGCAATCTGTTGCGCGTGTTCCGCCTGCAAGAGCGCCTGAAGGCCAACGGCAAGCAGACCGGCGTCACGCCGGCCCGCCATGTGCACGTGGTGGGCGCCGGCACCATGGGCGGCGACATCGCGGCCTGGTGCGCGTACAAGGGCTTGACGGTGACGCTGCAAGACCAGGACATGGCGCGCATCGCACCGGCCATCGAACGCGCCGCCACGCTGTATGCGCGCCGCCTGAAAGACCCGCGCCTGGTTCGCGCCGCGCTGGACCGCCTGATACCCGATCCCACCGGCGGCGGCGTGCCGCGCGCCGACATCATCATCGAAGCCATCAGCGAACAACCCGAGGCCAAGCGCGCGTTGTACGCGTCGCTGGAACCGCGCATGCAGGCCGACGCGCTGCTGGCCACCAATACGTCCAGCCTGTCGCTGGAAACGCTGCGCAGCGGCCTGGCTCGCCCCGAGCGTCTGGTGGGCATCCACTTCTTCAACCCCGTGGCCAAGATGCCGCTGGTGGAAGTGGTGCATGCCGAGGGCGATTCGGGCGAGGCCACGGCACGCGCCTGCGCTTTCGTGGGCCAGATCGACAAACTGGCGCTTCCCGTCAAGAGCGCGCCGGGATTCCTCGTCAACGCCGTGCTGGCGCCCTATATGCTGCAAGCCATGCGCAGCGTGGACGACGGCATGGCGCCGGAAACGGTGGATGCCGCCATGGTCGAATTCGGCATGCCGATGGGGCCGCTGGAACTGGCCGACACCGTTGGCCTGGACATTGCGCGCGCGGCAGGCGAGCAACTGGCCGGTGGCGCCGAGCCGCCGCGCTGCCTGGCCGAACGCCTGGCGCGCGGTGACCTGGGCAAGAAAAGCGGCAAGGGCTTCTATACGTGGCGCGACGGCAAGCCGGTCAAGCAAGGCAAAGGCGCCGCCGGACACGGCAGCAGCAGCACCACCACTACGGCCGCCCCCGCCGGGCTGGCACAGCGCCTGATCCAGCCCTTGGTGGACGCCACCCTGGAGCGCGTGCAGTCCGGCGTGGTCGCCGATGCCGACTCGGCCGACGCCGGGGTAATTTTTGGAACGGGGTTCGCGCCTTTCACGGGCGGACCTCTGCATTACCAGGCGAGCCATGCCTGGCGCAGCAGCAAACCGGCTCACGCCGAATAGACCGGGGTCACAACCAGACCGGCAGTGCAAGTAGAGACATACATCCAACTTGAGGAGGCAGTACCATGCGCAGACGTTCATTGTCCCTGAGCACCTTGTCGGCCCTGGTGGTCGGCCTGGGCGCGTCCGCAACGTCCTACGCCGCCGGCTTTCAGCTTTTAGAGCAGAACGCCAGTGGCCTGGGCAACGCTTACGCAGGCTCGGCGGCAAATCCCGAAAACGCCAGCATCATTTACTTCAACCCGGCCGGCATGACGTACCTGCCCGGCGTGAACTTTTCGGGCGGGGTCAATCTGATCAAGCCCTCGTTCAAGTTCAAGGACAACGGCAACAGCCGTAATCCCAGCGTTCCCGGCCTGCCCGGCTCGGGCCTGAACGGGTCGGCCCCCACCGGCGGCAACGGCGGCGATGCGGGCAACCTGGGCGTGGTGCCCAACCTCTACGCCTCCTGGCAATTGAACGAGCAGTGGTACATCGGCCTGGGCGTCGGCGCGCCGTTCGGCCTGATGACCGAATACGACGACGGCTGGGTCGGCCAATACCATTCGAACAAATTCGAGATCAAGACAATCAACGTGAACCCGTCGATTGCCTACAAGGTCAACGAAAAGTTCTCGATGGGCTTCGGGCTGAACTGGCAACACATCGACGCCAACTACAAGAAGAAAACGGTGGTGCCGATTGCGGGCCTGCCGGTCGCCACCAACGGCGACGCCGACCTGAACCTGAAGGGCGACGCGTGGGGCTGGAACGTGGGCTTCATGCTGCAACCCACCGAGGACACGCGCATCGGCCTGTCGTACCGCTCGAAGATCAAGCACACCGCCAAGGGCGACACCGACATCACCAGCATCGGCCCCACCAAGCAATCGGTGTCGTTTGACGCCAAGGCCTCGGTGGACCTGCCCGACACGTTGATCCTGAGCGCCGCGCATCAGTTGAACGAGCGCTGGGAACTGCTGGGCGACGTGTCCTGGACGGGCTGGAGCAGCATCCCCGAACTGAAGATCCGCAACTCCGGCCCCGGCGCGCGCGATGACGAACTGCCGCTGAACTTCCGCGACACCTGGCGAGTCGCACTGGGCGCGAACTACAAGTTCGCCCCCGACTGGAAGTGGAAGTTCGGCCTGGCGTACGACCAGTCGCCGGTGCATGACAAGGCCGACCGCCCCACCTCCCTGCCCGATAACGACCGCTACTGGTTCTCGACCGGCGTGCAGTGGGCGGCCACCAAGAACACCACGCTGGATCTGGGCTACACCTATCTGTACCTGCGCAAGACGGACATCGACACGACGTCCGGCAGCCAGGCGACCAAGGGCCGCGTGGCGGGCACCTATGACAGCAGTGGCCACATCGTGGGCCTGCAACTGTCGTCCCGCTTCTAGCCTTGCGCGGGTGGGCGGCCGCGCGCCGCCCACCCGCTTTACACAGGAGAATCCCCTTGAGCAAGTTCGTCGTCAAACACGTTGCCGTCCTGGGCGCCGGCGTCATGGGCGCGCAGATCGCCGCCCACCTGGCCAATGCCGGCGTGCCCGTCACGCTGTTCGATCTGGCCGCCCGTGAAGGCGATCGCAACGGCATCGTCAACAAGGCGCTGGCCGGATTGAAGAAACTGGAACCCGCACCGCTGGCCGGCGCGGCCCGCCTTGCCCTGATCACCCCCGCGAACTACGACGACCACCTGGATGCGCTGCGCGGCTGCGACCTGGTCATCGAGGCCATCGCCGAACGCATGGACTGGAAGACGGCGCTCTACGAGCGGATCGCTCCGCATGTGTCGCCCGACGCCATCATCGCGTCCAACACGTCCGGCCTGTCGATCGACGCGCTGGCCAACGCCCTGCCCGCAAGCCTGCGCGAGCGCTTCTGCGGCATCCATTTTTTCAACCCGCCCCGCTACATGCGGCTGGTGGAGATCATTGCCACGTCGCATACACAGCCGGCCGTGCTGGACCAGTTGGAAACCTGGCTGACGTCAACGCTGGGCAAGGGCGTGATCCGCGCACTGGACACGCCCAACTTCGTGGCCAACCGCATCGGCGTGTTCTCCATCCTGGCCGCCATGCACCACACCGCGCGGCTGGGCCTGGGCTTTGACGAAGTCGACGCGTTGACCGGCCCGAAGATCGGCCGGCCCAAAAGCGCCACCTACCGCACGGCGGACGTGGTGGGCCTGGACACGCTGGCCCACGTGGTCGGCACCATGGAAAAGAACCTGCCCGATGACCCCTGGCACCGCTACTTCGCGTTGCCCGACTGGCTGTCGGCGCTGATCCAAAAGGGCGCGCTGGGCCAGAAAACCGGCGCCGGCGTCTACCGCAAGCAGGGCCGCGACATCCTGGTGCTGGACCTGAACGCGCAAGACTATGTGCCCAGCGCCGGCAAGCTGGCCGACGAAGTGGCCGCGCTGTTGAAAGAACGCGACCCGGCCAAGCGCTTTGCCGCCCTGCGCGCCAGCACCCACCCGCAGGCGCAGTTCCTGTGGAGCCTGTTCCGCGACATCTTCCACTACAGCGCCGTGCAGCTTGAACACGTGGCCGACAACGCGCGCGACCTGGACCTGGCCATGCGCTGGGGGTTCGGCTGGTCGCAAGGCCCGTTTGAAACCTGGCAGGCGGCCGGCTGGCAGGCCATTGCCGCCGCCGTGGCGGACGACATCGCCGCCGGCCGCGCCATGAGCAATGCGCCCCTGCCCGCCTGGGTGCAGGAAGCCGACCGCCAGGGCGTGCACGCGCCGCAGGGTTCGTATTCCGCGCGCACGGGCAAGCTGCATCCACGTTCGTCCCTGCCGGTGTATCGCCGCCAGCTGTTCCCCGAACGCGTATTTGGCGAAGGCCCCGACGACCGTGGCGTTACCGTCTGGGACAACGAAGGCGTGCGCCTGTGGAACCTGCCGGACGTGGACCCCGGCATCGCCATCCTGTCCGTCACGTCCAAGAACCACACGCTGGGCGGTGAAGTGCTGGAAGGCGTGCTGCAAGCCGTCGCCCGCGCCGAACGCGATTTCGACGGCCTGGTGATCTGGCACGAACCGCCCTTTGCCGTAGGCGCCAACTTGCAGCAGGTAGTGCAGGCTTGCGCCGAGGGCAAGTTCGACATGCTGGAAGCAATGGTTGAAAAATTCCAACGCGCCTCGCAGTCGTTCAAGTACGCCCGCATTCCCACGGTGGCCGCCGTGCAGGGCATGGCGCTGGGCGGGGGCTGCGAATTCCTGATGCATGCCTCGCACCGCGTGTTGGCGCTGGAAAGCTATATCGGCCTGGTGGAAGCCGGTGTCGGGCTGATTCCGGCTGGCGGCGGCAGCAAGGAATTTGCCGGCCGTGCGGCGGCGCTTGCCGCCAAGACCGCCACGCCCGGTGAAGTCTTCCCGTACCTGCAACCCGTCTTCCAGACCATCGCCATGGCGCAGGTGGCGAAAAGCGCGCTGGAAGCCATCGACGCCGGGTTCGCCCGCGAGCACGACGTGGTGCTGTTCCATCCCGACGAGCTGCTGTTCGTGGCCATCGGCCAGGCCCGCGCCGCCGCCGAAGCGGGCTACACGCCGCCGCCACGCCTGTCGAACATCCCCGTCGCGGGACGCAATGGCATCGCCAACTTCGAGATGGTGCTGGTCAACATGCGCGAAGGCGGCATGATCAGCGCGCACGATTACCGCGTGGCGCGCAGCGCCGCCGTGGCCCTGTGCGGAGGCGAGGTCGAGACCGGCACGAAGGTGGACGAAGAATGGCTGCTGGCGGTCGAGCGCCGCGAGTTCGTGGCTCTGTTGCGCACGCCTGAAACCCAGGCCCGCATCCGCCACACACTCGAAACCGGCAAGCCGTTGCGCAACTGAGGAAACGATCATGACCAAGCAGATTCAAGACGCTTACATCGTCGCCGCCACGCGCCTGCCGGTAGGCAAGCGCAACGGCGCCTACATCACCACGCGGCCCGATGACATGCTGGCCGCCGCGCTGAACGGCGCGCTGGCGCAGGTGCCGTCGCTGGACCCCGCGCGCATCGAAGACGTCATTGCCGGCTGCGCCATGCCCGAGGCCGAACAAGGCATGAACGTGGCGCGCATCGGCTTGCTGCTGGCGGGCCTGCCGCAAAGCGTCGCGGGCGTCACCGTGAACCGCTTCTGCGCGTCCGGCTTGCAGGCGGTGGCCGACGCCGCCGCGCGCATCCGCATGGGCGAAGCCGACATCATGATCGGCGCGGGCACCGAATCCATGAGCGCAATGCCGCAGATCATGGGCAACAAGGTGTCGATGAACCCCGAGATCTTTGCCCATGACGAGAACATCGGCATGGCGTTCGGCATGGGGCTGACGGGCGAAAAGGTCGCGGAACGCTGGAAGGTGTCGCGCGAAGACCAGGACGCCTTCGCGCTGGCCTCGCACCAGAAAGCGTGCGCGGCGATTGCGTCCGGCCATTTCCGCGCCGAGACCACGCCTTATGAAGTGGTATCGCATCTGCCCGACGGCGCCAGCGGCGCGGTGCGGATGGTGCGCAGGCTGGTCGAGGTGGACGAAGGCCCGCGCCCGGACAGCAGCGCCGAAGCCTTGGCGCGGTTGCGCCCGGTGTTCTCGACGCGCGGCAGCGTCACGGCGGGCAATAGCTCGCAGATGTCCGACGGTGCGGCTGCCGTGGTGCTGGTGTCCGACCGCATCCTGCGCGAATTCAACCTGAGCCCGCTGGCGCGCTTCGTCAGCTTCTCGGTCGCCGGCGTGCCGCCCGAAGTGATGGGCATCGGCCCCGTTGCCGCCATCCCCAAGGTGCTGCAACGCGCCGGCATCACGCAGGACGCGCTGGACTGGATCGAGCTGAACGAGGCCTTCGCCGCGCAATCACTGGCCGTGATCCGCGAACTGAAGCTGGACCCGGCCAAGGTCAACCCGCTGGGCGGCGCCATCGCGCTGGGCCACCCGCTGGGCGCCACCGGCGCGATCCGCACGGCAACCATCACGCACGGGCTGCGCCGCACGGGCGGCAAGTACGGGTTGGTCACCATGTGCATCGGCACCGGCATGGGCGCGGCCGGGCTGTTTGAAGCGATGTAGGCCCATTGCGGAATCGACCGGCATGCCCAGCCTGAAGCCCTATTGGCTTAAAAGCCTGTCGCCGCAATGGCGCGCGCGCCTGATGCGGGTGGGCTTCAACCTGCATCCGGCGTTTCGCGCCACCGGCGGCCGCGTGATGTTTGTGTCGCCGGATTTCCTGCACATCCGTATCAAGCTGCCGCTGCTTCGCCGCACGCGCAACATCGTGGGGTCCATGTACGGCGGGTCGCTGTTTGCGGTAACGGACGGCGCCCACCCGACGATGTTGATGTCGGCATTGGGACCGGATCACATCGTGTGGGACAAGGCCGCCTCGATCCGCTTTCGCAAGCCCGCCTACACGACCCTGTATGTCGACTTCCGGCTGCCGCCCGGGGAAATCGCGGACATCCGCGCCGACCTTGCGCGCGACCACGAAACCACCCGCACGTACACGGTGGAATTGAAGGACAAGGACGGCGTGGTGTACGCCGTCGTGGAACGCACGATCTATATCGCCGACAAGAAGTTCTACAAGCGAAAGACCACAGGAGGAGACACATGCAACGTATCCCTGGAGGGCGATCCACCGCCCTGAGCCGACTTCAGGCAGGCGTTCTGGCCGGCACGCTGGCGGCTGGCCTGGTGGGTGCGCCGGCCTTTGCCGCCGACCTCGACGTGGCGGGCAGGCGCGTGCCGGAACAGCTGTCCGCGGGCAGCCATGCACTGGTGCTCAACGGCGCCGGCGTGCGCACGAAAATCGTGGTGAAGGTGTACGTAGCGTCGCTGTACGTCACCACGAAAAGCCACGACGCGGCGGCGTTGATCAACAGCACCGAGCCGCGCCGCATCCGTCTGCAATTGCTGCGCGACGTAGACAGCAAAAGCCTGGACGAGGCCTTGCAGGAAGGCCTGCGCGACAATACGCCCAAGGCAGAGCTGGCCGCCATGAAAGCGCCGGCCGACCAGTTGGCCGGCATGATGGCCGACATCGGCGCCCTCAAGGAAGGCGATGTGGTCGACCTGGATTTCGATGCCCGTGGCGTGACCGGGTCACATAACGGCAAGCAACGCG
The DNA here is from genome assembly GCF_059760425.1 of Achromobacter sp. RT286_PF. Lineage (NCBI taxonomy): Bacteria > Pseudomonadati > Pseudomonadota > Betaproteobacteria > Burkholderiales > Alcaligenaceae > Achromobacter > Achromobacter sp. RT286_PF. Next base: position 58,366 of record NZ_JCBAMR010000011.1, read on the forward strand.
GCCGCATCGACAGCCCCGACTTCGCGCGCGCGCTGCTGCGCGTGTGGCTGGGCGAGAAGCCGGCGCAGGCCTCCCTGAAAAAAGCCCTGTTGGGCAACTAGGCGGAAATCCTCAAAGATGGAACCTATCTGGCACAAGAGCTACCCCGCCGGCGTCCCCGCACGAATCGACATGGACGGCGTCACCACGCTGGTCTCGATCGTGCGAGACAGCTGCCGCCGCTACGCGGATAAAACCGCGTACATCAGCATGGGAAAATCCATCAGCTACGCCCAGCTGGACGCACTGACGCGCGACTTCGCCGCGTGGCTGCACGCGCAAGGCCTGGGCCGTGGCGACCGTGTCGCGCTCATGATGCCCAACCTGCTGCAATACCCCGTGTGCCTGTTCGGCGCCTTGCGCGCGGGCTGCGTCGTGGTCAATTGCAACCCGCTCTACACCCCGCATGAGCTGGAACACCAGCTGGTGGATTCTGGCGCGCGCGCCATCGTGGTGGCCGACAACTTCGCTGCCACGGTGCAAAAGGCGTTACCCAACAGCGCGGTGGAACACGTGCTGGTCACCTCCATCGGCCAGATGCTGGGGCCGGTCAAAGGGCGCTTGGTGGACCTCGCGATCCGCCACGTCAAGCGCATGGTGCCGGCGTGGTCCCTGCCCGGGCATGTGCGCCTGGCCGACGCGCTGCTTGCCGGCCGCGCCCAGCCGTTTACCGAAGTGCAGCTGGACCAGCGCGACCTGGCCTGCCTGCAATACACGGGCGGCACGACGGGCGTAGCCAAGGCGGCAATGCTGTCGCACGGCAATCTGGTGGCCAACGTCAGCCAGGCCCACGCCTGGATCAAGCCGCTGGTGAACGATGGCGAGGAATGCGTCGTGACGGCCTTGCCGCTGTATCACATCTTTGCGCTGACGGCGAACTGCCTGACGTTCATGAAAATCGGCGCCAGCAACCTGCTGATCATCAACCCGCGCGACATCCCCGGCCTGATCAAAGAGATGGGCAAGGTGCCGTTTTCGGCGTTTACTGGCGTCAATACCTTGTTCAACGCGCTGCTGAATCATCCCGATTTCGCCAAGCTGGATTTTTCTCGCCTGCGCCTGACGATGGGCGGCGGCATGGCGGTGCAACGCGCCGTGGCGGACCGCTGGCGCGCCGTCACAGGCAAGTCGCTGGCGCAGGCCTATGGGCTGACCGAGACGTCGCCCGCCGTCACGGTCAACCCGCTGGACGTCACGACGTTCACCGGGTCCATCGGCCTGCCCGTGCCGTCCACCGAGATTTCGATCCGCAATGACGACGGCGAAGAACTGGGCGTGGGCGAACCCGGCGAAATCTGCGTGCGCGGGCCACAGGTCACGCAGGGCTATTGGAATCGCCCCGACGAAACGGCGCTGGTGATGTACCCGGACGGCTTTCTGCGCACCGGCGACATCGGCTACGTCGATGACGACGGCTACGTGTTCCTGATCGACCGCAAGAAAGACATGATCCTGGTGTCGGGCTTTAACGTGTACCCGAACGAAGTCGAGGACGCCGCCGCGTTGCATCCGGGCGTGCGCGAGGTGGCGGCCGTGGGCGTGCCGGATGAACGGTCGGGCGAAGCGGTCAAGCTGTTCGTGATCCGCAAGGATCCGGGCCTGGACGCCGACACGCTGATTGCGCATTGCCGCACGCAGCTGACCGGCTACAAGGTGCCGCGCTATGTGGAATTTCGCGATGACCTGCCGCGCTCGAATGTGGGCAAGATCCTGCGGCGGGAACTGAAACCCGAGACCGCCGCGCCGACGCAAACGCAAAGCGCGGGGCACGCCTGAGGGGGCACGCCCGATCGCGGCGACCGGGCGGCGCGAGACGGCGCCCCGCCCCTTAGTGCGCGACGCCACCACGCCCCTTAGTGCGCGACGCCTTCCCCCCGCTTACCGCGCAACGGCGCCGCCTCTTACCACTGCCCGAAAAACACGCCCGCCCGTTTGTGCGCGTTGGTAGCCTTTTCCACGGCCTCGTCGCTCAGGGTGGTGCGGCGCTTGCCGCGCAGCATCCAGTCCAACAGGCGCTGGCGCAGTTCCAGGCGGACGGCGGCGTGCTCGCTGCTTGTGCCCAGGTCCTGGAATTCGCCCGGGTCGGCATGCAGGTCGTACAGTTGCTCGGGCTCGTCCAGCCAGTACACATAGCGCCAGCGGTCCGTGCGCACCGACCACGCGCGGGCGTTCTGCGGCGTCTTGCCACGCAGGATGCGCGCGTGGCGAAAGCTGTAGTCCAGCTCGGAAAACACGCAGTCGCGCCACGGCGTGGCGGCGTCGCGCCCATGCAGCAGCGTTTGTAGTTCGCGGCCTTCCAGCCGGTGCGCGGGGCCTGGCGTGCCCAGCGCGCGCAGCACGGTCGGCACAAGATCCACGCTTTCCACCATGTCATCCAGCGCCTGCCCGCGCGTGGCGTCGGCCGCCGCCGATGGGTCCATCACGATGAACGGCACGCGTTGCACGGTGTCGTAGAACAATTCCTTTTCGCCCAGCCAGTGGTCGCCCAGGAAGTCGCCATGATCGGCGGTGAACACGATCAGCGTGTTCTTCATCAGGCCCGCGCCTTCCATGTAGTCGAACAGTCGGCCCAGGTGGTCGTCCAGCTGCTGGATCAACCCCTGGTACGCGGGCCGCACCACGCGCACGCATTCGTCGGTGGAAAAACTGATGCTTTCTTCTTGCTGGCGATACGCCGCAACGACGGGGTGCGCGTCGCGCAGTTCTTCGCGGTTGCGTTGCACCGGCAGGCACTGGTCGGCGGTATAGCGCCGGTGGTACGGCGCGGGCGCCATGTAGGGCCAGTGCGGCTTGACGTAGCTTAAGTGCAGCACCCAGGGCTGGCTGCCGCGCCGCTGCATGAAGTCCAGCGCCTGGTCCGTCATGTAGGCGGTTTCGGAATGCGGTTCGGCCACGCGCGCGGGCAGATGCACGTTGCGCATGTGCCAGCCGCTGGCGATCTGGCCGTTGGCATCCACGCCTGAAATGACGAAGTCCGTCCAGGGGTCGGCGCTGTCGTAGCCGTGGCGCCGCAGGTAGGCCGGGTAGCCGCTTTCGTCGCCGGGCGGATGGTGGCCGTCGTAGCGGTCCAGTTCGGTGAAGCCGCCGCGCGCCAGCAGCACCCCCAGCTCGGAGGCGCCATCGATGCTTAGCCGTTCCATGCCGGCCTTGTCGGGAATGATGTGCGTCTTGCCCGCCAGCGCCAGGTCGCGGCCCTGCCCGGCCAGGTATTCACCCAGCGTGATCTCGTTGACGGACAAGGGCACGCGGTTCCACGTCGCGCCATGCCGCGACGGATAGCGGCCCGTGTAGTAGCTCATGCGCGACGGGCCACACACGCCGGAATTGACGAAGGCGCGATCAAAGCGCACGCCGCGCCTGGCCAGAGCGTCCAGGTTCGACGTTTGCAGATAGGGATGGCCGTAGCAGCCCAGGTGGTCGGCGCGCAGCTGATCCGCCATGATGAACAACACGTTTTGCACGGTACGCATCGCCGCCCCTTATTGCGTGGCCGTGAAGCCGGAGTCGCGCACGACCGGCTCCCATTGCTGGCGGTAGGCGGCCAACGCTTTGGCGGTGTCGGATGCGTCCCGCGACACCGGTTCCAGGAACACGGCGCGCACCGCTTGCTGCATGGCGGGCTCGCGCAGGATGGCGGCGATGTCGGCGCCCAGCCGCTTGACCTTCGCCTCGGGCATCGCGGCCGGCGCGAAGAACGCGTTCCAGCCGTCGGCCGCCAGGTTCACACCGCCTTCGCGAAAGGTGGGCACCTCTTTCAGATCGGCGTCACGCGTTTCACCGGAGGTCGCCAGGATGCGGATCTTGCCGGCGCGATGCTGCGGCAACAAGGTGTCCAGCGTGTCGATGCCTTGCGGCAGGATGCCGCCGATCAGTTCCGAGATCAGCGGCGCCGACCCCCGATAGCCAACCACCTCGGGCTCCTGGCCGATTTCACGGCCCAGCATCAATGCAAAGAAATGCGGCAAGCTGCCGGTGGCGGGCACGCCCACGGTGAATTGCTTGGGATTGGCGCGCAGCCACAGACGTAGCGCGGCCACGTCCTGGATGGGCGAGGACGCGGGCACGGCCAGCGCGAACTTATATTCGCTGACCAGGGACACGGGCTTGAAATCGCGCTGGGCGTCGTAGCCGGGCTGGGCGTAGACCAGCGGCGCCACCACCATCACGGCCGGGTTGGCCAGCATCAACACGTTCTGCGTGGCAGGCGCGGCATGCAGGCCTTGGGCCGCGATGCGCCCCCCGGCGCCCGTCTTGTTTTCCACGACGACGGGCACGCCCACGCGGTCTTTCAGGCGGTCGGCCACCAGCCGCGCAATGCGGTCGGAACTTCCGCCGGGCGGGTAGCCCACTACGATGGTCAACGCGCCATCCAGCGGCGCCTGCTGCGCACAGGCCAGCGACGCGCCCCCCGCCAACGCGGCAGCCAAGGCCGCGCCCGTCATCCATTTACGCATGGTGTTCTCCTGTCGACAGTGGCCCGCCGTCGGTTATGTTTCTTTCTGCCTGGCCGTATACCGAAATAAGCAGATTGACTGTAGCAACGGGTCCATTGCTTGATCTAATCCAGGACTTTCCATAACGATATGCAGCGCAACGCGCCGACGCGGCACGCGCTGCGGCAAGGAGGAGACGCCATGCCAACCCGCCCCATCCCCGCACCGCCGCAATTGGCCGACATGCTGATGTACCGGCTGTATCAAGCATGGTCGCAATCGAACCCCGTCTTCGTGCGCCTGTGCGAAGGGCGCTTTGGCATCACGCGACGCGAATGGCGCATCCTGGCCTGCGCCATTGAAGGCGGCATCATGAATTCCGCCGAGCTTGCCGCCGCCGCCAAGCTGGACCTGGCGCGCACGTCGCGCACCTTGGGCGCGCTGTGTGAAAAAGGTTGGTTGCGGCGTTTGCACGACAGCGCCGACCGCCGTGTCGTGCGGGTCGAGGCCACGGCCGAGGGGCTGGCGCGATACCAGGCGCTGCTGCCCGAAGTGTCGCGGCTGAATGCACTGCTGGTGCAAGACCTGAGCGATAGCGAGGTAGCGCTGCTGCGCGACTTTCTGGGCCGCATCGAACAGCGCGGCCGGCAGATGGGCCAAGACAATATCGTGGCCGACAAGGCCAGCCGCCGCGAAGGTGGCACGCGGCGCGCGCAGTACGCATGAGGCGTCCGGTGTCGTGTGGGGCCAACAGGACGGCGCCTTCTTCTCTTCAATGGCGGGGCCTGCCCGGCGTCCCGCCAAGCCTCTGAAACGCAAGGTATTTATTGCCGGCAACCAGCCGCCGCCGCCCAACCGTGCAGGTTTTTTTTACATCTGGGATCGCCCATGCGTCTTGGCGCGTGGCCGCAACGCAATTAATAATAGTTATCGTTGCTATTCCTGTATGTAATCAGCGGCCGCAGCGCCGTAGGGGACGACTCTTGAAACGCCATACACCTTGTGCCGCCCGCCTGCCGCGGCCGCAGACGCTATTGCCCGCCGCCGCGCTGGCCGCCTGCCTGGGCGCCACCGCGCAGGCGCAAACCACCAATCCGGCCACCGAAGCCACCACCGTCCTGCCTGCCGTGCAGGTCACCGGCATGGGCGAAACCGCGACCGGCCCCGTGGACGGCTACGTCGCCACGCGCAGCGCCACGGGCACCAAGACCGACACGCCACTGTCCGAAACGCCGCAAGCCATCACCGTGATTCCGCGCGACCAGATCGTGGACCAGGGCGCGCTGAACGTTCAGGACACCATGAACTACGCCGCGGGCGTGCGGCCCAATGCGTACGGCGTGGACAACCGCGGCGACTATGTGCGCATACGCGGCACCGAGCCCGCGCAATACCTGGACGGGCTGCGCCAGTTCTTCAACTCCAACAACCCGCGCACCGAGGTCTACGGCCTGGAGCGCGTGGAAGTGCTGCGCGGCCCGTCGTCCATGCTGTACGGACAAGGCAGCACCGGGGGCCTGGTCAACCTGGTCAGCAAGCGCCCGCAAGCCGACGCCCAGCGCGAAATCGGCGTGGTGGTGGGCAATCACGGCCGCCGCGAAATCCAGGCCGACCTGACCGGCCCGGTCACGGAAGACGGCCAATGGCTGTATCGCGTGGTGGGCGTGGGGCGCGACAGCGACACCCAGGTGCAACATGCGCCCGATGACCGCCTGATGCTGGCGCCGTCGCTGACCTGGCGGCCCAGCGCCGCCACGTCGTTGACCTTGCAGGCGTTGTGGCAGAAGGACAAGGCGGGCACGACGCAATCGTTCCTGCCCTGGAGCGGGTCGGTGCAAGAAAACCCCAATGGCCGTATCCCGACGCGCCGCTTCGTCAGCGAGCCCGGCTTTGACGCCTACGACACCGAGCAATTCAGCGTGGGCTGGCTGTTTGAACACCAGTTCAACGACACGTGGAAATTCCGCCAGAATTTCCGCAACACCGTCAGCCGCGTTGATTACCAATCGCTGTACCCGAACGTGTACGGCGCGCGCCGTGGCGATTCCTATATCGACGCGGAACAGACCACCACCGACCGTTACTTCTACGTCAACAAGCCGCGCATGCGCACGCTGCTGGCCGACCAGAATATCGAGGGCAAGCTGAACTGGGGCCGCACCGAGCACACCGTTATCTTCGGCATGGACTATTCGCACTACCGCGAGACCAGCCAGACGGCCTCCGGCCTGGGCGCGCCGCTGAACCTGTATCACCCCGTCTACGGCAACCGGCCGGAATATGAACTGTCCGACACGCCCAAGCAAAAGCAGCAGCAGCTGGGCTTTTACGCGCAGGATCAGATCAAGTTCGACCAGAACTGGATCTTCCTGGCGGGCATTCGCCGCGACCGCGCCGACAATCGCATCGAAGGCCAGGACAAGGAAACCGACTACGCCACCACCAAGCGCTTCGGCCTGATGTACGCGGCCGACAACGGCTGGTCGCCCTACCTGAGCTACAGCGAATCGTTCACGCCCATTGCCGGGTCCAACTTCTACAACGAACGCTACAAGCCGCTGCGCGGCAAGCAGGTCGAGGCCGGCATCAAATACATGCCCAAGGACGCCGACATCGAGTTCACCGCCGCGGCCTATGACCTGCGCGAAAAGAACCGTCAAACCAATGACCCCGACAACCCCAACAACCAGCTCCAGGCCGGCAAGACGCGCACGCGCGGCGTGGAATTGGAATTGCGAGGCCGCGTCACCAAGAACGTCGACGTGATCGCCAACTACCTCTACACCGATGTCGACCCGCAACTGGAAGCCCTGCCCAAGCACATGGCGTCTTTGTGGGGCAAGTACCGCTTTGCGCTGGCCGGCCAGCCCGGCTTCGCGGTGGGCGCGGGCGTGCGCTACCTGACGGCCTTCCGCGATGGCGGCGCGCCCGAAACGCCCGCCGTCACCTTGTTCGACGCGATGGTCAGCTACGACAACGGCCCGTGGCGCTATGCCTTGAACGTCAACAACATTGCCGACCGCACCTATGAAGTGGTTTGCCTGGACCGTGGCGACTGCTTCTACGGCGCACGCCGCACGGTAATGTTGAGCGGGGCGTACCGCTTCTGATGCAAGGCTCGTCGCAACGCCGGCATTTGCGCTGAACCCTCCAGGACGGGAATCCTGAAAAACCCGAGCCAGCTGCAAAACCTGTACGTACAGGCAGTACGTACAGGTGTACACTAGCGGTTTTTCAACCCCCACTGACAGACGCGTCAACGAACGTCTGCAATCCACCAGAACCGTCCTGGAGACTTACGCAAGTGTCGACCGCTGCCTCTTCCCGTTCGCCTTTTTTTGGCACCATGCAGAAAATCCCTGGTGGATTGATGCTTGTGCCGCTGATCCTGGGTTCCCTGATCGGCACCTTTGCCCCTGATGCGCTGGCCATCGGCGGCTTCACCACCGCCCTCTTCAAGAACAGCGCCCTGCCGCTGATCGCCCTGCTGATCTTCGCGACCGGCACGCAGGTCAACGCCCGCACCGGCGGCCCCATCCTGGCCACGGCCGGCACCATCCTGCTGATGAAGACGCTGGTGCCCGCCACGCTCATCATCATCCTGGGCAGCTACGTCGGCCTGGACGGCGTGCTGGGCGTGTCGATCCTGGCCTTGCTGGCCGCGTTCGACAACAGCAACGGCGGCCTGTGGCTGGCCTACACCGGCCAGTACGGCGATGCGCGCGACCGTGGCGCCTACGTTGCCAGCGCCGTCAATGACGGCCCCTTCTTCAGCCTGCTGTTCCTGGGCGCCTCGGGCCTGGCCGACATTCCCATGATTGCCCTGGTGGCGGCGCTGGTGCCGTTCCTGCTGGGTGTCGTGGTCGGCAACCTGGACCCGAAGTGGCGCGACGTGCTCAAGCCCGTGCCCAACATCGTCATCCCGTTCTTCGCCTTCGCGCTGGGCACCGGCATCAACCTGGGCGCGGTCGTCAGCGGCGGCATCAGCGGCCTGATCCTGGGCCTGATCATCAGCCCGATCACCGGCGGCCTGGTCTACCTGGGCTATCGCTTGATCCTGCGCCGTGGCGGCAAGAGCGGCCTGGGCTTTGCCGCCGGCACCACCGCCGGCAACGCCATCGCCACGCCCGCCGTGGTGGCCGCCGCCGATCCCAACTTCCAGCAATACGTGTCCACTGCCACCGCGCAAGTGGCCGCCTGCGTGTTGATCAGTTCCATCCTGGCTCCGATCCTGGCGTCGTACTTCCTGAAGCGCGCCGGTGAACTGAAGTCCGAGGACGCGGACGCAAGCCGCGCCACGCCGACGTTGGGCGAGGCGCGCGGAGAGGCGCTTTGACCCCCACCATCGCCATCGTTGCCGATGACCTGACCGGCTCGGGCGACACCGCCGTGCAGTTCGTGCGCGCCGGCTGGAGCACGCACCTGTCCATCGGCGGCGCCGAGGAAGCGCTGTCCGGCCCGGCCACGGCCGGCGTCGAAGTGCTGGCGGTCACGACCAACAGCCGCGCCCTGCCCGCCGCCGAGGCCGCCCGCGTCATCGACCAGAACGTGCGCCAGCTGCGCGCGGCCGGCGTGTCGCGCCTGTACAAGAAGGTGGACTCCACCTTGCGCGGCGCTTTCAAGGCCGAGATCGACGCGGCCCGCCTGGCCTGGGGCCCGGACACGGTGGCGGTGATCTGCCCCGCCTTTCCCGCCACCGGCCGCACCGTTGAACAAGGCGTGCTGAGGGTGAACGGCAAGCCCGTCACCGAAACGTCCGCCGCGACGGACCCGGTCACGCCCGTCACCGAAAGCCATATCCCCACGTTGCTGGGCTGCGCCCACGTCGCGGTGCAAGACGGCGACACGCCGGAAGCGCTGGCCGCGCGTATCCGCGAAGCGGGCCACACCGTGGTGGTGGACGCCGCCACGGACGCCGACCTGGAGCGCCTGGCGCGCGCCATCGGCTTGCTGGGCGAACACGCCCTGCCCGTGGGCGCGGGCGGCCTGGCCGTGCCGCTGGCTCGCGTGTGGGCCGGTGCGGACCAGACGGCGCCCGTCGTCGTCGTGGTCACGTCGCAGCACAGCGCGGCACGCGCGCAAGCCGCTGCACTGAAGGCGTCGGGCGCCGACACCTGGACGCCTTCGCTGCAACAACTGGCCGACGACGCCGCCTGGCAGGCCTGGACGCAGCCGCTGTTGCAAGCCCACGCCAAGGCGCCGGCCGAAGCCGGCACCGTGCTGCTGCTGGCGCCCGAAGGGCAGCTGGACGGCCTGGATTCCGAGAAAGTCGCCGAACGGCTGGGCAGCCTGGCGGCGCAGTTGATCACGGCATCCCGCGCGGCGGGCGTGGTCGCCACGGGTGGCGACGGCGCGCGCAGCGTGCTGGTGGCGCTGGCCGCGCGCGGCATCGCGCTGGTGGATGAAGTCATGGGCGGCGTGCCTCTTGGCACGCTGACCGGGGGCATGGCCGCGGGCCTGCCCGTGGTGACCAAGGCCGGCGGCTTTGGCACCGAAGACGTACTGGTTCGCGCCGTGCGCGCGATCCGCGACAGGAGATTCAAGCGATGACACAACCTCAATCGAACAAGCTGCCGCTGTTGGCCGTCACCCTGGGCGACGTGGCCGGCATCGGGCCGGAAATCACGGCCAAGATGCTGATGGGCCATGACGAACTGCGCCAAAAGGCCCGCCTGCTGGTGGTGGGCGATGTGGACGTGATGGTCAACGCGGTGCGCGGCCTGGGCGGCGACCCCGCCATCGTGCGCAAGCTGGACCGCGCGGCCGACTGTACCAATGCCCCCGGCACCATCGAAGTGCTGCAAGCCGGCCCGTCGCTGGCCCACGTCAAGCTGGGCGAAATCAGCGCCGACGCGGGCGACGGTTCGGTGCGTTTCGTGACCACGGCCTGCGCCCTGGCGCGCGCCGGCGAAGTCGACGGCATCGTCACCGCGCCGCTGAACAAGGCCGCGATGCACGCCGCCGGCCACAAGTGGCCCGGCCACACCGAACTGCTGGCGCACGAGTTCGGCGTCAAGACGTTCTCGCTGGTGCTGTCGGCCGGCGACCTCTACATTTTCCACGCCACCACGCACGTATCGCTGCGCCAGGCCATCGACGATCTGACGCCCACGCGCATGCGCGCCGTGCTGCGTCTGGCGGGCTCGTTCGCCAAGGCGCTGGGCCGCGGCGACCAGCCGGTGGCCGTGTCGGGCCTGAACCCGCACGCCGGTGAAAACGGCATCTTCGGCAGCGAAGACGCCGACATCCTGGCCCCGGCCGTGGCCGAAGCCAACGCGGCCGGCATCCTGGCCGCCGGCCCGATCCCCGCCGACGCCCTGTTCCCGCAAGCCGTTCGCGGCAAGTGGCAGTTCGTGATTGCCTGCTATCACGACCAAGGGCACGCGCCGTTCAAGGCCGTGTATGGCGATGATGGCGTCAACATCACCGTCGGCCTGCCCGTCGTGCGCGTGTCCGTGGACCACGGCACCGCGTTCGACATCGCGGGCAAGGGCATCGCGCGCGAAGACAGCCTGATCCTGGCCGCCGAGCGCGCCGCGCATCTGGCCCCGGGCTGGACGCATGTATGGGAAACTGCGCGGGCACAAACCGGAGGTTGATTTCCATGGCGCCCGCCACGCACGACGCACTGCCCATTCTTGATCGCTCTGGCGATACCCCGCTGCACGCCCAGGTGGCGGCCTTGCTGCGGGGCTTTATCCGGACGAACAAGCTGGCGGCGGGCGCCGTGCTGCCCAGCGAAGCCGCGCTGTGCGTACGCTTTGGCGTGGCGCGCAGCGTGGTCCGCCAGGCGCTGGCAGCGCTGGCCACCGAAGGCTTGATCCAACGCGAAAGCGGGCGCCCGGCAACGGTTGCCGCGCCGCAGGAACATCGCCGGCTGGTGCAGCGGTCCACCGGGCTGTACGAACAATTCGCGCAGTCCGGCGTGGCCTTGCAGACGCGCGTGCTGGCGTTCGCGCGGGCCGAACCGCCCGCCGACGTGGCGGCGTTTTTTGGCACCACGCAATTACTGATGCTGGAACGCTTGCGTCATGTGGCCGACGCGCCGCTGGCGTATGTGCGTACGTGGCTGCCGGCCGACGCCGTGCCCGGGCTGCGCGCCGACGATCTGGCCGACGCTTCCTTGCATGGCGTGTTGACGCGGCGCTTCGGCCTGCGACCCGGCGCGGGCCGCAACCAGATCCGCGCCGTGGCCGCCGACGCCAAGCTCGCCAAACTGCTGCACACCCAGACCGGCACGCCGCTGCTGATGTTGCAGGGCCAGGGCATGGATCAGCATGACCGTCCCCTGGAGTGGTTCACCACCTGGCATCGCGCCGAGCAGCTGGTGTTCGACGTGGACGTCAGCATGGGCCACGAAAGCGTGCATCCGCGTTTGCAGGATGCGCCGGCGGAAGGGGCTGAACCGGCCGAAATGGCCAAGCCGACCAACTCGGTCAACGCGGTCAGCTCGGCCAAGCTGGCCCACCCGGCCTTCACGGCCCTGCCCCCGACACCGGAAGACACGACGTCGTCCCACGATTCCCTGGCGCGTGCGCAGGCGCTGGTTGCCGAGCTCTCGGCCGAGCTGGCCCGGTTGCGCGGCCAGGCCTGACCGCAGCCCTACAGCAAGCCGCACATCAGCGCCGCGCCAGATGCGGTACGCGCGCACTTTCGGCAGCAGTTGCCGCATGGTGACGATCATTGCCGGGTTGGCGAGGCTGGCGTAAAGGTGATCGCGGGCTAAGCCTGGTCTGGCGACCCTTTCTGGCGTGGCCGCTGATCGGCAGTGTGTTGTTCACCTTGCCGTTGAAGCGCTTTCGCAAGACTCCCAGCCAGATGGCGTGAGGCCCTGCGCCCGGGGAACTGATGAATCACGCGTGCTCGGGCTTGCGTGACACCATGCCGGCCAGCGCCTTGCGGTCGACCTTGCCCACGGCGTTTTCCGGCAGCCGCTCGACCCAGAACACGTCGCGCGGCACGTAGATCCGCCCCAGCCGGGACTGCACTTCCGCTTGCAGCGCGGCGGCTTCCTGCGCGCCCGCCGTGGCATCCGCCTGGGGTTGCGCGAAGATCACCGGCACTTCGCCCAGGTCATCGTCCGGCGCGCCCACGACGCAGCACGCGGCAACAAAGGGCAGCCCCGTCACCACGCCTTCAATCAGGGCGGGCGAAATGTTTTCGCCGCCACGAATGATGACGTCTTTGATGCGGCCCGTGATGCTGAGGTAGCCGGCGTCGTCGAAGCGCCCCAGGTCGCCCGTGCGCAACAGCGCCGGCGCGCCATCGTTGCCGTTGTCCACGCCCAGGTAGCCCAGCATCAGGCTGTCGCCCGCGATGCAGATTTCGCCTTCGCCGCCGGGCGCGGCTTCGGCGCCGTCCGGCAATCGCAGCGTGACGCTTTGACCGGCCAGCACGGTGCCGACCGAGCCCACGCGGCGGGCGTCGGGCGGGTTCATCGTGGACGTGCAGGTGGCCTCTGACAGCCCGTAGGACACCACCAGCGGGCAACCCAGGAATGCTTCGATGCGCCGATGCAGCGCTTCGGTGATCGGCGCCGATCCGCAGCGCGCAAAGCGCAGGCCGGCCAGGCTGGCGGCATCGAACTCCAGTTCCAGCATGCGCGCGTACATCGTGGGCACGCCCGTGATGATCGTGGGCCGGAACGTACGCAGCAAGCCCGGCATGTCGTCGGCGCGAAAGCGGCCGGCCAACGCCACGCTGGCGCCCGCCAGCAACGGCGCGAAGATCTGGTTGTTCAAGGCGTTGGTGTGATGCAGCGGCATCACGTGCAGCAAGCGGTCGTCCGGCGTCAGGCCGGTATGCGCCAACACGCCGCGCGCATTGTTGGCCAAGCCCCGATGGCTGAGCAACACGCCCTTGGGGTTGCCGGTGCTGCCGGAGGTGAACAGCAACAGGCCGGGCGCATCGGGCGAGATCTGGTCGGCGCAACCGAGCGCCGGCGCGTAGTCCGGACGTGCGGGATGTGAAGGTCGCGCCAGGTCGGCCACAGTTGCCGGGTCCGCCACGTCCGTCACAGTTGCCCCGCCCGCCACGTTCGCCATGTTCGCCACGTTCGCCACGTCGGCCGCGCTCGCCACGTTCGCCACGTCGGCCACGTTCGCCACGTTCGCCACGTCGGCCGCGCTCGCCGCGCTTGCCACGCTTGCCGCCTCCAGCACCCGCGCCGGAGCCAGGCCGCTGGCCGCCGCCGTCGCGGCATTGGGCTTGTCGTGCAGCAGCCAGGTCAGGCCCACCGCCGCGACGCGGCGCGCCGTTTCCTCGGCCGACAAGCGGGGTTCCAACGGGCAGGGGCATGCCCCCGCCGCCATCACGCCCAGTAGGGTCAACACCTGTTCCAGCGACCGCTCCATGGCGATGGCGACATAGCTGCCCGGCGCCACGCCCGCCGCGCGGATGCCATCCGCGATGCGCGCCACGCGCTGGTGCAGGTCGGCATACGTCACCGTCGTGTCGGCCGTGACGATGGCGGTGCGCGATGCCCACTCCGGCTGGCGCCAGGCACGCGCAAACGCCGCGACCAGCGTCGGTTCGGCAAGAGTCATGGCGGCCTCCCTAGCGCAGCGCAACGGCGGCGTCGCGTTCAAACTGGCCGTCGGCGTCCAGTTCGCGCAGCGCGCGAGCCTCTTGCTCGGTCGGCGGTTCAGTCGGCGCCGCGCCGGTCGCATCGAACTCAAAGCCGGTGCGCTCGCGCACTTCCGACAGGCTGGATTCCGGATGCCAGGATTGCAGCGCCAGGCGCCCGTCGCGCTTGATGAACACCGCGATGGGCGTCACCACCCCATGAAAGCCGCCCCACGATGTCATGAAGTCCAGCTTGGGCACGAAGGTGCGCCGGGAATGCTCCGTGCGCCAGGTGCAGGCGCGCTTGGCCGTGGGCAGCATCACCGCGCCCCCGCCGCCGCCCGGCAAGCGCACCTTGGGCGCGTGCCAGTCGCCGATGCAGGAGTTATTGGCGCAGCCCGCGCCGTCGATCTGGGCCGCGCCCAGGAAGGTCAGGTCCATGCGGCCGCGCGTGCACAGGTCGTAGAAATCTTCGTTCGAGAAGATCGACGCGGTGTGTTCGGCCAACACCGGGTCGGAACTGGAAATGGGAATGTGCGAGGGACGCGGGTTCACGCCGCCCGCCACGTTGATGTAGACGAAGTCCCAGTCATAGGCGCGCTTGGCCAGCAGGCACGCCAGCATCGGCATGGTGGAATTGACGCCGCTGAAGGTGATTTCATCTGGCCGGATGAAGCGCGCCAGGTTCGTCACGATGTAGGAAAAGCCCGACCACTGTTCAGCCATGATTGCCCCCTTGTGCTTCGGGCGCGGCGGCCAGATGCGCTTGTAGATCGCTGTTCTTGTCCATGTAGGCTTCCACCGCCGGATAGTCGATGGCGTAGTCGGGCCAGCACGACCCGGGCCACGCACTGCCCGGCGCCACGGCGTAGGCCTGCACCATGAAGTACGGCACCAGCGTGGATTCGGGTTGCGCTTCGAACACGGCGCTGTCGACCCGCTTTTCCGCCACCACCAGCACGCTGCCCGCCGCGCGCGACATGATGCGGTCCCAATGCGCGGTGCCGTGCACGCGCACATTGCCCAGCGCGTCCACCTCGGACGCCTGGATCACCGCGAAGTCGGGGCGAATCGCCGGCACCACATACGTTTTCTGATCGCTGCCATAAGGGTCGTCCAGGCAGGCCCAGCCGTTCAATTCCGGCAGGCCGCTGCCATGCAGGCCGCCGCAGGGTTGAAACGGCACGCCGAACGCCGCCGCCCGCAAGCCCGCCGTGAGGCTGGCGCAAGCGTGTTCCTCCAGTTCGATCTGGCGCTGTTCCACCGCGCGCCGATACCAGGGCGCCAGGCCGAAATTGCCTTCCATGGCGACGATGCCCGCGCGCACGCGGCGCAGCACGCCGGCGCGGCACAAAATGTCCACGTCATACCCGGGCGATTGCTTGACCAGTTCCAGGTCGCGCTTGCCTTGCCGGATCAGTTCGCGCACGAACGCGAACGGGCCGCGATGCAGAAAGCTGCCGCCCAGCGCGATCGACGCGCCATCGGGCACCAGCGCGGCCAGCTCGGCCACCGTGCACTGCTTGTTCTTTTGGTTGAATCCCGAAGCCATAGTCTTCCTCTCCCTTGCAGGTTCCTGTGCCCTTAGCGCGCTTGCAGGTAAGCCGCCACGCGGTCCTTCAAGCCGGGCGCCGCCGCCGAACGCACCAGGCGCGCCAGGTCGGCGTCGGGCGTTTCCTGGGACAGCGCGGCATACAGCTGAATGCGACTGGCGTCGGTCAGCGCGACCGCCGTTTCCGCCGCGTGCTGTTCAATGTCGGCCCATTCCTGGGCAACGGCCAGGCGCGTCGCAAAGCCATCGCGCAGCGCTTCTTCGGCGTTGAACGTGGCCGCCTGTTCCAACACGGTGCGGGCGCGTTCGGCGCCCACCAGCGCGGCAAAGCGGCGCGTGCCCAGCACCAGTCCGAACTTCAGGCCCGGCATACGGAAGGTAGCGTCGGGCGCGCTGATGCGCCACTTGCACGCGCCGAACAGGTCCACGCCCGCGCCAAAGTTGCGGCCGTGCGCCAGCGCCACCGTCAGGCACGGTGACGCGGCCAGGCGTTGCAGCAAGGTCTCGATGCGCACGAAGCGCAGCAGCAGGTCGCCTTCGCTTTGCGTCTGCCAGTCGCCAAAGTCAAAGCCGGCGCTGAAGTTCTTGCCTTCGCCCTTGATCACGATCAGCTTGGCGCCCTGCGCCTCGGCCTCGTCCAGCGCGGCGATCAGCGCGTCCACCAGCTCGGCGGACAACGCATTCATTTTTTCAGCGCGCGTCAGCGTCAGCACATGGCGCGCGCCCTGCTTGTCGATACGCAACACGCCGCTCATGCCGGCACCCCTTTCCCGGCCGCACGCAACGCGCCCAGCACTTCGTCGTTGTGCTCGCCCAGCGCGGGCGGACGCAGGCGCAGCGCCGTGGTCTGGCCATCAAAGCGCACGGGCAGGCCGAAGGTTCGCGTCTGCACGCCGTTGGGCAACTCCACGGGCTGCACCCAGCCCATGTGTTCCACCTGCGGGTCGGCCAGCACTTCGGAATAGGTGTTGATGGGCGCGCACGGCACGCCCGCCGCGCGAAAACGCGTCAACCAGGTCTGTGCGTCTTCGGTGGCGAAGATGGCTTCCAGGATTTCGCGCAGGTCCGTCTGGTGGCGGGCGCGCGCGCTGGTGTCGGTAAAGCGCGGGTCGGCCAGCAGGTCGTCGCGGCCCACGGTGGCGCATACGCTCTTCCACAAGGCCTGGTTGCCGGCCGCCATGCCGAAATAACCGCCCTTGCAACGAAACGCCTGATACGGCGCATTGCGCGGATGGGCCGAGCCCAGCTTCACGGGGTCTTTACCGCTGCCGAAAAATTCCGACGTCTGCAACGCGGCGATGCCCAACGTGGCGCCCAGCATCGGCACATCGATGTGCGTGCCCTGCCCGCTGGCTTGCGCCGCGCGCAACGCCGACGCAATCGCAAACGCGCCGTACAGCCCGGCCGAAAAGTCGGCCACCGGCACGCCGCATTTCACGGGTTCGCCGCCGGCTTCGCCCGTCACGCTCATGATGCCGCTCATGGCCTGGATGGTCAGGTCGAACCCCCCTTCTTGCGAGCGCGGCCCCGATTGGCCGTAGGCCGAGATCGAGCAATACACCAGCTTGGGATTGGCCTCGCGCAACTGCGCATAACCCAGCCCCAGGCGGTCCATCACGCCGGGCCGGTTGTTTTCGATCAGCACGTCAACGGTCTGCGCCAGTTCGCGCGCCAGTGCCAGGTCGGCGGGGTCTTTCAGGTTCAGCGTCACCGACTTTTTATTGCGGTTCAGCGACGCGAAGTTCTCGCTATAGCCGTTGGAAATGGGCGGCCAGCTGCGCAGCGTGTCGCCGCCCTGCGGGTTTTCAACCTTGATGACGTCGGCGCCCATATCCGCCAACAACATGCCGCAGAAGGGTCCCGCCGCGACGTTGCAAATTTCAAGCACGGTGATGCCGGCCAGTGCCGAACTGGGTGTCATGTCTGACCTCTCATTATGAAAATTCAATATTTGGGATGCAAAAAATAATATAAGAGCGCGGCTTTCGTCGATGGCATCATGCCTGTCGCCCGATACCAAGCGCCAGGTTTCCGCATGTTTCCTAGTGCAATCCCTAGGTGCTGCGCTTAATTGTTGACCAGCATATCACCGTGTGGAATTCTACGTAAACCATCTTTTGGAATACGAGTCCTATATTTTAGGATTTATAAAAACGAGTCGCAGCGGTGCCGGGCACGGTCGACACGGGCCGGTACACGTCTGACGGTTTGATCACACCAAGGAGAGACATTCATGAAGCAGACATGGCGCATTGCCCTGGCGGGCGCGGTACTTGCCCTGGCGGCCGCCCCGGCCCCAGCCCAGACCTGGCCGGCCAAACCGGTACGCATGGTCGTGCCCTTTCCGCCGGGCGGCGCCACCGATGCCGCGGCCCGCATCTATGCCCAGCACCTGGGAGACTTCCTGGGACAAGGCGTGGTGGTCGAAAACAAGGCGGGCGCGGGCGGTGAGATCGGCGCGGAATACGTCGCCAAGTCCGCCCCCGACGGCTACACGCTGCTGATGGGCGCGGTGGGCAGCCACGCCATCCACGCGGCCATGCCCGACAAGCCGGGCTACGACTTCGCCACCGCCTTCGTCGGCGTTTCCATGGCCACCAGCATGCCGATGGCCGTTGCCGTCAACAGCAAGGTGCCCGC
This sequence comes from Achromobacter sp. RT286_PF, assembly GCF_059760425.1. Lineage (NCBI taxonomy): Bacteria > Pseudomonadati > Pseudomonadota > Betaproteobacteria > Burkholderiales > Alcaligenaceae > Achromobacter > Achromobacter sp. RT286_PF. The sequence continues at coordinate 76,594 of NZ_JCBAMR010000011.1, forward strand.
CAACAACGTGCAGGAGCTGATCGCGCTGGCCAAGAGCAAGCCGGGCACCATCACGTTTGGCTCGGCCGGCCCCGGCACCTCGCAGCACATGGCCGGCGAGCTGTTCCAGGTGGTGACGGGCACGCGCTTGATGCATGTGCCGTATCGCGGCAGCGGCCCTGCCATTACCGACTTGCTGGGCGGCCAGATCGACATGGTTATCGAAACCCTGCCCGCCCTGCTGCCCCAGGTGGCCAGCGGCAAGATCCGCCTGCTGGGCGTGACCACCGCCAAGCGCGCCACCGCGCTGCCCGACTTGCCCACGTTGATGGAACAAGGCGTGAAGGATTATTCCGTGGCTACCGCCTACGCCTTGCTGGCGCCCGCCGGCACGCCGCCCGACGTGGTGGACAAGCTGTCGGCCGGCATGCAGAAAGCCGCCGCGATGCCTTCGGTGCAGCAGGCCGCGTTGAAGCTGGGCGCCGATGCGGTGGCCACATCGCCCGCCGACACCAGCCGTGTGCTGAAGCAGGAAGTGGCGCGCTGGGGCGACGTGGTGCGCATGTCGGCCGCCAAATGAGCGACGGTCACGTGAAGCCGGGCGCGGCCCAGATGGGCCTGGGCGGTGATACGCGGCTGCTGGTCGACGTCGCCATCGTGGGCGGCGGCTCGGTCGCCGTCAGCTTCCTGTATCAGTTGCTGTTGTCATGGCAAGCGCAAGGCGTGCCGTGCCCGCTGGCGGCGTCGCGATCCGTATCGCTGACCGTGTCGCTATTCGAACCGCAAGCGGAGCCCGGCCCCGGCGGCGCCTATCAGGAAGACCTGCGCAGCAATCTGTTGAACATCCCCGCAGGCAATATGTCGGCGCGGGCGGATCATCGCCTGGACTTTGTCGAGTGGCTGCGCGCGCAGGACCCCGCCTGGCTGCGTGGATATGGCGTGGCCGATATTCAGCCCTCCGACTTTCTTCCCCGCCCGCTGTTCGGCGCCTATCTGCGCGCGGTCTACGCGCGCTGTCGGGACCTTGCGCACGCACTGGGCATCGCGCTGGCTCATGTACCCTGCCGCGTGCGGCGCGTGTCGCCGCTGCCAGACGGCACGGTGTACGTCGAGCCCGCCGGCGCGCCCGCGTGCGTGGCCCGTTATGCCGTCCTGTGCAATGGCAACTTGCCGTCGCAAGCCTTCCCCGCGCTGCACGACGCGCCGGGCTATTTCAACAGCCCCTACCCCGTCGCTGATCTGGCGGCCCGGATCGCACCCGATGCGTCCGTCTGCATCGTCGGCACCAGCCTCAGCGCGGTGGACGCGGTGGCGGCCTTGCAGCAAGCAGGCCATCGCGGCCCGCTGTTGTGCGTGTCGCGCAATGGCCGGTTGCCATCGGTGCGCAGCCCGCACAACCAGCCCCCGGCGGCGCTGCGCCACCTTAGCCGTGAAGGCGCCGTGGCGCTTGCCATGCGGCACGGCGGCGCCTTATCGCTAGAGGTCATTGCGCAGGCTTTGCAAGATGAAGTGCGGGCCATGGGCGGCGCGTTGGACGCCGACGAGATCTTCGGCCTGGCCACCGACGCGGTGCGCGCCCTGGACGACGAGATACGCCGGTCGACGCAAGCCGCGCGCCCCTGGCAGGCCGTGGCCGCCGCCACCAATGCAGCGGTGGACGAAATATGGCGCCTGCTGCCCGACACGGAACGCCACCGCTTTCAATCGCGCTGGCGTGCGCTGTGGATGGCACGCCGCGCCACCTTCCCCATGCGCAACGCCTTGAAGCTGCAAGCGCTGTTCAAGACGGGTCAGTTGCAAGTGCGCGCGGGCTTCGTGGACAGCCGCCATGACGCAGGCACCGGTCAGTTCCATACCCGGCTAAGCATGCCAGACGGCAACGCCGAGCATCGCAGCGACGCCCTCATCAACGCCACCAGTTTTTCGGTGGACGTGGCGCGCACCGACGATGCGCTGGTGGCCGGCTTGCTACGCGACGGCCACGCGGTGTCGGACCCGTTTGGCGGACTGGCGCTGGACTTCGACACAGGCTGCGTCAGGAACGCGCAGGGTGCGGTGTGGGAACAGGTGTCGGTATTGGGCAGCCTTGCCGGCGGCACGTATTTCTGGACCACGTCCATGGATGTGAATGCGCGGCTGGCGTGCGACCAGGCCGTGCGCATCGCCACGGCGCTGTCGCCGCGCACGGATGCTACTGATCCAGATACCCTCGCCGGTAGCCCATCCCTTGCGAAATGGACTGCGCACAGGCCGACACATCCGGCGCCAGCTGCTTCATCCTGGCCGCGCTAAGGCGGTCAAGCGGGCCGGAGATGCCCACCGCCGCCACTGCCTGGTCCAGGCTGTTGAACAGGGTCACGGCCAGGCCGCCCACGCCCTCGCGCCATTCGCCGCGATTCACGGCATAGCCGGCGCGCGCGATCTTGCGCAGTTCGTCTTTCAGCAGGGGCATGGAAACAATGGTCGACGGCGTGTGGCGCACCAGTTGTTCGGCAAAGCGCTCGACATAGCCTTCGGGCTGATAGGCCAGCAGCGCCTTGCCGGTGGCCACCGCATAGGCGGGCGCGCGGCCGCCCACCATGGAATATGCGCGTATCGGTTGCGGGCTGTCGATCTTGTCCACGTAGACCACATCGAATCCGTCCAGCACCGACAGATGCACCGTCTCGCCCGTCTGGTCCGCCAGCGTGCGCATGAACGGCGCGGCCAGCTTGCGTACATCCAGCTGGGCAAGCTGGCGCGCGGCCAATTCAAACAGGCGCACCGCGCCACGGTAGCCACCGCCGTCATCGTCCTTGATGACGTAGCCGGCGTGGATCAACGTTTGCAGCGTGCGATGCGTGTTGCTGCGCGTGAGCCCGACCCGCGCGGCCAGGGCATCGATGGTGCGCGGCGGATTGTCCACGTCGGTCACCGCTTCCAATACCATCAGGCCCTTGAGCAGCGTCTTGTCCATCTTTGTATTTCCTAATATTTAGGACGCGAACATAGCACGGGCAGCGGCCGCCGGACAACGTGCGTCACACCCGCCGCGCTCAGGCTTTCAACCCCGGGATGGTGGCGCGCACGGCGGCAGACCGGTCCCAAAGGTTCGGCAGGTTGGCCGAGGAATAGCCGGACACGAAAGGCTTGGGCTGCCCCGTCTGAGGATCGTAGACATGGCGCGACACCGCGCCGATGTTGCCGCCGTACAAGTGCACGCTGATCGACACCTGGTCCGCGAAGGCGTTCGACACGCGGTGGATGTCGCCCTGGGCGGGGTCCAGCCGTTCGATGTCGCCGGGCCGCAGGGTGGTGGGTTCGCCGGCGGTTTCGATGCTGCCGTCTGCGTGGCGCACGTAGCGTTGGTTGATTTCAGCGCCACGCAGCATGCCCACATAGCCCCACACTTCATGGTCGTGCACGGGCGTGGACTGGCCCGGGCCCCACACGAAGCTGACCAGCGAAAAACGTTCCAAGGGGTCGCAGTGCAGCAGATATTGCTGGTAATACTGCGGATGCGGGGCGGTACAGGCTTCGGGCAGCCAGTCATCGTGGCGCACCAGATCGGCAAACGCCTCTTGCAGGGCGGGCGTTTGCGACAGGGAGTCTGCGCCGGCCAGGCGGGTGGCAGTGGCGATAAAGTGGCGAAGCCGGTCCAGACCGGCGGCGGATTCGGGCATTGCGGGTCTCCAGTGCGGGAGGGGAAATCCCAGATGAGAAAAGCAGTATCCATCATTCGGGATGCTTGCGCACGCGCACATTACGGGTACACATTACGGGTGCACATTGCGGGGGCACATCGCGGGTGCTCATCACGGGTGCTCATCACGGGTGCAAATCACAGCGCGAGCTTGACAGGCTGGCGCCCCCGCGCGCAGCGTATCGAACTGTCCTGAAGGTTTGAAATGAAAAATACGCATCACGATATTCCGCCTGCCCTGATCGAGGCATTGCGCAACGCGCAGCGCGTCGTTGTATTCACGGGGGCCGGCGTGTCGGCGGAAAGCGGCATCGCGACGTTTCGCGATGCGTTGACCGGATTGTGGTCGCGCTTTGACGCGCAGGCGCTTGCCACGCCGCAAGCGTTTCGCGAGCATCCCGACATCGTGTGGGGCTGGTACGAGTGGCGCCGGGCGCAAGTGCTGCGCGCCGCGCCAAACGCCGCGCACTACGCCATCGCCGCGCTGCAACGCCACGTGCCCGCGCTGACGATCATCACCCAGAACGTGGACGATCTGCACGAGCGCGCGGGGGCCACCAAAGTGGTGCATCTGCACGGCAGCCTGCACGCCCCACGCTGCTCGGCATGCGGCGCCCCACACGTTGTCGACGACGGCCCGGCAACGGTTAGCTCGGAAATCGAAACGCACGCCGAGGCCCATGCTGAGACCCATGCTGAGACCCGCGCTGGCAGCAATGCCGACACCTACGCCGACACCCAAGCCGACACCCACGCCGCCAGCAACGCCGACGAAGGCCGCCGCATTCCGCCGCCCGCCTGCACACAGTGCGGCGCCCCCGTGCGGCCCGGCGTGGTGTGGTTTGGCGAGAGCTTGCCGTCGGACGCCTGGAGCACGGCGTTGCACGCCGCGCAGCAATGCGACCTGCTGTTCAGTATCGGCACGTCGGCGCTGGTGTATCCCGCCGCCGAACTGCCGCAGCGCGCACTGGCCGCCGGCGCCACGGTCGTGCAGGTCAATCCCAACGCCACACCGCTGGACGCGCATGCGCACTGCAATCTGCATGGCGCCGCCGCCGACATCATGCCGCGCGTGCTGGCGGCCGCCTTCGATCAACGCGATGAAGGGTTAAAGGGCGATCAGGCACCGTGAACATTTGTGAAGATCTTTACGTTGAAGATCGAGTAGAAACGAACTAGCCACAACAGCCGAGGGGAAACCCCAAATCTCACCGTTTTGCCACCGGGCTACAGTGGCAAAGTGGCTTTGACCGTGGAGATCATCATCCCATTTTCCTGGAGACTTCCCGACGTATTCGTGCGTTCATCCGACGGCGCATTGCATCGTGTGGTGCGCCACGCCACGACCACGGAAACCATTGCCAAACTTGAGAGCGTTCCCAGCAATTACCACCTGGATTGCGAGTGCATGCTCGATAACGGCGAGGCAATCTCCTGGATCGGCAATGATCAGTATCGGCAAATCAACGGCGGCGCTATATTCACCGCAGAACCCGATGTCACAACGCCTCGTGGCGAACCCCGCAAAAGCGGCGCCGCCAAACGCAATGTGCTCGACCCCAGCCCGGCAGGCCCGCACCACAGACTGGCCGTCGGACACAACCCCCTACCACTAGCTGTCGTCAACTTAAAAACCGGCAACGATTGGAGTCTGATACGCGCGTGGCGCGAGCACCTCAATATCACTACCGCTGATATGGCTGCCCGCCTTGGCGTTGATCATTCCATATACATTGAACTGGAACGGCCACGGCCACGCCCACGGCAGATAGTGCTGGACCGCATCTCCGAGGCGCTGGGCGTGTCACCCGACCAGCTTGATGATTCTTTGTTTGGAGGCCGCCTTCGGTAGTGCCGCAAACGCGCCACACGCGCACGCGTCGCTACACGCAGAAGCGTCCACAAGGCTTTGCCGCCGCAACACCGACGGCCCCTGGAGGTACTGAGTATGCTCGGCACCGCAAGACGATTGACCGATGTGCTTGTCACATCTCCCGACGGCACCCTGTATCGCATCGAACGCTTCGTTGCGGACCTGGAGGCATATTCCGCGCTGGGTACCTCGCGCTTCGATCCCAAGACGCACTGCATCTGCCGCACAAGTTCCGGCGAGCAGGTCACGTGGCTGGGGGGCCAGGCGTATCGGATGATCAAGAACGGGATTTCGTTGACCGCGGTGGACCGGCGACGAGGCCGGTAAGCGGCCGGTAAGAGGCCGGTAAGAGGCCGGTAAGCGGCCAGTAAGAGGCCGGCAAAACGCTGACAACAGGCGCCTTGCCTTGGGCGCCGGCCACTATCGTGTGTAGCGTTCGACCAGAAAGTCCACAAAGGTGGTCAGCTTGGGCAACGCCTGCCTGTCCTTCTGGTACAGCAGCGTAATGGGCCGCGCGGCGGGCCAATACGGTTGCAGGATCGGCACTAGCCGGCCGGCGTGCATATCCTCACGCAACAACAGCTCGGGCTGCAATACCACGCCAAAGCCCGCCAGCGCGGCCTGACGCAGCGCCTGCCCGTTGTTCGACACGAAGCGGCCGGTGGGGTAGCCGGCCTGGCTGCCGTCGTCTCCCGACAGCTGCCAGCCCGTGCGGCGGCTCCAGTACGAAAAATCCAGGCATTGATGCTGCATCAGATCGTCTGGCGTGGCGGGCGTGCCATAGCGTTCAAGGTACGCGGGCGCGGCGCAGATCACCATTTGGTAGCGGCCGATTGTGCGCGCGATCAATCCAGAATCGGCCGGCTCGCCGATACGTACCGCCACGTCGTAGCGGGCGGCCACAATGTCTTCCACCATGTCGCTGAGCACCAGCTCGACGCTCACGTCGGGATAGACGGACAGATAGTCGGCAATGGCCGGCGTCAACGCCAGCGAACCGAAGGTCACCGTGGACGTAATGCGCAGATGCCCACGCGGCGTCAGCCGCAAGGCCTCGGCGCCCTGCTCCGCGTCGCGGATGTCTTCCAGAATGGTCTTGCTGCGCGCGTAATAGGCTTGGCCCGCTTCGGTCAGGCTTTGTCGGCGCGTGGTGCGGTTCAACAGGCGCAGGCCCAATCGCGATTCCAGCGCCTTGACGTGCTTGGCCGCCATGGCCGCCGACATCTCGTGCCGCGCCGCCGCCGCGGTCAGGCTGCCCAACTCAACGACCGCCACGAAGACTTCCATGCTGAGCAAGCGATCCATGAATTACGCACCCGGAGTGTGAAGTGTTTGCACCATGTGCGGATTTTTCCACGGATAGCGAAAAGCGAGAATGCCTCTATGCACTGGCGCGGCGCCAGCGCTTCGCAAATGCTAACCAAACAACGGGCACGGCCCGGAGGCTTCCATGAAAATAATCCTGATCGGCGCAACCGGCACCATCGGCCGCGCGGTTGCCGAAGAACTCGGCCAACGCCACGACATCATCGCCGTGGGCAACACCAGCGGCCAGTACCAAGTGGACATCACGCGCAGCGACAGCATCCGCAACCTGTTCGAACGCGTGGGCAAGGTCGACGCCATTGTCTCGACCACCGGCGCGATGCACTTCGGCCCGCTGGCCGAGATGACGGCCGAACAGTTCAAGATCGGGCTGCACAACAAGCTGCTGGGCCAGGTGGACGTGGCGCTGATCGGGCAACACTACTTGAACGCGGGCGGGTCCATCACGCTGACCAGCGGGATCGTCAGTGACGAACCGATCCGGTATGGCGCGAACGCATCGGCGGTGAACTCGGCCATCGACGGCTTCGTGCGCGGCGCGGCGGTAGAGCTGCAAGGGTTGCGGATCAACGCGGTCAGCCCGACGGTGTTGCAGGAATCCATGCAGGCCTACGGGCCGTATTTTCCGGGCTTTGAAGCGGCGCCCGCATCGCGGGTGGCCCTGGCCTATCGCCGCAGCGTGGAAGGCGCGCAGACGGGCCGGGTGATACGGGTATGGTGATGCGGCTCTGGTGATGCGGGTCTGACGATACGGGTCTGACGATACGGGTCTGACGATACGGGTCTGACGGTCCGCCCCGGACAAAACAAAAGCGGCTTGATGGATGACCATCAAGCCGCTTCGTTTTCTTGCAAGGCCTACGCGCTGTTGCGCTTTGGCGGAACCGCGATTGCGTTGCTTATCGCATTGCCATCACGTGTTCGATATAAGTTGGTGCGCCCGGCAGGATTCGAACCTACGACCCCCTGGTTCGTAGCCAGGTACTCTATCCAGCTGAGCTACGGGCGCCCCGAAAGAGGCGTGTTTATAACATGGAAAAACCACATCGTGCAAATCGGTGCGGGAAAATGCACTGGGTAGCGGGCACGGCTGCGCCCTTGTCGGCTTCATCACCTTTGCTTCATCACCTTTGCTTCATCCCCTTTGCTTCATCACGTTTGCTTCATCCCCTTTGCTTCATCACGTTTGCTTCATGCCCTGGGCTTCATCATCGTTTGCTTCAAGTCAAGGAACGCGGTGCGGGCCGCGCAGTACGCTGAAATTTCAGCCGCCTGCCGTGGCAGGCCGCGAGCATCTGCGCGACAGCGATTCCCTGATGAGGCACAGCATGGCCAAGAAATTTCCGATGCATCCCAAGCGCCCCGAACGTGTCTGCTGGGGCTGCGATCAATACTGCGCATCCGACGCCATGAAATGCGGCAACGGTTCCGACCGCACGATGCACCCGGCCGAACTGCTGGGCGACGATTGGGCAAGCGTTGGGGACTGGGGCTTTGAAGACGAAAACAAAGAAGCGTCCGCGCAAAACAAAAAGGCCTTCGATCAATGATCAAAGGCCTTTCCATTTTCTTTGTTCGGCGTTTCAGTGTGACGTGAAACTTGGTGCGCCCGGCAGGATTCGAACCTACGACCCCCTGGTTCGTAGCCAGGTACTCTATCCAGCTGAGCTACGGGCGCTCCGACAAAGAGGCAAAATTATATCAGAACAATTTCACCATTTTTACTGCTTTTGCTTTTTTTCCTAAGTTTTTTTGAGTTTTTTTTGAAGTTTTTTTCGCAAGTTCTTTTGCCGAATTTCGCGAAACGAATCCGCTACGTTCTACAAACCACCCTACAAAAAAAACCACTCTAGAAAACTTGGTGCGCCCGGCAGGATTCGAACCTACGACCCCCTGGTTCGTAGCCAGGTACTCTATCCAGCTGAGCTACGGGCGCGTCAAAAAGCAAGCCTTGAATAATAGCGTTGTTTCAGAAAACGTGCAAGTCGGGGGCGTTGAAATATCGCATGGCGGCGCGCGTTGGATACGGCAGCCATTGCCATCGCAATCGTGAACCCACGCTGCCAGAAAGCACTATCCTAGTGGCCGCTTCCATTGCCCCCTTATCTCTTGGCCGTCATCGTGAAACACCTGCTGGTAAGTCTGGACAAGCTGCACGACTTCGATGAAATCATCGACGTACGCTCGCCGCTTGAATACGCCGACGATCACATCCCGGGCGCTATCAACGCGCCCGTGCTCAGTAATGAAGAACGCGTACAGGTCGGCACGCTGTACCGCCAGGCGTCGCCGTTCGAAGCGTCTCGACTGGGCGCCGCGCTGGTCGCCCGCAACATCGCCCAGCATCTGGAAACGCGCTTCGCCGACCGGCCGCAAGGCTGGCGCCCGCTGATCTATTGCTGGCGGGGCGGCAAGCGGTCCGGCTCCATGACGCTGATGTTCAACATGATCGGCTGGCGCGCGCGGCAGCTGGACGGCGGCTATAAAAGCTATCGCAGCGCCACGCTGCAAGCGCTGGCGACCTTGCCGGCGGCCTTGCAGTGCGTGGTGCTGGTCGGCCCCACCGGCAGCGGCAAGACGCGCTTGCTGAACGCACTGGCGCAAGCCGGCGCGCAGACGCTGGACCTGGAACAACTGGCCTCGCACCGGGGCTCGTTGCTGGGCGCCCTGCCCGGCGTGGCGCAGCCTTCGCAAAAGCACTTCGACACGCTGCTTGCCGCACGCCTTCGCGCGCTGGACGCATCACAACCCGTGTTCGTTGAAGCCGAGAGCCGCAAGATAGGCGCCGTCGAGTTGCCGCCCGCCTTGCTGCAAGCCATGCATGAAGGCGTATGCGTCAACGTGGCGTCCACGCGCGAAGACCGCGCCGCGTTCCTTCAACAGGACTACGCGCAGCTATTCGAAAACCCGGAATGGTTGAAAGCCCAGCTGCAACGCATGCTGGGCCTGCATAGCCGCGAAGTGATCCAGGGCTGGCAGCAGATGGTGGACGACGGCCGCCGCATCGATCTGGCGCGCGAGCTCATCGACCGCCATTACGACCCCGCCTACGCCCGCAGCAGCCACGCGCAATACCAGCGCCTGTCGCAAGCGTTGCCGATGCCGTTCAGGCCGAACGATGCGGATGTCGTGGAGCAGGCGCACGGTTTGCTATCCGCGCTGGAATGCAAAACGCGCTGATGAAAAAACGCTGATGAAAAAAGCGCCGACGACCAATACCCCCACGAACGACACGCGCCAATGAAAAAAACCCGCAATCGATTTCGCGATTGCGGGTTTTTTAATTCAGCGCTGGTTGTTTAGGACCAGCGCCGAAGATCTGGCGGAGACGGTGGGATTCGAACCCACGATGCAGTTTTTAGCCACATACTCCCTTAGCAGGGGAGCCCCTTCAGCCTCTCGGGCACGTCTCCGAAAAGAGAACGAGATTCTAGCACGAATTTTTTGATGCTTGCCCGCAAACGGGGCCATCAATCAAAAAAAACGTGCCGATCCGCTGCCTTTATTCCTTGGCGGCGGGCGCCTGGTCCAGGCCAAAGGCCTTGTGCAGCGCGCGCACGCCCAATTCCATGTACTTGTCGTCGATGATGACCGACGTCTTGATTTCGCTGGTGCTGATCATCTGGATGTTGATGCCTTCTTGCGAAAGCGTCTGGAACATCAGGCTGGCCACGCCCACGTGCGAACGCATGCCGATGCCGACGATGGAGACCTTGGCGACCTTCTCGTCGGTGGACAGTTCACGCGCACCCACGGCGGGGATGACTTCGCGCTTGAGCAGGTCGACGGCACGCGCGAATTCGTTGCGATTCACGGTGAACGAGAAGTCGGTCGTGCCAGCCACGGACTGGTTCTGCACGATCATGTCGACATCGATGTTGGCGGCAGCGACAGGGCCCAGGATGGAGAAAGCGATACCCGGTTTGTCGGGCACCGCCAGCAAGGTGATTTTGGCTTCGTCGCGGCTGAAGGCGATGCCGGAGACAACGGCGGCTTCCATTTTTTCGTCTTCCTCAAAAGTAATCAGCGTGCCCGAGACCATTTCTTCGTCGAGCGGAATGAGCGGGTCGGTCAGCGAGGACAGGACCCGGACCGGAACACGGTATTTGCCGGCGAATTCCACCGAGCGGATTTGCAGCACCTTGGAGCCCAGCGAGGCCATTTCCAGCATTTCCTCGAAGGAAACGACGGCCATGCGGCGCGCTTCGGGCACCACGCGCGGATCGGTCGTGTAGACGCCGTCCACGTCGGTGTAGATCAGGCATTCATCGGCTTTGATGGCGGCAGCCACGGCCACGGCCGAGGTATCCGAACCACCACGGCCCAGCGTCGTGATGTGGCCTTCGGGATCGATGCCCTGGAAGCCGGTCACGATCACCACGCGGCCTGCGTCGAGGTCGCCGCGGATGCGGGCGTCGTCGATCGAGCTGATGCGCGCCTTGGTGAAGGACGAATCCGTGCGCACGGGCACTTGCCAACCCGCATAGCTGCGCGCCGGCACGCCTTCGGCCTGCAACGCAATGGCCAGCAAACCGCTGCTGGCCTGCTCGCCGGTAGCGGCGATCATATCGAGTTCGCGGCTATCGGGCTGGGGCGAAATTTCGCGCGCCAGACCCAGCAGGCGATTCGTTTCGCCCGCCATTGCCGACGGCACTACAACAACCTGGTGGCCGGCGGCGTGCCACTTCGCGACGCGACGCGCCACGTTCCGAATGCGCTCAACCGAGCCCATCGAAGTACCGCCATATTTATGAACGATCAGGGACATCTCGTACTCTGGCTGGAAACCCGCCGCAAAGTGGTGACGGGCAAAACCATATATTCTAGCGCGGCGGTAAAAATTTGCTCAGTTTGAGGAAATTTATGTTCATTGCGCGGCTATTTTTTCGTGGATTCTTTCCAGAAACCGGGATTTATTCCTGCGCTTCGATCCACACGCGCCCGCGATGGCAGCGCACGACGTGGCCGGGTTGCCGCACCCGCAGTTGCCGGTCGTGCCCCAGGCTGTGCAGTTCACGTAGCTGGCGCAGCAGGTCGCGCAGGCGCGCGTCCGTGGGCATGCGCGCACCGTTTTGTTGCAACCAGAAGCGCAGCACCTGCGACTGGCGCGGCGGGGACAATTCGCGCCACGCCTTCAGTGAAAAGCTGGCGCCGTCGGGGCCGGGGTCCAGACGGGCAAAATCTTCGCGCGCGACTTCATCCAGGATCTGCGCCGCTTCGGCCATGTGCGCGGCATGCCGCGCCACGATGGCACGCCAGCCGGGCCAGCGCCTGTCCAGCACGGGCGCCAGCAGTTCGCGCACGGCGGCGCGGGTGTAGCGGGGATCGGCGTTGGTGGGGTCTTGTACGGGTTGCCAGCCGCACGCTTGCCGCACGGCGTCGGCGGCCAGCAGGATCGTCGCGCGGTCCTGCGCAAGCCAGGGGCGCACATAGGTGATGCCGTCGCGTTGCGAGACCGGCGACATCGCGGCCATGCCCAGCAGGCCAGTGCCGCGCAGCAGCCGCAGCAAAACGGTTTCCGCCTGATCGTTGCGGTGATGCGCCAGCAATACGTGAGTCGCGCCTTCTGCCTGTGCCAGCCGCGCCAGCGCGGCATAGCGGGCATCGCGCGCGGCGGCCTCGATGCCCTTGCCCGCCGCTTGCTCGACCTGCACGCGCGCTTCCTGCACCGGCAGGCCCAGCAATGCGCCCAGCGCATGGACTTGCCTGCCCCATTCATCGGCCGCGTCCTGCAAGCCGTGATGCACGTGCAATAGCGACAGGCCGATGCCAAGATCATGCGCAACGGCCGCCGCATGCACGGCGAGCATGGCCGAGTCGGCGCCCCCGCTCAACGCGACAGCAAGCCGTGCGGGACGGGCGGGCAGCGCGTGCAAGGCGTCTCGCAACGCCACGGTCAGCGCGGGCGATGTCGGCAGCACAACCGTTGACGCCGGTCGCCCTGCGGCCGACACCGACGCCGTGGCCGGCAACACCGTCTGCCCGGCTGTCGACACCGAAGACGCAGCGGATGGCACCGCCCCCTTTTCCGTCGACGCCGACGGCGCTGCGGACGCGCAATGCGACACGCCCGACTCAGCCTGGTCGGGCGTGTCGGGCGTGGGGTGCGCATTCATGATTTGGAGCGCGGGCAGCGCGGCCGTGGCGCCAGCGTACCAGCCGGCGCCTTTGCCGGGGCTACGCGCGCACTTCCGTATAAGCGCCGTAGGACAGCAGGCGTTGCACACGCTGCTCTACGAGCTGTTCGGGCGTCATGCCTTGCAGTTGGCGCAGGGCGTCGGCCAGTGCGCGGCGCAGCAAGCGCGCCATGACGCGCGGGTCGCGATGGGCGCCGCCCACGGGTTCGTTGACGACGCGGTCAACCAGACCCAGGTCTTTCAGGCGCGGCGCGATGATGGCCAGCGCTTCGGCGGCATCGGGCGCCTTGTCGGCGCTGCGCCACAGGATCGACGCGCAACCTTCGGGCGAAATCACGGCGTAGGTGGCGTATTGCAGCATCAGCACGGCATTGCCCACGGCAATGGCCAGCGCGCCGCCGGAACCGCCTTCGCCGATGATCGTGCAGATCACGGGCACTTTCAGTTCGGCCATGGCGTACAGGTTGTGGCCGATGGCTTCGGACTGGCCGCGTTCTTCGGCGCCGATGCCCGGGTATGCGCCGGGGGTGTCCACGAAGGTGAAGACGGGAACGCCGAACTTTTCAGCCAGGCGCATCAGGCGCAGGGCCTTGCGATAGCCTTCCGGACGCGGCATGCCGAAGTTGCGGGCGGCGCGTTCTTTGGTGTCGCGGCCCTTTTGATGGCCGATGACCATGCAGGGCGTGCCATTGAACCGCGCCAGGCCGCCGATGATGGACTGGTCGTCGGCGTACATGCGGTCGCCGTGCAGTTCATGGAAGTCGGTGAACATTTCGCGCACGTAGTCCAGCGTGTAGGGACGCTGGGGGTGGCGGGCGACAAGCGCCGTCTGCCACGGCGTGAGCTTGGCGTAGATCTCCTTGGCCAAGGTCTGGCTTTTTTGCTGAAGACGCCCGATCTCGTCGGAGATGTCTACCGCAGAATCGGCCTGCACATAGCGCAGCTGCTCGATCTTGTTTTCAAGTTCGGCCAGCGGCTGTTCAAATTCCAGAAATGTATTGCGCATGTAGTGTGGTTCCGTAGATGGGCTGCCTGGTGTGCATCAGTATTGAACCGGTGTCGGTTCCAGACTGCGCCATAGATACCAGGTCGCCACGGTACGCCAGGGCTGCCACGCCAGCGAGACTTCGCGAGCCTCGAAGCGCGAGACAGGCTCGCCACTGAAATAGTGAAGCGAGATTGCCTTGAGCAACCCTGGATCATCCAGCGGCAGGACGTCAGGCCGCTGTAGATTGAAAATCAAAAACATCTCCGCCGTCCAGCGCCCAATGCCCCGGATGGCGACCAATTCAGAAATAACCGCTTCGTCGTCCATGGCCGCCCACTTTTCAGGGTGGACGCGGCGTTCGCCGAAGTGCACGGCAAGGTCCAGCACGTACTCGGCCTTGCGCTGGGACAAGCCGGCGCGGCGCAAGCCATCGACGCCTACGCGCAGTACGGCCACGGGCGTGGGGCGCTTGCCGACGGCTTCGATGAATTTAGTCCAGGCGGCGTCGGCCGCCTTGGTGGACACCTGCTGCCCGATGATGGCGCGCGCCAGCGTCACGAACGGCGTGCCGCGCGACGTGAGCCACACTTCGGGATGCTGCGGGATGACTTTTTTCAGGATGCGGTCGCGCCGCATCAGATGGGCGACGGCCGCTTCCCAATAGTCAGGCTTGGGAATGTCGAGATCGGCGGCGGACATATCAGGCGTATCCACTGGGCTCAGGCCCGCCGCCATTGCGTCAAGCCACCCGGCTTGTCGTCAAGTTCGATACCGGCCTCGCGCAGTTCGGCGCGGATGCGGTCGGCCTCGGCGAAGTCACGGGCGACCTTGGCGGCGGCGCGCGCATCGATCAGCGACTGGATGGCGGCCGCGTCCAGCGTGGCGCGCGGGCCCTGCTCGATAGCGGCGGCCGAATAGCGCGTGGGCGACTGGAAGTACGTTGCCGGGTCCTGCTGCAACAAACCCAACAACGACGCCAGCGCCTTCAGCTGGCCGGCGCTGCGCGCGTTTTTGTCGCGGTTGGCCTCGGTGGCCAGTTCAAACAGGGCCGCCACGGCGCCCGAGCTGTTGAAGTCGTCGTCCATGGCCGCCTTGAAGGCCTGGGCCTGCGGCTCGTTCCAGTCGATGCCCTGGTCGTCGGCCGGCACGTTCTGCAAGGCCTGGTACAGGCGGTCCAGTGCGTTTTGCGCGTCGATCAGGTTGTCGGGGGTGTAGTTCTGTGAGCTGCGATAGTGGTTGCGCACAATGAAGAAGCGCACCATTTCGGCTTCGCGCGGGTTGACGCGGTAGTCGGCGTCGTCCGCCGCCGGGTCGCCCAACGCCACGGTCTGGCGGATGGTGCGGAAGTTGCCCAACGATTTGGACATCTTGTCAGAATCCACCATCAGCGGGCCGCAGTGCATCCAGATGTTGGCCAGCGTGCCGCCGAACGCGCCTTCGGTCTGCGCGATTTCGTTTTCGTGGTGCGGGAATTTCAGGTCGGGACCGCCGCCGTGGATATCCAGCGGCAGGCCCAGCAAGGATTGGCTCATGGCCGAGCATTCGATGTGCCAGCCGGGGCGGCCCATGCCGTAGGGCGATTCCCATTTGGTGTCGGCGGGTTCGTCGGCCTTGGCCGACTTCCACAGCACGAAGTCCAGGGGGTCGCGCTTGGCCGAGCCCACCGCCACGCGTTCGCCGGCGCGCAGGTCGTCCAGTGTCTTGCCGGACAGCTTGCCGTAACCGGCAAAGCCACGCACGGCGTAGTTCACGTCGCCGTCGTCGGCCTGGTAGGCCAGGCCGTTCTGCTCCAGCTTGCCGATGATGTCCAGCATGTCGCCCACGTATTGCGTGGCGCGCGGCTCGCGGTCGGGCGATTGAACACCCAGCGCGCGCTCGTCGGCATGCATGGCGGCAATATAGAACTCGGTCACCTCGCCGATACGGCGGCCGGTTTCCACGGCGCGACGGATGATCTTGTCATCGATGTCGGTGATATTGCGCACGTAGTTCACGGCCAGACCGCTGGCGCGCAGCCAACGCTGCACGACGTCAAACGACACCAGCATGCGGGCATGGCCCAGATGGCAGAAGTCGTACACGGTCATGCCACACACGTACATGCGCACCTGACCAGCCTGGGCCGGTTTGAACGGTTCTTTGGTACGCGATAACGTGTTGTAGATTTGCAGCATGGCGCTTATGTATTGGTCTGATTGCTTTCCGCGGCGAAATCGGAAAAAGTTGCTGGGGCGGAACGATACCGCCGGTATCACCGATACCCCCGGTACCGCCGATACCCTCGATACCCCCCGGTACCGCTGATACCCCCGGTACCGTGCGTCCTGCCGGGGGGCTCCAGCTCGACATCTCTGTTCCAGCTCAAGCTCTTGCCGAAACAAAAACGCAACCGGGGCTAAAATGGCGGTCGTCAAGTATAGCAAGCGGCCCGGTCGCACGCGTAAGTGCTGCCCGGCCACGACTTTTAACGGATACCCACGTGACTATCAAGCCGCGTTTTTGTGTCGCCCTGCTCGCGCTGGCCTTTGCCGGCGCGCCGGCCGGTAGCGCCCTTGCCCAGTCGATGGCCGGCGGCGGTGGGGCCAGCCCCAACGCCACGCGCACCACCCTGGACCCCATCCCCCCCGAAGGCGGCTGGGACAGTCTGGCCAACCTGCTGGAAGCAGCCAAGCCCGGTGTCGACACGCGCTTGACGCCGTCGCCCTCACAGATCACCAACCGCATCGAAATGCTGCTGAACCGCGGCGATAACGAAGAAGCGTTGGCGATGATCGAAAAGCGCGAGGCCGAAATCAAGGACCAACGCGGCACCGATGTGCAGTTGATGTTCCAGCACGCGCGCGCACTGGCCGCCCTGAACCGCACGGGCGAAGCCATCGACATCTACACCGACATGACCACGCGTTTCCCCGAGTTGCCGGAACCTTGGAACAACCTGGCCGCTCTATATGCCAGCCGCGGTGAACTTGAAAAAGCGCAAGACGCCCTCCAAATGGCACTACGCGCTGACCCCGGCTACGCCGCCGCCCGAGCCAACCTGGGCGATCTGCAACTTCTACAGGCCCTGCGCACTTACAAGAAGGCCGCCAGCGATGGCGTGCCCGGCATGCAGGAGAAGGCCCGTGAAGTCGAAACCATGCTGAAGGATAAACAAGGCAAATGATGTCCCGTTACTCACCCTTCCACCTGCTGCGCCTGACGGCGTGCTCGTTCGCGCTGGCCGCATTTGCCCCAGCGCTTGTCAGCGCCGCCCCAGCGGCCTCCTCCACCACCACTACTTCTGAAGGCACAAAAGCCATGAGCACCAACCCGCGCGTCAAGCTTGTTACGAACCAAGGCGATATGGTCATCACCCTGGATGCCGCCAAGGCGCCCAAGACCGTCGAGAATTTCCTGACCTACGTCAAGGAAGGCTTCTACAACGGCACGGTGTTTCACCGCGTGATCGACGGTTTCATGATCCAGGGCGGCGGCTTCGAACCCGGCATGAAGCAAAAGCAAACGCATGCCCCGATCGAAAACGAAGCCAACAACGGCTTGAAGAACGACAAGTACACCCTGGCGATGGCCCGCACCAGCGACCCGCACTCGGCCACCGCGCAGTTCTTCATCAACGTGTCCAACAATGATTTCCTGAACTTCACGTCGCCCACGCCGAACGGCTGGGGCTACGCTGTGTTCGGCACCATCACCGAAGGCACCGACGTGGTCGAAAAGATCAAGGGCGTGAAGACCGGCAACAAGGGCTTCCACCAGAACGTGCCCAACGAAGACGTGATCATCGAGAAGGCCGAGATTCTTGAATAAGATTGCCCTGCCCGGCCCGATCTGGCTGGCGTCCGACCTGCACTTGGGGCCGGCCACGCCGGCCACCTCCGAGGCATTCCTGGCGTTTCTGGAGGCCGCGCGGCAGGAAGCTGCCGCGTTGCTGCTGCCGGGCGACATCTTTGACGCCTGGATCGGCGATGACGTGATCCGCGCCGCACCGCCGTGGCTTGCCACGGTGCTGACGGCGCTGCGCGACACCAGCGCACGCATTCCGGTATGGCTGGGGCGCGGCAACCGCGACTTCCTCATCGGGGAAGAATTGGCTATGGCGGTGGGCGCCAAGCTCTTGCCCGAGCCCGCCCTGCTGCAAACGGATGCCGGCCCGGTGCTGCTGACGCACGGCGACGAGTTCTGTACGGACGACGCCGCGTATCAGCAGTTCCGCAAGATGGTCCGCAATCCGCAGTGGCAGGCCGAGTTCCTGGCCAAGACCATCCCCGAGCGCCTGGCGATGGCGCAGCAGGCTCGCGGCGAAAGCCAGGCAGCCAACCAGACGAAGTCCATGGAAATCATGGACGTCAATGGCGCCGCCATCGAAGCGATCTTCCGCGACAGCGGCGTGCCCGTACTGGTCCATGGCCACACGCATCGCCCGGCGCGTCACGTGCTGGACGTGGACGGCAAGAAGCGTGAACGCTGGGTGCTGCCCGACTGGGATTGCGACCACGTGTCGCCCCCGCGCGGTGGCTGGCTGATCATCGATAGCGATGGGCTGACGTTCTACGACCTGGAAACGGAATCGTAAGAGTAAGACTCAGGACAAAGCCGAACGCTGTGCAATGCCGGCAACGGCCGCACAATGAAAATGGCCTCGCAACCGCGAGGCCATTTTTTATGCGCGACTGAAAGGGACTAGCGCGTGAAGATCCACGCGGCGACCACCGCGCCGAACACGATGCGATACCAGGCAAACACGCGGTACGTATGGTTGGCCACAAAGCGCAGCACCGCGCGCACCACCACCATCGCGCTCAGGAACGCCGCGATGAAGCCCACGGCGATGCCGGACAGGTCGTGCTGGGTCAGCAGGCCGAAGTTCTTGTACATATCGAAAACGGCCGCGCCCAGCATCGTGGGCATGGCCAGGAAGAACGAGAACTCCGTGGCCGTCTTGCGCTGGATGCCGGCGATCATGCCGCCGATGATGGTGGCGCCCGACCGCGACGTGCCCGGGATCATGGCAAAGCACTGCGCCACGCCCACGCCCAGCGCCTGCTTCCAGGTGATCTGTTCCAGCGTGTGCGCCGATGCCCGTTCGTCGGACGCCGTGTCGTCGGCGGCGCCCGGCGCGTCGCCCGGCGTGTGATGCGTTCGGCGTTCCACGTACAGCATGATCAGGCCGCCCACCACCAGCGTCACCACCACCACGCCGGGGTGATAGAACACCGACTTGATGGTCTTGATGAAGATGGCGCCGATGACCGCGGCGGGCAGAAACGCGATGATCAGGTTGCGGGTGAAGGCCACCTCGCTGGCCACGCCGGTCAAGGTGCCCCGGATCAGCTGCATCAGCCGCGCGCGGAACACCCACATCACCGCCAGGATCGAGCCCAGCTGGATGACCACTTCGAACACCTTGCCATCGCCGGACTGAAAGTTGATCCAGTCGCCCACCAGGATCAGGTGGCCGGTGCTGGACACGGGGATGAACTCGGTCAGGCCTTCAAGAATGCCAAGAATGAAGGCCTTGATCAGATAGAGCGCGTTGTCAGTCACGATAGGTAGGGGTTCCGGTTAATCGTTGGCCAGCGGGGCTTCGTCCGACAGCATTTCCTGTGGCCGCTTTTCAACGCGCACCAGCGCGATCCGGCGGCCGTCCATTTCCAGCACCTCGAAGCGGAAGCGCTGGTGATGGGCTTCGTGTTCGCAGACATCGCCGGGCTTGGGCAGGTGGCCAAAGCGTGACAGCAGGTAGCCTGCAAGGGTGGAAAAGTCTTGGGCCTCGTCGACCAGCCCTTCGGTTTCCAGCACCTGTTCGACGTGGTGCAGGTCGGCCGCGCCGTCGATCTTCCAGGTGTTGTCGCCGTCGGCCACGATGTCGGGCAGTTCGTCTTCGTCGGGGAATTCACCGGCGATGGCCTCGAACACGTCGATGGGGGTAACCAGCCCTTCGATGGCGCCGAATTCATCAGCCACCAGCACCAGCTGCCCGCGCGAACGCTTCAGCGTGTCCATCAACCGCAGGATGCCGATCGACTCGTGCACGATGATGGGATCGCGCAGCCGGTTGCGGCGCACGCGGCCTTCGGTGATCAGGTCGGCGACCAGGTCCTTGGCCCGCGCGATGCCCAGCACTTCGTCCAGCGACCCCCGGCACACCGGGAAAAAGCTGTGCGGCGCCTCGGTCAACTGGCGGCGGATCAGTTCCGGGTCGTCGTCGATATTGACCCAGGACACATCCGTGCGCGGCGTCATGATCGACCGGATGGAACGTTCGGCCAGCGTCAGCACGCCGCTGACCATGTTGCGTTCTTCCACGCCGAACGCCGGGATGGCCGGGCCGTCGGCATTGGGCAGGTCGGCTTCGTCGCTCGTGGGCGGGCGCTTGCCCAGCATGCGCAGCACGGCCGACGCGGTACGTTCGCGCATCGGGCGGCGGGCGTCCAGCTTGAGCAGGTTGCGGCGCGCCACCTGGTTCAGCGCTTCGATGGCTACCGAGAAACCAATGGCCGCGTACAGGTAGCCCTTGGGCACCTTGAAGCCAAAGGCTTCGGCCAGCAGCGAAAAGCCGATCATCAGCAAGAAGCCCAGGCACAGGACCACCACGGTCGGGTGCGCGTTGACGAAGCGCGTCAGCGGCTTGGAGGCCAGCAGCATGATGCCGATGGCAATGACCACGGCGATCATCATGATGGCAAGGTGATCCACCATGCCCACGGCCGTGATGACCGAGTCCAGCGAGAACACCGCGTCCAGCACGACGATCTGCGTAACGATCACCCAGAAGCTGGCGTACACGCGCGGCCCGGAGGACCCCGCGTGCTGGCCGCCTTCCAGGCGCTCGTGCAGTTCCATCGTGCCTTTGAATAGCAGGAACAGGCCGCCCACCATCAGGATCAGGTCGCGCCCCGAAGGCGACACCGGACCGACTGTGAACAAGGGGGTGGTCAAGGTGACCAGCCACGACATGACGGACAGCAGGCCAAGCCGCATGATCAGGGCCAGGCTCAACCCCATGATGCGCGCGCGGTCGCGTTGCGCAGGGGGCAGCTTGTCCGCCAGGATGGCGATGAAAATCAGGTTATCAATGCCCAGGACGATCTCAAGGACGACCAGGGTAAGCAAGCCGACCCACGCTGCGGGGTCTAGCAGCCACTCCATCAGGAGCTCCAGAAGTTACACGACCGGTAATCGTACATGGAAAATTCGTGACATGCCGGTGACACGCGGCCCTCCGTTTGCCTGATGGCCAATGGTTTTCAGCCATGTGCATGGCTTGTGTTCGCCGTGCGAGGGCCATAAAAAAACCGGCCCGAAGGCCGGTCTGTTGCAGGCCGCATCGGCCCGCGCGATCAGGCGGCGGA
This sequence comes from Achromobacter sp. RT286_PF, assembly GCF_059760425.1. Lineage (NCBI taxonomy): Bacteria > Pseudomonadati > Pseudomonadota > Betaproteobacteria > Burkholderiales > Alcaligenaceae > Achromobacter > Achromobacter sp. RT286_PF. The sequence continues at coordinate 97,931 of NZ_JCBAMR010000011.1, forward strand.
CGGCGGTTTCAGCGACGTCAGCAACTGCGTGAAGATCTTGGGAGTGGCAGCCAGGACGTTGCCGCTGTCCATCCAGCCTTGTTCGCCGTCGAAATCGGCGATCAGGCCACCGGCTTCCAGCACCATCAGGCTGCCGGCGGCCAGATCCCAGGGCTTCAGGCCCACGCCGCAGAAGCCGTCCAGGCGGCCGCTGGCCACGTAGGCCAGATCCAGCACGGTGGAACCCATGCGGCGCACGCCCGTAACGCTTTCGGCCATATGGCGGAAACGCTGCGAACCCTGTTCGGGATCGCCGGCGTTGGGCCAGTGCGCGCCCAACAGCGCTTCGTGGTAGCGGGTGCGGCCCGAGACGCGCACGCGGCGGTCGTTCAGGAAGGTGCCGCTGCCACGGCTGGCCGTGAACAGTTCGTTGCGCGAGGGGTCATAGATGACCGCTTGCGTGACCTGGCCGCGCTGGGTCAGCGCGATCGACACGGCGTAGTTGGGCAGGCCGTGGATGAAGTTGGTGGTGCCGTCCAGGGGATCGATGATCCATTGGAATTCAGCCTGGTCGGGACCTTGCAGCCCGAATTCCTCGCCCAGCACGGCATGGTCCGGGTAAGCGGCATGCAGTGTCTCGACGATGGACTCCTCGGCGGCGCGATCGACTTCCGTGACATAATCGCGCGGCCCCTTGCGAGCCACGCTGAGTCGTTCCAAATCCATGCTGGCACGGTTGATAATGGTGCCGGCACGCCGGGCCGCCTTGATGGCGATGTTGAGCATCGGGTGCATAAAATTCCGTACGTATGCGGTGGGTTCGCGTGATGATAGGCCACTTGCCGCCCCCCCCCGAATCGTCGTCGCCCCAACGGGGAAATCGACCCAAAAAACCAGGAAGGCGTGAAGCCAAACGCGCCATTTTAAATGACTCAAGCATTTTCACGTGTTCGCTTCATTATGGTGAACCCCAGCCACCCCGGAAACGTGGGTTCGGCGGCCCGCGCCATCAAGACAATGGGCTTCTCCGAATTGGTCTTGGTAGAGCCTAAATTTCCAGATGTAACCAGCCAGCCCGAAGCCGTGGCTCTGGCCAGCGGCGCGCTGGATGTGCTGGAAAACGCGCGCATCTATCCGTCGCTGGAAGAAGCGCTGGCGCCCGTGACCATGGCTTTTGCCCTGACCGCGCGCGTGCGCGACCTGGGGCCCCCGCCCTGCGACATCCGTCAGGCGGCCGACCTGGCCCGCGCGCATCTGGCCGGTACCGCTGAAGGCGTGGCCGCCGTGGTGCTGGGCACCGAACGCGCCGGGCTGACCAACGCGCAAATCGCGCTGTGCCATCGCATTTGCCACATTCCCGCCAACCCGGAATACAGCTCGCTGAACGTGGCTCAGGCCTTGCAGCTGGCCGCCTGGGAGCTGCGCTACGCCCTGCTGGTGGAACAGGGCGCGGCGCTGTTGCCGGCGTCGACCGCGCAAGAGCCGTCGCGCGGCGCCGAGCCCGCTTCGGGCGAGGCCGTGCAGGCGTTCCTGGCGCATTGGGAAGAAGCGCTGATCGGCGTCCAGTTCCTGGACCCGGCGCACCCGAAGAAGTTGATGCCGCGCATGCGCCACCTGTTTTCGCGGCCGGCGTTGACGCGCGACGAAGTGGACATGATGCGCGGCGTCTGCACCGCCATGCTGGCCACCGCTCGGCGCAACGGCGGCGCAAAAAAATAGGGACGGGCGCAAGGCCCGTCCCTTTGGGATCACAGCCCCGCCAGCAACTGGTGCTGGCCGGGGTGTCCCGCGATCAGTCCACCTTGGCGCCCGAGGCCTTGACCACCGGGGCCCAGCCATCGACTTCCGACTTGATGAACGCGCCGAATTCAGCCGGCGTGGTCTTCACGCCCACGGCGCCCAGCTTTTCATAGCTGGTCTGCACGGAAGGCTTGTCCAGCGCTTTCTGCATGGCGGCGTTCAGCGTGTTGATCACTTCCGGCGGCGTGCCGGCCGGGGCCAGCAGGCCGAACCAGGACGACACGTCAAAATCGGTAAAGCCCGATTCCTTCATGGTGGGCAGGTCCGGCGCGCTCTTGGAGCGGTCGCTGGTGGTGACGGCCAGGGCGCGCAGCTTGCCCGATTGGGCGTGCGGCCATGCCGACGGCATGTTGTCGAACATGAATTGCACCTGGCCGCCGATCAGGTCGGTCATGGCCGGCGCGCTGCCCTTGTAGGGCACGTGCAGCACGTCAATGCCCGCCTTCATCTTGAACAGCTCGCCCGCCATGTGGATGGAGGTGCCGCTGCCCGACGAGGCAAAAGCCAGCTTGCCCGGGTTCTTCTTGGCGTAATCGACCAGTTCCTTGACCGACTTGACCGGCACTTCCGGGTTCACGACCAGGATATTGGGCACTTTGGCGCCCAGGGCGACCGGGGCGAAGTCCTTGGTCAGATCGAACGTGACGTTCTTGTACAGCGTCTGGTTGATGGCGCTGGTGACGGCCACGAACAGCAGCGTGTAGCCATCCGGGGCGGCGCGCTGCACCTGGTCGGTGGCGATGTTGCTGCCGGCGCCCGGCTTGTTTTCAACCACGAACGACTGGCCCAGGGCCTCGGTCAGTTCCTTGGCCATGATGCGGGCGATCACGTCGGTGGTACCACCGGCGGAAAATCCGACCACGATGCGGACGGGTTTGTCAGGGTATGCGGCATGGGCGGAACCCATTGCGAAGGCGCTTGCGGCGGTAGCCAGAAGGGTGGCGGCAAAACGCCGCAGGCCAGGCTTTTGACCTGTAGTCATAGTGTCTCCGTGCAGGTACTGTCCATTAGATGGACGATTCGAATTATTTGATGACGCATTTTGAGCTATACACGACGGTTGCATCAAGGTAGAGTCCACGCTACGGACAATGGTTTTCCCTTGACCGTTCCGCAATAACCCTAAGTTTTCAGAGATTTGCATGCAAGACAGTGATGCCGCGGCCGCAGGCCCACGTACGTTGCGGCGCGGACTTGCCGTGCTGGCCGCCCTGCGCGACCAAGGGCCCGACGGCCTCAGCGTGACCGATATCGCCCGCTTGACGGGCATACAGCGCCCCACCATCTACCGCCTGTTGGCCGCCCTGTTGGACGCCGGCTTGGTTCTGCCCGTGACGGGCACCAAGAAATATCGCGCGCAGCTGGCCGTGGACCCCGACACCCGCTCGCGCGATCCGCGCGTGCGTCAGCTGCTGCCCGTGCTGCGCCGCCTGGCGGACCGCACGGGCGACGCCGTGTTCCTGGTGGTGCGCGACGATGATGATTCCATCAGCCTGCATCGCGAGATCGGCAGCTATCCGGTGCAGATCCTGGCTACCTACGCCGGCAAGCGCCAGCCGCTGGGCGTGGGCTCAGGCGGCATGGCGCTGCTGGCCGCGCTGCCGGACGACATTGCACGCGGCATCGTCGACCGCAATTCGGGTCGGCTGGACGAATACGGCGGCATGACGCCGCAGGAAATGTACCGGCTGATCGACAACACCCGCGCGCGCGGCTATTCCGTGGTGGGCAACCATGCGGTGCGTGGCGCGCTGGGCGTGGGCTGCGCGCTGCTGGATTCGCACGGCTCGCCGCTGCTGGCCGTCAGTGTCACGGCCATCATCGACCGCATGCCGGCCCAGCGTCAGCGCGAGATCGCGGGCTGGATCAAATCGGAACTGGCGCGGCTGGCGATGCAGGCTTGATGGCGACCCAGAGGGTGGACCAGATAGCGGACCAGATGGCGGACGCCTTCTTGGCCGCATGAAACAACGGGCGCCCGAAGGCGCCCGTTTGCATGCTCGACAAGCCGGCGACCATCAGGTGGCCGCGTCAGCCTTGCCGGCAGTCTTGGGGTTCTGGATTTCGCGCAGCGGAATCGGCGGCTGAAAACCGGCCGCTTCCAGCGAGGTGCGGATTTCCTGGTACAGGCCCCAGCGCAGATCCCAATACTTGCTGGATTCCGCCCACACGCGCACGTTCACGATGACGCCGCTTTCCTTGTACTCAAACACCTTGATCTGCGGCTCCGGATCCATCAGCGCATCCGGGCGCGCGGCGACGATTTCCTTGAGCTTGTTCATCACCTGATCCAGGTCGTCGCCATAGCGCACCGGCACCGGGATATCGAGGCGGCGCGTTTTGTTGCGGCTGTAGTTGGTGATGGTGGCGTTCCAGACGGTGCTGTTGGGCAGCGTCAGGTGGATGCCGTCGCCTTGCACCAGCCGCGTCAGGAACAAGCCCACTTCGGCCACCGTGCCGTCAGCGCCGGAGCTCAGGGCGATGTATTCGCCCGCGCGGATGGGGCGCAAGATCAGCAGCATGATGCCGGCCGCGATGTTTTGCAGCGTACCTTGCAGCGCCAGGCCCACAGCCAGACCGGCGGCGCCCAACACGGCGATCAAGCTGGCCGTCTGCACGCCAAACCGCGCCAGCACGGCGATGACGGTAAAGATGCGCACGGCCCACACGACCGTGCTGTAGAACATCGGCACGATGGTCGGGTCGATCTTGCTGGATCGCGTTGCCGCGCGTCGCACCCAACTGCCCAGCAGCGACGACACCCACCAGCCGATGATCAGGATCAGCAGGGCCACCGACAGATTGATGCCCATATCAACCAGCCTGGGGGCCCAGGCGTGGAATTCGTTCAAGGCGTCTTCCATGGAATTTTCCACAAAAAATAACAACCGAAAACTGTATCAGATGACGCCGACACAAAGGGGCGCGGCGCGGGCTTGCTATGTCAAGCTTTGTAAGTGCCGTGCGCAGTGTCAGGCTTTGACGGCGCGGAAGTGGTTGTCCCAGGACAGCTCGCGCGAAGGCAGCAGCACCGGTGCCTGGTAACCCGTGGCATCGGCACGCAGCATGGCGCCCAGGCCGCTGCTGATCAGAAACCCGGTTGCGGGCGCGGGCGCCACGCCGCACCCGTCGGCCAATGGCGTCGTGCCCAGGCAGCGGCCGCTGGCCGCGTCCCAATACATCACCTGCCCGCCCACCGGGCTGGACGTGGCGATGACGCCGCCCGCCGCATCCACCGTGACCGACCCGACGTAGTTGCGCATATTGCGCAGCGTCTCGGCCGGCCCTTCGAACAGTTCCAGCTGCGCGCCGCGCCGATGCCGCCCGACCAGCGCGGGCCGATCCGATGCCGGTCCCATGTACTGGCAGCCGAACCACACGCAGCCGTCGGCCGCCAGCGCCAGATGCCGGATCGACAAGCGATGCAGCGTGGGCGGCAACTCCACCTTTTCAAGCAACCGGCCACTGGCCGCGTCGATATAGGCCAGCGATGGCCGCATCGTGTCCAGGTTCAGTTCCAGCTTGCCGTAATCGGGATGCGTCAGGATGCCGCCGTTGGCGACGCACAGCGTCTTGCCGTCCGGCATCAATACGACTTCGTGCGGGCCGATACCGGCCGAATCGAATTCGCCGATTCGGCGCCACGCGCCGCCCGGCGAGGCATCGTAGATGCCCAGCACACCGCGCCCGCCTTCGAAGTCGTTTTCCGTGGCGGCCAACAGGCGCCCGCCATCAATAAACGCGCCATGTCCGAAAAAATGGCGTTCGTCCGGCACTGGCAAGGCCTGCGGCTGGCCCTTGTCACGCAACGAAAACGCCACGGCAAAAAAGCCCGGCTGGCGGCCGAACACCACCGCGCGCTGGCGCGCGGCGTCGATGGCAAAGCTATGGCCGCGCGCGGGCATCGGCACCACCAGACGGTCCTGCCCGGCCTCGTCCAGCAACACGGCTTCGTCGCGGCCGCCGCGCTTGCGCGCGCTGAGATACAACGCGCCGCCATCGGCGGGCAGCACCGCCCGCGCGGCGTTGGGCGACAAGCCCAGCGCCGTGGCCAGCATCAGGAAGCGGCGGCGGTCAATCACCATCAAGCGCATTGAACCCGATGGTGACACCCAGCGCCGGGGCCAGATCCTGGTCGACGATGGCCTTGGCGTTCTGGATAGTCAGCGAGGCCAACAGCAACAAGCGGCGCCCTTCTTCGTCTTGCAGCGCGGCGTCCAGCGGGGCCAGCACGGCTTGCAAGGTCTGGGCGGCGGACTGCAATTCGCCGCGCACGGACACATCCATCCAGTCGCTGCCGGCGGGCAAGGCATAGGCGCCCGCCTGATAGAACGCCCTCAAGCCATCCAGATTCGCCGCCAGCAAGCGCGTGGACATGCCGCTGCGCCAGAACGCGGCGCGCTTGGGCCGCGCGGCGTCGGGAGACTCGCCCAACACCGGCAGGATCTTCACATCGCGGGCAAACTGCAAACCGGTCGACAAGGCCTTCATGGCCTCGGCGGCAATTTCCTGGGGGTCGCGGTACAGGTCGTTGCCGGCTTGCGGCTTGGCGAACTGGCGGCCGAACTCGCCTTGCGGGCTCCAGGCCTGGGCCACATCGCGCGATATCGTCGTAACGTTGGCGGCCACCGCGCGGGCATAGCCGCAGGCGTAGGCAAAGGTCGGCGCGCCGGTCTGCTTGAGCAGCGCGGGGTCGCCGTACAGCACGTATTCCAGCGCGGGCAGGCCCTGCACCGCCACGCTGCGGCCCGCCAGCGCGCCGGGCGCGAGCAAGGCGGCGTCTTGCGCGGCGATCAACTGCTGCACCTGGCGCGGCATGACGCCGCGCGTGTCGGGCCAGAACGCCAGCCGTTCAAAGCGGTTGGCTTGCACCAGCGGGCCAAAACGCAGAATCTCGACGCCGGACCACGCCAGCGCCAACTGTGTATAGGCGTCGGCCACGCGCGTGGCACCGGCGGCATCCGGCCTGGCGCACCAGCCGCCCAGCGCGCCATCCAGCGCGGCGGCGGCATCCACCATCTTGCTGACGGCCGGGCGGGCGTAGTCGCGTGCCAGCCGCTCGCCCAGGTCCGGGGAAAGTTGCGCCTGCACGGCCAGCGGCACGGCCAGCAGCGCGGCCGCCAGGGTGGCCTTCGATGCCAAGGATTTCAATGCAAAGGCGTTCAGCGCGGTGGACTTCAATGCGGGGGCCTTCAAAGCGGTGACCTTCACTGCGAGAGTGTTCAGCGCCGTGACCTTAAGCGCGGTGGGCTTCAATGCGGTGGACTTCAATGCGGCGCTCTTCGTCACCAGGGCATTCCACGCAATCGCCCTGCCCCGCGCAGCCTTAACCCCCGCTTGCGTCATAGATGCCATCACAACGACTCCAGGAAACGAATCAGATCAGCGCGTTCGTCAGGCGTCATCGCCACGACGCGATCGCGCGCGGGTTTGCCCGCGCCGCCATGCCACAGCACCGCTTCCAGCAGCGTACGGGCGCGCCCGTCGTGCAGCCACGTCGCCGTGGGATTCACGGTCTTGGTCAGGCCGATGCCCCACAGCGGCGGCGTGCGCCACTCGCGGCCGGTGGCCTGGCCGTCGGACACGCCATCGGCCAGGTCATCGCCCATGTCGTGCACCAGCATGTCGGTGTACGGCCAGATCAGCTGAAACCGGTGTTCCGGCTGCTTGGCGTTGCGGCTGGTCACGTACTTGGGCACGTGACACGCCACGCAGTTGGCTTCGTAGAACAGCTTCTTGCCGGCCAGCACGCGCGCGTCGTCGGCGTCGCGGCGCTGCGGCACCGCCAGGTTGGTGGAATAGATGGTCACGAAGTCCATCAGTTTGGCCGGCACCTCTTCCGGACCAAAGCGCGGCTGCGCGCCGTGCGGCATATCCAGGCACTGCTTTTGCGCGGGCGTGCAATCGCCCGAATGCTTGGGGAACAGCGGCGTGGACAGGCCCATGTCGTTGGAGAACGCGGCGGCGCTCTGCTGTTCAACGGTGGGCTGGCCCGCCTTCAGATTGAAGCGGCCCAGCACGCGCTTGCCGCTGCGCGCGTCGGTCACCCAATTCGGCTTGCCCACGATGCCGTCGCGCTTGTCCGCGCCCACGTTGGCCAGGATGTCGGCTTCGTGTATGGATTCCAGCAGGCCCAACCCGATCATGGGCGGCGCCAGGCGCGGCGAAATCTGCGTATCCGCGCGCAGGGGGCCATAACCCGGGTTTTCGATGCGATACGTGGGCTTCATCAACGTGGCCGTCTCGCCGCCGTTCAATGCCACCGCGATGGGCGCGTATTCGATTTCCATGCGGCCTTCGGCCGGCAGCCCCGCCACCGCGAAGTTCTGCAATTGCACGCCGTAGACGGGTTCGGGCAACTCGGCCAATTCGCCGGGCGCCAGCGTCAGATGACCGCGGTCCGGGCCGCGCGGCACCGCAAGGCGCAACAGCAGCGCCACGGCGTCGGTGCGTTCCAGGGGGTCGAAGCCCGGCACGGTGCCACGCCCGTCCTTGGTGTGACAGGCCTGGCACGAACGCGCGTTGAACAGCGGCCCCAGGCCGTCGGAGGCCTGCGTCGATGCCGGCGCCGACACCCAGTCCTTGCGGAACAGGCCGTTGCCCACCTGAAATTCCTGGCGGCCCTCGAAGCTCATGTTGGCCGAGGGCTGGGAAAAGATATCGGCGTTGATCAGTTTATTGGTGGTCGCCGCCCCGGCCTGCATGGTCTCGAAGGTTTCAACCTTGGAGAAATCGCGCGTGGGCGCGGTGATGGCGGTGACGCGTTTTTGGTCTTCGGGCGTTAAGTCGTCACGCCCGGCAGTAACTTCGGTGGCAGCGGCGGCGCCGGCGCAGGCCGACGCCGCCAGTACGGCGGCTAGAACGAGTTTCACTTGAATACGGCGTCAGGTTTATCCAGGCTGTCGGAACCTTCGATGGCTACCTTGCCAAGCTCAAGCAACGTGATCACGCGTTCCAGGCTGCGGGTCTGGTCCACCAGGCCGTCGATGGCGGCCTGCACCACGGCGTTGCCTTCCTTATTGCCGTCCGCAATCATCTGGTCATAGGTTTCCACCGTTTCGGCGCGCGTCTTCATGGCCTGCATGGCCGCCACGGTGGCGTCCAGCTTGGCGCGCACTTCGGCGTCCAGCTTGGGATCGCGCGCCTTGACCAGTTCAGACAGGCTGGCGCCCGTGACCTGCTTGCCGTCGATGCGGGTGTAGGTGCCCAGGTAGACGTTACGGATGCCGATCTGGTCGTAGTAGTGCGAATTGTGGGTGTTGTCCGAGAAGCAATCGTGCTCTTCTTCGGGGTCGTGCAGCATCAGGCCCAGCTTCATGCGTTCGCCGGCCAATTCGCCGTACGACAAGCTGCCCAGGCCCGTCAGCATGGCGATCAGGCCCGCCTTGGGATCTTCTTCCACGGCCTTGCGCGCCGCGCCGTCCTTCTTCCAGTTGCCGACCATTTCTTCCAGGTCGGTTACCAGCAGGTCCGTCACGGCCTTCAGGAATTGCACGCGGCGTTCGCAGTGGCCGCCCGTGCATTGCTTGGTGTCGAAGTCGGTATGCGGGCGGTCGCCCGAATGGCGTTCTTGCGGCGTGCCCTTGCGGTCCGCCGGCGCCGGGCCGGTGCCGTTCAGGTCCTGGCCCCACAGCAGGAATTCGATGGCGTGATAGCCGGTGGCCACGTTGGCTTCGTTGCCGTCGGCTTCGTGCAGCACTTCGGACAACAGCTGCGGCGTGATCTTGCTGACGTCCACCGTCTTGCCGCCGACCGAAATCTTTGAATTGGCGATGACGTTGACGGCGTAGTAGGCGTTTTCGTCGTTGTCGGTGCCGTACGAGGCATCCACATAGTCGATCAGGCCTTCGTCCAGCGGCCAGGCATTCACGCGGCCTTCCCAGTCATCGACGATGGGGTTGCCGAAGCGATACGCCTCGGTCTGCTGGTAGGGCACGCGCGCGGCCAGCCAGGCTTCGCGGGCGGCCTTTAGCGTGTCGGCGCTGGGCTTGGCGATCAGCGCGTTGATGGCAGAGCGCAGCGTCTTGGCGGCGGCCAGCGAATCTTCATAGCCCGCCAGCGCCAGATCCGAATAGGTGGCGACGACAGCACGGGGTTCCGCCGCCGCGTGGGCCGTTCCCCCGAATACCGCTGCGGCCAACACCGCACCCAACAACAACTTGCGCATCGACTTTCTCCCGTGACTCGAACGGTGTCCGCCCCCGCGGCGGGCCGTTCCGACTTCAATTTTGTGGATGCGAGTGTAAACAATTTTCGTTTGATGTTCAGCGCCAAGTCAGATACCTGACATTTTTTTGAACGACATCCGCGCAAAAAAATGCGCGCCACCAAAGCGTGCCGCTACTATCCCGCTATTACCGTCCCCGTTTTGAAGACCATGGAACTGCGTCAACTCCGCTACTTCGTGCGCGTGGCAGAACTTGGCAGCATCGGCCGGGCAGCGCGCGATCTGGGCGTGGTGGCCTCGGCGCTAAGCCAGCAGATCAGCCGCCTGGAAAGCGAATTGGCGACGCGCTTGCTGATGCGCACGCACACCGGCGTGGTGCCCACCGCCGCCGGCACCGCGTTCCTGCGCCAGGCCCGGCTGACACTGCGGCACGCGGAACACGCCGTGGCCGCCGCGCGCGAGGCCCGGCTGTCGGGCATGGTCAGCGTGGGCTTTGCGCCCACCACAGCATCCATGTTGGCCCGGCCGTTCTACGCGGCCATGGCCGAACGCTATCCCAACGTGCGGCTGCATCTGGTCGAAGGCTTGTCCGGCAACCTGGGCGACCAGCTGAACAACCGGCGTCTGGACCTGGCGGTGCTGTTCCAGAATGACAGCAGCCAGGGCCGCAGCGCCATCCCGGTGCTGGACGAAAAATTGTTCCTGCTGGCCCAGCGCGGCGTGTTCGCCTTGCCCGACGGCGAACCCGCCACCATCGACCAGTTGGCGGGCCTGCCCCTGGCCGTGACCAGCAAGGCCCATGGCCTGCGCGCCTGGGTAGAAGCCGCCTTCGAACGCGTCGGCATCGAGCCCTGGGTGGCGGTGGAAGTGGACGGGCTGACGACCTTGATGGACCTGGTGCAGGCCAACCCCATCGCCACCATCCAGCCGGGCGCCGCCGTGGCGCGGGCCGAGGCCGGACTGTTGAACATGCACCCCATCGACGACCCCTTCCTGTACCGCCGCAACGCCGTCTACTGCATCAACGACGAAGAACTGTCACCCGCCGCGCTGGCCGCGCGCGTGGTGCTGGTGGACGTGATGCGTGCGCAAGTGCGCCACGGCGGCTGGCCCGGCGCCACCCTTCTGGATTCGTGATGCCCCCATGCCGGGCGCAGGGCTAGGCCGCGCCAGGTCCCACGCATACATTGCATTGGTGAACGCCGTGGCATGGTGCCGCGGCAACGGACCTCTGCAAAGCTGATGACCACTGACTCCCGACGCCCGGGCACGCTTCCCATTGCTTCCATGCGGCCGCACTGTTCCGACCAGGAATGGCAGGCCCGTGTCGATCTGGCCGCCTGCTACCGGCTGGTCGAGCTTTACGGCATGGCCGACATGATGGCCAACCACATCTCGGCCCGCGTGCCGGGCGAAGACAACGCGTTCCTCATCAACCCCTACGGGATGATGTACGAAGAGATCACGGCGTCCAGCCTGATCAAGGTGGACCTGGACGGCACCATCCTGGCCAAGCCGGACTTTGGCGACATGCACTACGGCATCAACAAGGCCGGCTACGTGATCCACAGCGCGGTGCACGCCGCGCGCCATGACGTGGACTGCGTGATCCACACGCACAGCTGGGCGTCGATGGCTGTGGCCTCGCTGGACTGCGGGCTGCTGCCGTTGACGCAGACGGCCATGCGCTTTTTGAAGATTGGCTATCACGACTACCAGGGCGTGGTGCTGGACCTGCAAGAGCAGCAATCCCTGTTGCAGGACCTGGGTCAGGGCGAAGCGCTGATCCTGCGCAACCATGGCGCGCTGACGGTGGGCCGCACGGTGGGCGAGGCCTTTAACTGGATGCATCGGCTGGAGCTGGCCTGCCGCTCCCAATTGGCGGCCATGGCCACGGGCTCGCCGCTGCGCCAGGTCAGCCCCGCCGTGCTGGAAGAAACCTGGAACAACTATCAGCCCGGCACGCGTCGCCCTTACGGCGTCATGGAATGGCCGGCCCTGCTGCGCAAGCTGGACCGCATCGACCCCGGCTTTCGGGATTGACCCCGGCGTCCTGAGCGACGACGGATTCCTGCATTGGAGTCCTGCATTCGATCTTGCATTTCAATGGCGCCGGCCGACGTGGCGGCACGGCGCCGACCTATCCAAACGACAACCACGGACGGAGACAACGATGAATACTGCCCGAGCCCTGCTCGCCGCCGCAGCGGCGGCCTGCGCCTGTACCGCGCCGCCCGCCATGGCCGCCGACTACCCCGACAAGCCTGTGAAAGTGATCGTGGCGTTCACCGCCGGCGGCACCACCGACACGCTGACGCGCAGCATGTCCAACGCGCTGTCCAAGAAGCTGGAGCAACCGTTCGTGGTGGAAAACAAACCGGGCGCGGGCGGCAACATCGGTACCGAGTTCGTGGTGCGCGCCGCGCCCGACGGGCACACGCTGATCGTCAATTCCGTGGGCCCCATCGCGGTGAATGCGTCGCTGGCCAAACTATCGTTCGACCCCTTGACCGACCTGGTGCCGATGGTGCAGATCGCCACCGTGCCCAACGTGCTGGTCGTGCCGCCGTCCTCGCCCGCCAAGGACATCAAGAGCTTTCTGGCTTACGTCAAAAAGGCGCAGCACTTGAACTACAGCTCTACCGGCGTGGGCACGTCGTCGCACTTGTCCAGCTATATGTTGATGGACCAACTGGGGGTGCAGGCCACGCACGTGCCGTACAAGGGGGCCGACGCAGTCAACGACCTGCTGGCCGGACGCATCGACTTCATGTTCGCCACCATTCCGTCGGTGATCGGGCAGATACGCGCGGGCAAGCTGCGCCCGCTGGCCGTCAGCACGCTGCAACGGTCGGCGACCCTGCCCGAGTTGCCCACCATTGCCGAGTCCGGCTATCCGGGCTTTGATGCCGGGTCATGGTTTGGCTTCTTCGGCCCGAAAGGCACGCCGCCCGAGGTGGTCACCGTGATCAACCGCGAAGTCAACGCCGCCCTGCCCTCGCTGAAGGCGCAGATGCTGCATGAAGGCGCCGAGCCCGTGGGTGGCACGCCCGCGCAGTTCTCCACGTTCATCCGCGCGGAACACGACAAGTGGGCCGCGCTGGTGCGCAAGTTCCAACCGGCCGCCAACTAAGCAGCATGCCTAAGCAGCACGCCTAAGCAGCTACATCTCCAAGCAGCCGCCCTTAGCATTCGCCCTTAAGCATTCGCCCTTAACTAGCCCCCCAGCAGCCGCCCACTGCGTCACCACCAAGCCATCCATGCCGCACGACGAGATCCGCATCCTTTGTTCGCCCGCCGAGGCGGGCGCGCTGCGCCAGGCGCTTGCCAGCGTTGATGCACCGCGCATCGCGCTCTGCCACCCGCAGCCCGGCGAGCCGTGCCCCGCGCACGTCGCGTTTATTTCGCGCGACATCACCGGCGCGTCCACCAAGTTCCAGATCACGCCCGACACGGCGCGTTACTACGACGCGCTGCTGTCCGCCCCTGAGCTGCAATGGGTCCATGTGCACTCGGCCGGCGCGGACCGCGACATCTATCAGCAACTGCACGCGCGCGGCGTCGCCATCACCACGTCACAAGGCGCGACCGACGCCGTGGTTGCGCAAACCGCCATCGCCGGCGTGCTGGCCTTGGCGCGCCGCCTGCCCCTGCTAGCCGCCGATCAGCGCGAACGCGCGTGGCGGCCTCTGTTGGGCGATCGCACGCCACGCGATCTGGCTGGGCAACACGCCGTGGTGGTGGGCTGGGGCGGCATCGGCCAACGCATTGGCGCGCTGCTGGGCGCGCTGGGGCTGACGCTGTCGGTGGTGCGCCATTCCGCCACGCCCGTGCCACAAGCGCGCCACAGCGTCACCTATGCCGATCTGCGCAGCCTGCTGCCACAGGCCGACTGGCTGGTGCTGGCCTGCCCGTTGACGCCGGCCACGCGCGGGCTGATTGACCACCAGGCCCTGGCCGCCCTGCCCGCGCACGCGTCGGTCGTCAACGTGGCGCGCGGCCACGTCATTGATGAAGCGGCCTTGATCGACGCCTTGTCGGCGCGCCGACTGGGCGGCGCGTTCCTGGACGTGTTCCAGCAAGAACCGCTGCCGCCGGAGTCCCCGCTATGGGGTTTGGACAACGTCATCGTGACGCCGCACAGCGCCGGTTTCTCGGACGGCAATCGCGCGCGCGTGCTCGGCCTGTTCGTGGACAACTTGCGCCGTTGGGCGCGCGCAGAACCGCTGGCCAACCGCCTGGTGAGCTGACGCCGCCGCATCCGCCAGCCTGCCGACGCCCCGCCCGGCGTTCGAACTGTCCCCTTCAGTGGTGCGTCATGCACCAAAATGGTTCACGCGTGGCACCAGCGCGAGGCCGCCGCGCGCGCCGCCCAGGGCTAACCCCACCCCGGCAAACCTGGCACGGGTTTTGCTTGATGACTGGTATGCAAGCTTGTCTACAAGGCAAGCGTCGCAACACCTTTCACAGCAAGCCCTCCAGGAGCCTTCATGATCAACCGCAATGCGCCTTTCGCCTTCAACGCCACCCGCCGCCGCCTGATCCAGGGCGCTGCCCTGGGCGCCGCGACGCTGGCCGCGCCCGCGCTGGTGCGCGCCCAGTCGGGCCCGGTGATCCGCATCGGCTTCTGGCCGGTGGCCGCCGGCCTGCCGTTCTACGCGGCCGTGGAAAAAGGCTACTTCAAGGAAGCGGGCCTGAATGTCGAGCCGCTGAAGTTCGCGGGCGCGCAGCAGGTCATGGAAGCCATGCTGGCCGGTCGCGCGGACGGTAGCGCCAACGGCACCGGCTCGGCCAACCTGGCCATCGGCGAAATCGCCTCGCCCGGCTTGTTCAAGATTTTTGCGTCCAACCCCAGCAACGCCAAGAACGTGCTGGATGAGTTCATCGTCGCGAAAGATAGTCCCATCAAATCCATAGCAGACCTCAAGGGGAAAAAGGTCGGATCTGGACCCGGCATCCAGAACGCCACGCTGGCCAAAGCAGTACTGGAGCGCGCCGGCGCAACCGGAGCAACCGTGGTCGAGTTGGCAATCAGCCAGCACGTGGCCGCGGTTGCCGCCGGCCAGTTGGATGCGTGCTACACGCTGGAACCCACGGGCACGGTGGGCCGCTTGAACGGCACCACGCGCGTGCTGGAAACGGGCGTGATCGCCAAGTACGTGTTGGGCGATCCGATGGCGCCGTGGTTTGGCGGGTCGGCCTCGCTGACCACCGCGTTCCTGAAAAAGCATCCGGAAGAAAGCAAGAAATTCATCGCGGCCTACGCGCGCGGCATCGAACTGATCCGCACCAAGCCGGCCGAGGCGCGCCCCTTCATGAAGGGCTACACCGCCATCGAAGGCCCCATGACCGAAGAAGTGCCGCTGGCCGCCTACACGCTCTACAACGAGTTCACGCCCAGCGACATCCAGTACTTCCAGAAGTTCTTCGACCTGTTCACCGAGAAGGGCATCTTCGCGCAAAAGGTCGACGTGTCGACCATGCTTTACAAGGGCTGACCCATGACAGCCACGACCGCGACTTCCGCAACCTCAACCGTGCCCGCAAGCGCGACCGCGACCGCGACAAAGGCACCGACCTCCATGACCGCCCCCTCCGCCCCCACCAGGCAGCCGCCGCGCAAGTTCAACGGCGCACGCTTTCTGCCGCTGATCGGCCCCCTGGCGCTTTTCGTGATCTGGGACCTGGTGGTGCGACTGCAACTGGTCAGCCCCGTGCTGCTGCCCACGCCCAGCGCCACCATCGTGGCCTTGGTCAAGGGGCTGGCCGGCGGGCCGCTGCTGTGGGACTTCCTGTCGTCGCTGAACCGCACGCTGCAAGCCTTCGTGATCGCCGGCGTCATCGGCGTGCCGCTGGGCGTGCTGCTGGGCAGCAATGAAAAGGCGTATCGCAGCGTGGAGTTCCTGGTGGACTTCTTTCGGTCGACGCCGTCGTCCGCGCTGATCCCGCTGTTCCTGATGATCTTTGGCGTCACCGACATGAACAAGATCGCCATCGCCGCGTTCGCCGCCGTGCTGGTGATTCTGTTCAACAGTGCCTATGGCGTCATCAACGCACGCAAGCAGCGCGTGATGGCGGCCCGCGTGATGGGCGCATCGCGCTGGCAGATCTTCAAGGACGTGCTGATCTGGGAAAGCCTGCAACCCACGTTCGTCGGCCTGCGCAGCGGCGTGTCGATGGCGCTGGTGATCGTGATCGTGGCGGAAATGTTCATCGGGTCCGACAGCGGCCTGGGCAATCGCATCATCAACGCGCAGCAGGTGCTGAACGTGCGCGAGATGTACGCGGCCATCCTGGCGGCCGGCGCGTTGGGCTATGTGCTGAACATTATTTTTCTTGTGCTGGAAAAGCGCGTGGTCCATTGGAGCGGCCGATAAATGTCCACCGTCATCAACCCCATCATCGCCCCTGCCCCCGCCGCCGCGCCGTTCGCGCCCGGCCCCTTGGGCACGCACATCACCATCCGTGGCCTGACCAAGTACTTCGCGGGCTGGCCGCTGTACGAAGACTTCAACCTGGACATCCCCAAGGGCAAGATCGTGTCGGTCTTCGGCCCCAACGGCTGCGGCAAGTCCACGCTGATCAACATGATCGCGGGCCTCATTCCCATCGATTCAGGCGAGATCCTGTTCGACGGAAAGTCCCTGGCGCAAACCAAGATCGGCTACGTATTCCAGAACTACCGCGAAGCCATGTTCCCGTGGCTGCGCACCATTGACAACATTGCCTACCCGCTGCGTCTGGAAGGCCGCAGCAAGGCCGAAGTGGATGCACGCGTGGAAGAGCTGGTCGCCTCGTTCGACGTCAAGTTCGACCTCAAGCGCTACCCGTACGAACTCAGTGGCGGGCAGCAGCAGACGGCGTCCATCATGCGCGCGCTGGCCCCCGGACCCGAGGTGCTGTTTCTTGACGAACCCTTCTCTGCGCTGGACTTCGAGATGACGCTGTTCATCCGCGAAAAGCTGCAAGAAGTGTTTCTGCAAACGGGCACCACGATGTTGCTGGTGTCGCACGATCTGGAAGAAGCCGTGTACCTGGCTGACCAGGTGCTGCTGCTGACCAAGCGCCCCACCCGCGTGGCCGAGATCCTGGACTACACGGATGCCCGCCCGCGCACGGTGGATACGCTGTCCGAGCCCAGCTTTATTCAGATGAAGAAACTGAGCCTGGAGATTTTCCAGCGCGAGGTGCGCCGGTAAGCCGGTCACCACCGCGACTGCGCAGGCAAACATCTTCAGCCCCCCCCAACGCGTCTATCGGAGCATCCGCCATGACCCAGGAAACCATCGACCATTATGTGCGCAGCGCCTTGGCGCTGTCGGGCTACGCCTTGCGCGAGGCCGCCACGGCCGAAGTCGTGCAACAGTTCTCGCGCATTCATGACATTGCGGCCAGCTTCGTCGACGAGCCCCTGCCCGTTGAACTGGAATCCGCATCGGTGTTCCGTCCGTGAGCGGCCCCGCCATCGACATCGCCCGCCAGGTCGCCAGCGGTGAACGCAGCGCCCTGGCGGTGTTGGACGCCACCTTGGCCCGCGTGCGCGAACGCGGCCCCGCGTACAACTGCTTTACCGCCGTGACCGAAGCCCGCGCGCGCCAGGAAGCCGCCGCCATCGACGCGCGCCGCGCGCGTGGCGAAGCATTGCCGCCGCTGGCAGGCGTGCCCTACGCCGTCAAAAACCTGTTCGACATCGCTGATGAAGTGACGTTGGCAGGCGGTCGCGTCAACGCCGCCAATCCGCCCGCCGCGCAAGACGGGCGACTGGTCGCGCGGATGCGGGACGCCGGCGCGGTCCTGATCGGCGCCTTGAACATGGACGAACACGCCTACGGCTTCACCACCGAAAACACGCATTACGGCCCTTGCCGCAACCCCCACGACACCAGCCGCATCGCAGGCGGGTCCTCGGGCGGCAGCGCGGCCGCCGTGGCGGGCGGGCTGGTGCCGCTGACCCTGGGGTCGGACACCAACGGATCCATCCGCGTGCCGGCCTCGCTGTGCGGCGTCTTCGGCTTGAAACCCACCTATGGCCGCCTGCCGCGCACGGGGTCGTTTCCGTTTGTCGGCAGCCTGGACCACCTGGGCCCCTTTGCCGCCAGCGCCAGCGACCTGGCCGCCGCCTACGATGCGTTGCAAGGCCCGGATCCGGACGATGCCGCCTGCGCCCAGCATGCCGTAGACCCCGTGTTGCCCACGCTAGCCTCGGGCGCGCGCACATTGCGCGTGGCCGTGCTGGGCGGCTACTTTGCCGACTGGGCCGGCCCACAAGCCCGCCGCGCCGTCGAGATCGCCGCGCGCGCGCTGGACGCCACCGCCATCGTCGACATGCCCGGCGCCACGCAAGCGCGCGCCGCGGCCTTCATCATCACGGCGGCCGAAGGCGGCGCGCTGCATCGGCGCAAGCTGGTCACGCATTACGACTACTACGAACCCTATTCGCGCGACCGCCTGGTCGCCGGCAGCCTGGTGCCCGCCGCGTGGGTGCAGCAGGCGCAACGCATCCGCCACCGCGTCTACCGCGAGGCCATGGCGCTGTTCGACCAGTACGACGTGCTGATCGCGCCCGCCACGCCCGTATCCGCCACGCCCATCGGCACCGACTGGCTGACGCTGGCCGGCAAGGAACTGCCCGCGCGAGCCAGCATGGGGCTGCTGACGCAACCCATCTCATGTATCGGCCTGCCCGTCTGCACCGCGCCCACCTGGCCCGAGACCGAACACGACGGCCACTTGCCACTGGGCGTGCAATTGATCGGCGCGCCTTGGCGCGAAGCCGATTGCCTGGCCGCCGCCTACGCGCTGGAACAAGCCGGCGCGGCGCGCGTGCGCCCGGTCTGAGCTTTCTTTTCATCGCCTTCCGCCACCGTCCGACCGCCCCACCACTCGACATCCAAGGCCCGTTATGGAATCCGCATTCGCCGCCATCGACATGCCCCGCACCCTGGCCGACACCGCCTACGGTGCATTGAAACGGGACATCCTGGATTTCCGGCTGGCCCCGGGCGATCGCTTTACCGAAACCGAAATCGCGGACCGGCTGCAAGTGAGCCGCACGCCGGTGCGCGAAGCGCTGTTCCGGCTGGAGCGTGAAGGCTATCTGGAGGTTCGGCAACGCAACGGCTGGCTGGTCAAGCCGTTGGACTTCAATACGCTGGACCACTTCTACGAACTGCGCAGCGTGCTGGAAACCGCCGCGGTCCATGCCCTGTGTTTGCCGGCCCAGGGCCCCGATCCGCTGCGCGCGCTGCAATCATTGGCCGACACCTGGCTGGTCGCGCCAAACGACCGGTCCAGCGACGGCGAATGGCTGGCCGACCTGGACGAACGCTTTCATATCGACTTGGTGGCGGCTGCCGGCAACCCGGAGATTGCACGCGTGCATCGCGCGGCCACCGAGCGCATCCGCATCGTGCGTCGCCTGGACTTCACGCTGCAAGACCGTATCGACAACACCTATGAAGAACACGGCGCCATCCTGCGCGCCGTGCTGGCCCGCGACGGCGCCGCCGCTGCACAGCTGCTGCAAGCGCATATCCGCGACAGCCAAAGCGCGGTGCGAAAGATCACGCTGCACCGCTTGTATTCCACCCGTCCCGCCAAGGCGGCGTGACGGGTGCGCGGCATCACCCCGCCCGCAGCCACCGTTGCAGCACCCGAGAAATCACCGGTATGCAGATGAACACCATAATCGGCGTCAATATCACGCTTGTGATCAAGACGCGCCAGAACACCGGCAGCGCGCTCAGATGCTCGCTGACCAGAATCGAGAACACCAGCAGCACCGGAAAGTACGCCAGCCAGATGCTCACCGCTTGCTTCCAGCGTGGCGGCGCGCTGGCGGCCTTCGGCGCAAACCAGCCGTCCGTGCCTTTGACGCGGTGTTCATGGCTGGCCCGCACCAGGTTCGCCCCGCGTTCCAGCCACATGCGGCGCGGCAAGGATTTTTCCCACCGCAACAGGCTCGCCTCGTCGGTGAAGCGCAGCACGATCTGGTACTGATCGCCCCCTTCAGGCGGTTGCAGCACTCCCGATCCCAAAAATCCGGGAAACCCCGCCGCCAGGATTTCGCCCTGGCGCATCCAGGACAGAAAATCGCTATAGCGTTCGGGCGCGATATGACGCGTGACCAGCATGGTGACCGGGACGGAAACAGCGGAACTGGACATGACGGAACTCCTGGGCAACGGTGTAGCTTGTTATGCAGTGTTAACCCTAGCAATCCCCGTGCCAGCCTTGCGGTGCAGCATTCCCCTGGCGTGAACGACATCAACGCGTTGCGCGCCGAAACTTGCGCACCGCAACACACACCATATTGGTGATTACCCCTACACAACGCACCATGCCGGTGCATGCGGAGAAACAGAGATGGACATCAATTTGCCGGACGTCGTGGCCGAGGTCACCGCCGCTTTCGAGCGCTACGAAACCGCGCTGGTGACCAACGACGTCCAGGAACTGGACACGCTGTTCTGGAACAGCCCCCACACCTTGCGCTACGGCGCCGGCGAAAATCTGTACGGCTATGAGGCCATCCGCGAATTCCGCGCCGGACGCTCACCGCAAGGCCTGGCACGGCGCGTCCTGCGCACCGCCATCACCACGTACGGCACGGACTTCGCCACCACCAACATCGAATTCCAACGCGAGGGCAGCGACCGCATCGGCCGCCAAAGTCAGACCTGGATGCGCACGCCCGCAGGGTGGCGCGTGGTGTCGGCGCATGTCAGCCTGATGGTGTGACCCGTTGAAGGGCGACGCGCGGCCGCGGCGCTGTCACCGACATGGCGCGCCCGGCCAAGCCGCTGGCCTGCTCTGCCGCAGGACGGCGAAGCTCGCATTAAGACATAACGCGACAATGATTGAGCGCGTCGCCAAGCAGGTCTACACTGGCTTTTCCCTTTCCCGTTGGAGCATTTGCCCATGAGCACCTACAAAATTGCAGTTTTCGTCGGCAGCCTGCGTGCCGCCTCGATCAATTTGCGATTGGCTCGTGCGCTGGAAAAGCTGGTTCCCGCAGACTTCAAGTTCGACTACGTCAGCCTGGGCGACATCCCGCTGTACAACCAGGACAACGAAAACAATCTGCCCGCCCCCGCCGCCAAGCTCAAGCAACAGATCGCCGACGCGCAAGGCCTGCTCTTCGTGTCACCCGAGCACAACCGCTCGCTGCCCGCCGCGTTGAAAAACGCCATTGACTGGGGCTCGCGCCCGTGGGGCCAGAACTCCTGGCCGGGCAAGGCCGCCGGCATCGTCGGCGCATCGCCCAGCGCCGCCGGCACCGCGATGATGCAGCAACACCTGCGCAACATCCTGGCCGCCGAAGGCGCCATCGCGCTGACCACGCCGGAAGTGTTCCTGCAATATTCCGACGGCCTGATCGACGACCAATACACGATCACCAACGAAGGCACCCGCAAGTTCCTGCAAGGCTGGGTCGACCGCTACGTGGACTGGGTCAAGAAACTGAACACCTGATTGCCGCCGCAGCCGGCAGGGCCACGCCCACCGGCGCCGATCGCCCGATCTACCTCCGGGCGATCAAGCCCCCTGACACGTCGGGGGGCTTTTTTTTGCGCCGCGTTTGTGGGGGCTGGCGCCGGGGCATGACTGGATGAGCCAGATTTGACCCGATCGAGCCAAATCTGGCCCGCTACAAGTCGTTGATAAGACGCAGGTTATTTTTAATCGAGTCAACTCTGGCTCGATTTCTCGTGAAAAACGGGCGTTTTCCGGGCATGGCACCAACCGCATGCCACTACAAGCCCGCCAATTTCGCCGCAAGCCATTGATATCGCGCGTCTATTTTCAAGATTCGGTTTCATGGCACGGATGTTGCATTGCTCCGATGCGGCCAGGCTGCGGCGTGTTCGCGTCGAGCGCCGTCTCGCCCCCCTTCGGTCCTGAAAGAGACGGCGGCGCTGGCCGCCCTCCCTATTTTCAGAACCGGAATTATGGCAAACCAAAGACCTTTACTTGATAGACCATATCGGGGGTGGCAACGCGATTTAGCCGCACCCATGGACGGCGAGCGCGCTGAAGTCCAGCCCCATCATGCCCCTACACTCAACGCGCTCAACGACGCCTATCTGGAGATTTCCCGTCGCTCTACAAAAATGCGCGGGCTATTAATGTTCTTCGCCATCTTTCCAATCTGCTTCACCTTAGCTGTGCTGGCTATGGCCTGTAGCAGCTGGGAGCACGGCATCGTCTTCTCGTTGCAAATCCTGGCACCGGGCATCATGACCGGCGCCATGGCATACCACTGCATACGCATAGACACCGCCATCCCGCGCGACGAGCCGGTTCGTTTTAACCGTTTACGCCGAACCGTATACGTGTACAGCTTTGAACACGTCTGGTGGAATCCATTCGCGAAATGGCAGGTCACCACGAAATCCTACGATTGGGCCGACCTGCGTGCCGAAGTCTGGCGGGAACGGGGGGCCACCGGGCAAGGCGGCTTGATGATTTCGTGGGGCGTATCCGTGGCCGTCGTCAAGCCCGGCACAAACCAAGTCATCGACCGGTTTCCTTTAAGCGTGTACCAGGACGAAGGCAGTTCCTGGGATTACGTGCGCGCCTACATGCAGTACGGGGTCGACGCCGTGCCACCGGTACGAGAGTTCAACGACCCTAACGAAGTGCCCTCCCACAACCTGGCGCTTCGTCTGGCGCCGAAGGTCGAATGGCCGGCTGCGATGGATGTGGAATCGCGGACGGGTCCGGCCTGACCGGGGGGTTTGCGACACGTACTACCGCCCGCGCCCTCGACGCCATAAATACTTATCCCCGCCATCTGTGGAGAAGGCTGAGGACAGTATTGGGGCACAGTCAAAATCCCCTGCTCCGCCAAGCACTTGCGTGTGCTGGTCAAACAATGCGCAATCGTCCTTTTGGATGAGTTTGGGCGAAGTTATCCTCGAAAGTGCTGTATGTCTGCACAGCGGTCATCAAGGCGGGAGCCGATTGTGGGTCTTGTCCCAGCATTCTGTGGAAAAGCATGAGGACAGTTTGAGGGCAGGTGCAAAAAGCGTATGCAGATCAATAACCTGCATGGCGTGGTCAATAAAGGCTCAATGGGGGACTGGATGGCACCGAGTTGTCCCCGGCAAATGTGGATAAGGCTGAGGACAGTATGCGGGTAGTCTCGAAAAAGGCTTACAGGCCAAGCACTTGAGAGCAGCGGGCAATAAACGCCCAGCCGCTGCCCAGCCGGCGCGACGCGGGTCGTGTCGCGTGCCGCGCCGCAAAACGTGGGGATAAAAGAAAAGGCTTGTCCCCATGGAATGTGGACAAGCCTATGAACAGTCGGATAACAAGCCCAAAAACTCCTTTTCCGACAAGCACTTGCAGGCGCTGGTCAAAGAACGACCAGCGCGCGGATTACTCGTCTCCTTCGAGACGCATGCCGATTTTCAAACCGACCTGCCAATGGGCCACCTTGCCGTCCTTGATATGGCCGCGCACTTCGGTGACTTCAAACCAGTCCAGATTGCGTAAGGTTTCGGATGCGCGCTCGATCGCTTTGGCGATCGCGTCATCGGTTGAGGTGGTGGAAGATCCCACCAGTTCGATTTGCTTGTAGACATGATTCGACATAGCTCGTCTCCGCTAAGGGGGTGAGTCCTGAATCGACGGTCTGTGGCCCGTGTTCCGGCGCTTACGACCGGCAATCCATTCGAACACACAGGATAACGCCGTGGCGCTATTGTGGTGTTACGAGTTCCGTCGCGTGGTCTCGACTGGCGACGGAGCCCGCTCCCGCAACCCAGCAAGGAGATCACCATGCCTGAACGGAAAACCCTGGAACGCGCGAAGAAAGACAAGCGAGAAGGCAAGGCCGCATCCACGCAGGCCGGAGAATTCGTCCGCGAGGAAATCGAGCACGTGCGCGAAGGCAAGCACGGTGTACGTTCCACCAAGCAAGCCATTGCCATCGGACTGTCGAAAGCGCGTCGCGCGGGCGTGAAGGCCACGCCGTCGAAGAAGGCCAGTGCGGCGACCAAGCATCGGGCGAAAAAGGACACCGAGGCCGCGCACGACGGGCATGCCAAGTCGACCACGCGTTCTCACGCAACGACCAAGGCGTTGAAGAAGGAAAGCACCAAGCCCGCGTCGCGTTCAGCGTTGTCGCATCACGCCAGCAAGTCGGCGGGCCGGCGCACAGCCGCCGACCGCTCGGCGGCGGCGAAGAAGGCCGCCGCGACCAAGGGCGCGGCCGGCCGTTCCGCCGCCGCGAAGAAGGCGGCGCAGACCCGGGCCAGGAACAAGGCCGCATCGGGGTCGCACCACCGCGCCGCGCATTAGGCCTGCTGCCCCGTCGCCGCAACCCGCGTCGCGCTACCCCGCGTCGAACTGCCGAAAGCGCTCTTGCAAAAACTCGCGCAGGCGCTTGACGGCGGGGGACAGCAACATGCGGTGCACGCAGAGCAGGTATAGCGGTGAGGGTTCGGTGGCGTAGTCGGGCAGCAGCGCCACCAAACGCCCGGCGCGCAAATCGCGCAACACGTCGTAGCGCGATTTGTACGCCACGCCCTTGCCCGCCAGCGCCCAGCGGCGCACCAGATCGCCGTCGTCGCCCACCCGGTCGCCCTTGATGGGTACCGTCATGGCGGTGCCTTCGTGTTCGAACGCCCAGCGGTCGTGCAGCGTTTCGCCCAGCACGAACGACAGGCAGTTGTGGTCGCGCAGGTCTTCGGGTTTTTGGGGCACGCCGTGCCGCGCCAGATACGCGGGTGACGCGCAGACGACGCGGCTTTTTTGTTCGGCCAGCGGCAGCGCCACCAAGGCGGAATCGCTGGGCTTGCCGTAGCGGATGGCGATGTCCACCGGCTGGCGGTACAGGTCGGCCAAGCGGTCGCTGATGCGCACCTGGAAGCTCACGCGCGGATGTTGGGTCTGGAAGTCATCCAGCCAGGGCAGCAGCACGTGGCGGCCCAGGTCGGACGGAATGGAGACGGACAGCGTGCCGGATATCGCCGTCTTGTCGCGCGCCATCGCGTTCTTGCCCGCCTCCAGCGTGGCGATGGCCGAGCGCGCGTATTCCAGATACCGCTCGCCGTCCGCCGTCAACCGCAGGCTGCGCGTGGACCGCACGAAAAGGCGCGCCTCCAACGTCTGCTCCAGCCGCTTCAGCGCCGCGCTGGCCACGGCGGGCGACACGTCCAGTTCGCGCGCGGCGCCGGAAAAGCTGCCGTGATCGGCCGACGCCACAAAGATCCGCAGGTCTTCAAATCGCACCATGGTCGACTCATTTTCAAAAAGTTATTGAAACTGAGTGCGATGCTAGCCGGTTTTTCATGCCTGCGAACTGGGTAATCATGGTTTCGTTTTCAAGCCTGTCCTGATCTCTATTGGAGCTGACACATGAACATCGAACTGAATGGAAAAAAGGCGCTGGTCACCGGATCATCCGGCGGCATCGGTCTGGCGATTGCGCTGGGCCTGGCCGAAGCCGGCGCCCAAGTGGTGCTGCACGGCCGCAGCGCCGACAAGCTGGCCCAGGCGGCGGCCGCGATTGCACAGAAATTTCCCGCCGCCAAGGTCACGACCGTGCAGGCCGACCTGGCCACCGCCGATGGCGCCGCGTCCATCTTGGCGGCCCACCCCGACGTGGACATCCTGGTGAACAACGCCGGCTTCTTCGCCCCCAAGTCGTTCACCGAAATCACGGACGACGACTGGCAGCACATGCTGGACACCAACGTCATGAGCGGCATCCGGCTATCGCGCTACTACCTGCCCCGCATGATCGCGGCCAACTGGGGCCGCATTGTGTTTATCTCCAGCGAATCGGCGGTGCAGATTCCGGCGGAAATGATCCATTACGGCGTCAGCAAGACGGCGATGCTGGCTGTGTCCCGCGGCCTGGCCGAGCTGACCGCCGGCACGGGCGTCACCGTGAATGCCGTGCTGCCCGGCCCGACGCGCTCGGAAGGCGTGTCTGACTTCTTCGCCGAAATGGCCAAGGAACAAGGCGTGTCGCAAGACGAGATGGAACGCGACTTCATCGCCCAACACCGCCCCACGTCCTTGCTGCGCCGGCTGGCGACCGTGGATGAAGTGGCCAACATGGTCGTCTACGCGTGCTCCACCCAGGCCAGTGCCACCAACGGCGCCGCGCTGCGCGTGGACGGCGGCGTGGTCCGCTCCATCCTCTGATCGCCCCCCATCACAACGAAAACCCGAGCCACCGATATGAAAGCCATTGCCTACTTCAAGAACCTGCCGGCCGACCAGGCTGACGCCCTGCAAGACATCACCATCGACGAGCCCACCCCCGGCGACCACGACCTGCTGGTGGACGTGCACGCCATTTCGGTGAACCCGGTCGACGTGAAGATCCGCGCCAACCGCGCGCCCAAGGACGGCAAGCCCGAGATCATCGGCTGGGACGCCGCTGGCGTCGTGCGCGCCGTGGGCGCGAAGGTCAGCCTGTTCAAGCCGGGCGACCGTGTCTGGTACGCCGGCGCCATCAATCGCCCCGGCGCCAACAGTGAACGCCATGTGGTGGACGAACGCATCGTCGGCCACATGCCCAAGAGCCTGGACTTTGCGCAAGCCGCCGCGTTGCCCCTGACGACCATCACCGCGTGGGAACTGCTGTTTGACCGGCTGCGCGTGCTGGACAACGCCGCCCCAAGCCAGGGCAGCCTGCTGGTGGTGGGCGCGGCCGGCGGCGTCGGGTCCATCCTGGTACAGCTGGCGCGGCAACTGACGGGGCTGACCGTGATCGGCACCGCCTCGCGACCCGAGACGCAGGCCTGGGTGCGCGAACTGGGTGCGCATCACGTCATCGACCACAGCAAGCCGCTGGCGCAAGAGCTCAAGCGCATCGGCGTGCCGCAGGTCAGCCACATCGCCGGCCTGACCCATAGCGACAAGCACTTTGCCCAGCTGGCCGAAGCCATCGCCCCGCAAGGCAAGATTGCGCTGATCGACGACCCCAGCGCCATCGACGTGCGGTTGCTGAAGGGCAAATCGGCATCGCTGCATTGGGAGTTCATGTTTGCGCGTTCGCTGCACAACACGCCCGACATGATCGCGCAGCACGGATTGCTGAACCAGGCGGCCCGGCTGATCGACGACGGCACGCTGCGCACGACGCTAGGCGAGCACTACGGCAAGATCAACGCCGAGAACCTGCGCCGCGCCCATGCCTTCATCGAAAGCGGCAAGGCGCAGGGCAAGGTCGTCCTGGAAGGTTTCTGACGGCCTTCGCAGAACTGTTCTGCGCAAAGATGGGGTAATCGGGAAGTCCGATAAAAATTATCATCGACTCCTGTGACAACCCAAGGCGGGCGGCCCAGCGCCGCCCGCCGCCCCTGTCGCCACGCTGACAATACGCTGACCCGGCCCACAGAAGGCACGGACATGCACGGCGGCGGGATCAAGGAGAGAGACAATGTTCAAGCTCACGCGCCGCGGTTTCCTCGCGGCCGGCACCCTCATGATGCTTGCGCGGCCGTTGCGCGCCGCCCCCAAGCCCGTGACCCTGATCGTGCCCTACGCGCCCGGCGGCCCCAACGACAACTTCGCCCGGCTGCTGGCCGAAGGCATGAGCGCGCAGCTGGGCGTGCCGTTCATTGTTGAAAACAAGCCCGGCGCCAACGGCATCATCGGCGCCGCGCAAGTCGCGCGCGCCCCCGCCGACGGCAACACGCTGCTGATGGGTGGCTCGGGCCCGGTGTCGCTGAACGTCTTGCTGCGTCCGAACCTGCAATACCGGTTCGACAGCTTCGCGTCCGTGGCGATGATGTTCGACGGGCCGTTGACCATCACCGTGCCCGCCACGATGGGCGTCAATTCCATTGCCGAGCTGGTCGCCTACGCCAAGAAGGAAAACCGCGCGCTGACCTATGGCTCGCTGGGGCCTGGCAGCGTCACCGACCTGTACGGCTTGATCCTGGCCAAGACGCTGGGCATCCCGCTGACCGCCGTGCCCTACAAGAGCACACCGACCAGCTTGATCGACCTGATCACCGGCCGCAACGACCTGTCTTACATGACGCCCATCGCGCTGGCCGATCACCAGAAGGCGGGCGCGGTGAAGATCCTGGCGCTGACGACCGATCAGCGCGACCCCGGCCTGCCCGATGTGCCGTCGGTGGTTGAGCTGGGCTATCCGCAGTTAAAGGCCAGCTACTGGACCGCGCTGCACGCGCCCAAGGGCACGCCCGCCTATTTGATCCAGGCGTATTCCGCCGCGGCGATCAAGACGGTTCAAGCCGAGAGTTTTCGCCAAATGTTGGTGGCGAACGGGCAGACCGAAAAGGCCGGCGGCCCGCAAGCGCTGGACGCGCAGCTGGAGGCCGACCGCCAATACTGGGGTCGCGTCATCCAGGAAAACCATATCGTGCTGGATTGATCAGAGGCTTGCCGCCGCGTAGCCGGCGGCAACTTGCGTTTCAACAGCAGCAAAAAATGCCCGCCGACATGGCGGGCATTTTCCTGGAGGCAGCCCTTGCCTATTGAAGCCGGACGGGCGCGATGCGATGCGTGGCGGATTTGAAGTTGATAACGGGCTGCGCTTCGCGGCACGTCGTCTTGCGGATTTTGCCCACGATCAGATCATGCGTGCCCAGCACTTCGGTGCAGACGATATCGCATTCGATGCTGGCCAGCGCATCGGGCAGCACCGGCGTGCCCTGCTCATTCATCACCCAGCCGCCTTGCGCAAAGCGCGCCATGCCTTGCGGCTGTCCCAAAAACGCCTGCATGACGGTCTCGTGTCCTTCGCCCAGCACATTGGCCACAAAGCGGCCGTGGCGCAGCAAGGGCTCGCGCGCGGACGAGGTCTGCTGAACGAAGAAGCCGACCATCGGCGGGTCGGCCGAGATCGAGGTCAGGCTGGACACGATCATGCCGGCCACTTGATCGCCCTGCCCCGTGGTGACCGCGCTGATGCCGGCGGGCAGCGAACGCATCGCCGCCTTGAAGTCGTCAACCGACACCACCTGGTCATGCTCGTTGACCACCATGTGCGCGCGGATGTCGCCGCGTTCGTCGACCCATCCGTGCCGGGCCGCGTAGTCGACCATGGCGGAAAAATCCGCTTCCCATTGCGGGTCGCCCGCATGCTGCGACAAAAAACGCAGCACCGATGGCGACAGCCGCACATGGCGCTCGTCTTCGCGTCGCCCGACGCGGGCGATGGCGTGTTCCAGGCGGTCACGCGGCTGCGGATCGGCCAGCACGTCCAGCCGACGGAAGTCCGACGGATGCCGCAGCGTGATCGCTCCCGCGTTGCTCAGATAGATCTGCATCTTGCACTCCTTCAGGCCACGGCCGTCGTGCTGCCGACTTCCTTGCGGATGGCCGGAATAATCTTGTCGCCCCACAGCTCGATCTGCTTGAGCATCGTCTTCTGATCGAAGTCGCCCAGCTGGGTCTGCAACGCAATGTGCTTGGGCCGCAGGATGCTGATCTCTTCTAGCATTTTGTCGATCACTTCATTGACCGAGCCCACCGGCAGGTTCTTGCGCAGCTGCTCGAACGTGGGATCGTTTTCAGACGGCACTTCCTTGACCATGTAGCCATCGTCGCTTTGCGCGCGGCGAAATTTCAGGCTTTCGGAAATGCGGCGTTGAAAGCGCGCGCAGTCCAGGTACGCGTCGATCTCGGCGTTGTTGTCCGACGCGTAGCCACAGCGCAGAAAGCCGAACTTCACATCGCGGTCCAGGTCGCGACCGTTGTCCTCGGCCACTTTTTCCAGCCTGCCGCGCAGCTCGGAAATGGCCTCGTTGCCCTTGAGCAGCGCCGTGACGAACAGGTTATGGTTTTCGCGCACGCCACGGCCCAGCGTGACCGGGTTGCCGGACGTGATCCACAGCGGCGGCATCGGGTCCTGCAAGCAGCGCACGGCGATGGAGCTGGGCGGTATCTTCAGGAATTGCCCGTCGTGTTCAAAGATTTTCTGCGTCAGGCCCTTGGGAATCACGTCCAGGAATTCGTTGAAGATCGCGCCCGAATCCGCGATCTGCACGCCGAAGCGTTCGAACTCGAATTCCTGATAGCCCGAGCCCACGCCCAGGTCCAGGCGGCCATTGGAAACGGTGTCCACAAAACCCACTTCGGCCAGGAAGCGCGCGGGGTGATACAGCGGCAGAATGCACACCGCCGTGCCCAGGCGAATGCGGTGCGTCTTGGCGGCCGCGTGCGCCACCGTCATCAGCGGCGAGGGCGACAAGGAGTAGTTGTTGAAGTGGTGCTCGGCGTACCAGGCCGCATCGAAACCGGCCTGCTCCGCCACCACGGTTTGCTCGATGGAGTTGTTGATGACTTGCTTTGAGGACTGGTGGTAACCTCGCTGCTGCGCCAGAATGAACACGCCGAATTCCATAATGTCTCCTCATTGATTGCTTGACGTTCTGAGGAAATTCTAGAGGCCGGCAGTCATCGGGGAAATACAGGAAATGCGGCGTTCTGTGCTGCGTAAAGTGGAGGAATGATGGACAGGCTGCGCGCGATGGAGCTCTTTCTGTCGATCTCCAAGACCGAGAGTTTTTCTGAAACGGCTCGGCAGTTCGGGGTGTCGGCAACGTCGGTATCCCGCATGATCACCGAGTTCGAAAACGAGTTGAACGTGAAGCTGCTGCTGCGTTCGACCCGGCAGGTCGTGCTGACCGAAGCCGGCCAGGAATATGCGCAACAGCTTGAGTCCATTCTGTGGAACATCAACGAGGCGCATCGCAACATCACCGAAATCCGCGCCGCGCCCAAGGGCATCCTGCGGGTGCATTCGCGCATGATGTTCGGCCTGGGCGTGCTGCCGCCGCTGGTGGCCGCGTTTCGCCAGCAGTACCCCGACATTCATATTGAACTGGTGCTGTCCGAAACCAAGGCAGACCTGCGGCGCAACAACTTCGATATCGATTTCCGCATTTCTCCCCCCGTTGAAGCGGGCTTAAAGCGGCGCATCCTGTTCAAGAGCGAACGTTTTCTGGTGGCCTCGCCCGCCTACCTGGCCAAGCAGGCCGCGCCCGCCCGGCCCGCCGATATCGCGCAGCACGATTGCCTGGCCTACCTGCTGCCCGGCGATCAATATTGCTGGCGCTTCAAGCAGGATGAAGCGATTGAGGAAGTGCTGATCAAGCCGCGCCACGTGACCAACAACGGCGTCGCGCTGCTGGAACTGGCGCTGCTGGGTGAGGGCATTGCGCTGTTGGATGACTACACCGTGCACAACGATATTTCGCGCGGCACGCTGGTGCGTTTATTCCCTGATTATCACGTCACCAATACGACCTTCGAAGAAGGCATGTACGCCACCATCCTGGACACCGCGATGATCCCAGTGAAGATCCGGCTGTTCCTGGATTTCGTGGCCTCGCATGTGTCGGGTTCGGCGCTGCGGTTCACGGCGTACAACAAGATGGCCGCCGCCGAAAGCCCCTGATAAGGGGCGATGCATCAAGGGCGTTGCATCAAGGGCGTTGCATCAAGGGCGTTGCATTATGGCCGAAGCATCAAGGCCGAATGCATCAAGGCCGGATGCATCAAAGCCGAATGCGGCAGTGCCCACGCGGCGCTCCCACGGCGCCCGCGCCCCGAACGCGCAGCAAGGCTCCATCCAGCGGCCCCGTGGCTGTCAGCCGGCCGCTGTCGCTGATGGTTGTGACGAAGATATCCGACAAATCCGGGCCACCGAAACATAGCGATGCCGGATGCGCCACCGGCAGGTCGATGCGGCGATCCAGCTTGCCCGCCGCATCGAACCGCGCAATGGCCGCCGCGTGCACCAGCGCGGTCCACAAGCCGCCCTCGCGATCAAAGCAGCAGCCGTCCGGGGCCGAACCGAGCGCGTCGGTATCGACGAACACTTCCGGGGACGACAACCGGCCCGCTTCCTCCATGCGATACCGAAACCCCTTGCGCTGCGCGCTATCGCACACATGAAAATGCCGGCCGTCCGGATGCATGACCGGGCCGTTCACCACGCCCAGCCCTTGCGCGATGCGGCTGACCCGGCCGCCCGTATCCACGCGGTACAAACCGCCCAGCGGCGCTTCGCCCTCTTGCCGATGGACATGCATGGTGCCGGCCACGAAGCTGCCATCAGGCAGCGGCGCGCCATCGTTCAGCCTCAGGTTCGGGTGGCTGTCCTCAATGCGTCCCAGCGTGCGCGTGGCGCCGTCGCTCAGGCTGACCAGCGCAAAGGTTTCTTTCAACGCCACGATGATGCTGTCGCCGCCGTTCAGCGCGAACGAGCCCACCGGGGCCGGCAAGCGCCATTCACGCGTCGCGCCGCCTTCCGGATCGATCCTCAGCAACTGTCCGCTGCGGCAATCCAGCATCCACAAGCAATTTCCGGCCGCATCCCACACCGGGCATTCGCCCAGCGCTGCGCGAACCGTGCCGATACGCTCAATCTGCATGTGCCGACCGCCCCTGTTCTGCTCGTCCGGCGGACGAATTCCCAAACCATGGTATCGGCTTGCGCCGCGCGGGAATATGCCGTTTTCGTGCAGAACACAACCAACATTTTTGGCCTGAATCCTGCGCAATACCCGTCCATATAATCCAAAAAAAACCGGCCACCCCGCGCTGAAAACGGGGCAAGACCGGTCCATCGGACTCATGGAGACACGTCATGCAGCATGCCATCGGCGCCCTGCGCGCCCTCGCTTTTTCCCCCATCAACAAGGTGCCCGCATGAGCGATGCCACCGTCACGTTGGAAGTCAACGAAGGGGTTGCGCTGGTCACGCTGAACAGCCCGCCGGTCAATGCGCTGAACCGCGCCATGCGCCGCCGCATCGTCGCCATCTTCGACGAAATATCCGAGCGCGATGACATACGTTGCGCCGTGCTGACAGGCCAGGGAAAAGTGTTCTGCGCCGGGGCGGATTTGAAAGACCGACCCAACGCCGACATCGCCGGCGACTTCCTGGAGCACAACCGCATCACCCGCGAAACCGGCAACGCCATCAAGGAATGCGCCAAGCCGGTGATTGCCGCGGTGAACGGCGCGGCGCTGGGTGCGGGGTTGGGGCTGATGGCCGCGTGCGACATCATGTACGCGTCCGACAACGCCACCTTCGGCATGCCCGAGATCAACGTGGGCCTGGCGGGCGGCGCGTCCATGTTGCGCACGCTGGTGGGCCGGTCAACTTTGCGCCGCATGTTCTTCACCGGCCAGCGCCTTAGCGCGCACGACCTGTTGCGCCGCAACGTGCTGGAAGACGTGCTGCCGCCCGACCAGTTGCTGCCCACGGCGCTGGCGCTGGCGCATGAAATTGCGTCCAAGGCACCGCTGGCCGTCTTGTATGCCAAGCGCGCCGCCAACATGGTGGACCTGATGCCGCAGCGCGACGCCTACCGTTTCGAGCAGGACTTCACGATGGCGCTGGCCAAGACGGAAGACGCCCGCGAGGCGCGCATGGCGTTCCTGGAAAAGCGCCAGCCGCAATTCAAGGGCCGCTGACATGGCGCGGATCGCACAAGCGCACAGCCCGCAGCAACATCGCCCCCAGCAACATAGCCCCCAGCGCGCGGGCGCCGGGCTGACGCCGTTTTTCAAGGCAAGCAGCATCGCCGTCGTGGGCGCGTCGGACGACGTCACCAAGATCGGCGGGCGCCCCGTGCAGATGCTGATTAAACACGGCTATGCCGGCGCCGTGTATCCCATCAACCCCAAGGGCGGTTTCATCCAGGGCTTGGCCGCCTACGCCTCGGTGCGCGACACGCCTTGCGCTCCCGAGCTGGCCATCCTGGCCGTGCCCGCCGCCGCCACGCCCGCCGCGTTGCGCGACTGCGCGGCGCGCGGCACCAAGGCCGCCATCGTGCTGTCGGCCGGCTTCACGGAAGCAGGCCCTGCTGGCGCCGCGCTGCAAGCCGAGCTGGTCGCCATTGCCCGGGAATACGGCATGCGCGTGCTGGGGCCGAACTGCCTGGGCGCGGTCAACGTGGCCGACCGCCTGATCGGCTCGTTTTCGATCGCGCTGGAAGAACACATGCCGCCGGCCGGGCACGCGGGCATCGTGTCGCAGTCGGGCAACGTGGGTAGCCACACCATGCAAAGCGTGGCGCGGCGCGGCATGGGCGTCAGCCGCTTCATGGCGACCGGCAACGAAGCCGACGTGGACGTGGCCGACGGTATCGCGGCGCTGGCCGACGACCCCGATACGCACATCATCCTGTGCTGCATGGAGACGTGCCGCGATGCCGACAAGCTGATCAGCGCGCTGCGGCTGGCGCGCCAGCGCGGCAAGCCGGTCATCGTGTTGAAGATCGGCTCCACTGAAAAGGGCCAGCAGGCAGCCGCGTCACACACCGGCGCGCTGACCGGGTCCGATGCCGTCATCGACGCCGTGTTCCGCCGCCATGGCGTGCTGCGCGTGCGCTCGGTGGAAGCGTTGATCGACGTCGGCCACGCGGCGTCGATGCTGATGCCGAACCGCTTGCCCCGCAACGACGCGGTGACGCTGGTGGCGGCCTCGGGCGGCTTCGGCATCATGATGGCCGACGCCATGAGCGAGGCGGGCATGACGCTGCCCGCGTTAGCGCCGCTGACGCAGCAACGCATCCACGACGCCGTGCCCACCGCCAGCACCGGCAACCCGGTCGACGCGTCGGCGCAGATGTCGAGCCGACCCGACATCCTGGGAAAGATGCTGACCGCCTTGCTGGAAGATCCTTCCGACAGTTCGCTGGTGTTGTTCATGTCGCTGTCGCTGTACAACACGCGGCTGCGCGGTATCTACCTGGAAGCGCTGGCGCAGGTGTGCATCAGCCATCCGCAGCGCCTGCTGATGATCATCAGCCAGGGGCCGGCGGACGCCATCGAACAGATCAATGCGCTGGGCATACCCGTGTTCGGCAGCATTGATGCCGCGGCCACGGGTTTGGCGGGGCTGGCACGGCTGGGGCAGTTGCGTGCGAGGGGTGGCGCTGACCGTGCGGCTGGATCGGGCTACACGGCGACAACACCGCTTGCAGAGCCCGACGGCGCTTCGATTGCAGCCATCGACAATGCGCCCCCCGCCCCTTCCCCCATCGACCCCGTCGTCTTCAAGAATGAATTCCACGCCAAGCAGGCACTGGGCCAAGCCGGCATCGATGTGCCGCGCGAAGTGATCGCCATCGATGCCGACGCTGCCGTGCGCGCCGCCGACAGCATCGGCTACCCCGTCGTGCTGAAAATCGCGTCAGAGGATGTGGCGCACAAGACCGAGGCGGGCGGTGTGGCGTTGGATGTGGCCGACGCCCAGGCCGTGCGCGAGGCTCATGCCCGCATTCTTGCCAATGTGGCTCGCCACGCGCCCGGCGCCCGCATCGACGGCGTGCTGGTGGCGCCGATGCTGCGCGGTGGCACGGAAATGATCGCGGGCGTGTCGCAAGACCCGGTCTTCGGGCCGATTGTCATGGTGGGCATGGGCGGCATCTATGCCGAAGTGCTGAACGACGTGGCGGTACAGACCGCGCCCGTCACCGAAGACGAAGCGCTGGCGATGATCCGGTCATTAAAGATGTTCCCGATCCTGGACGGCGCGCGTGGTCGGCCCAAGGCCGACGTGCAAGCCGCTGCACGCAGCGTGGCCCGCTTGTCGGAATTTGCCTACCGCCATCGCGACGACATCGCCGACATCGACATGAACCCCATTCTGGTAAGGCCCGAGGGCCAGGGCGTGGTGGTGCTGGACGCGCTGATGATTCCGCGCGCCACGCGTGCCTCTACACCCGCAGCCGGGCCCGCAGCCGAGCCCGCAGCCGAGCCCGCACAGCAAGGACAAGCATGCAATTCGAACAACAGGTAATCGTTCCCGACCCCGCCTCGGGCGTCGAGGTCTACCGGCAACACGCGCGCAATTGGCTGCGCGCGAATTTGCCGGACTTCATGCGGGCGGACAGCCTGGACTGGCGCGCCCCCACGCTGGCCGAAAGTAGCGCCTGGGAAGCGGCCATGCATCAGGCCGGCCTGGCGGGCATGACCTGGCCCAAGATCTATGGCGGCCACGGCCTGACGCTGCGCGAACATCTGGCGGTGAACAAGGAGATCGGCGCGCTGCCGATGCCGGAAAGCGTCAGCTCCATCGGCAAGGAACTGGCCGGCCCCATCATCATGGCCGTCGGCGACGATGCGCAGAAGCAGGCCTTCCTGCCGGAAATCCTGACGATGCGGCAATTCTGGTGCCAGGGCTTTTCCGAACCGGACGCCGGGTCGGACCTGGCGCGCTTGCGCACCAAGGCGGTCGCGGAAGGCGGGCATTGGCGCATCAACGGCCAGAAAATCTGGACCAGCGGCGCGGCCAAGGCGCACTACTGCCTGCTGCTGACGCGCACCGGCACCGTGGCCGACAAGCACCGTGGGCTGCTGATGTTTGCCGTGCCGATGGACACCCCGGGCATCCGCGTGGTGCCGATCAAGTCGATCGACGGCAAGGAGTCGTTTGCCGAGGTGTTCTTCGACGATGTGGTGGTGCCCGATAGCGCGCGTCTGGGCGCGCCGGATGAAGGCTGGAACGCCGCCATCCGCGTGCTGTCCATCGAACGCGCCACCAATCGCATGTACCGGCCGTGGCGCTTTGAATGCGAACTGCGGCAGTTGATCGCGGCGTGCAAATCCGACGCGCGTCTTGCGCCATCGTTGGACGACGGCTATGTGCAACAACGCGTGGGCGAAGTGGTCGCGCAGGTCGATGGCTTGAAGGGGCTGGTCGAACTGACCGTGGAACGCATGTTGCGCGGCGAATCCATCGGCGCGCGCGGATCGCTGACGAAGCTGTATTGGTCCGAATGCCATCAGGCTTTTGCCGGGCTGGCGCTATCGCTGCTGTCGCAGGTGGGGCCGCATTCCAGCCCCCTGGCGCGGCGCGCGCACAAGGCCTTTACCAACGCGTACCTGTTCGCGCGCGCTGAAACGATCTACGCGGGCACCACTGAAGTGCAGCTGGATGTGATCGCGCAGCGCGTCATGAACCTGCCCAAGGATTTGACATGAGTAGCGAAGAACTGCGTCCCGAAGAGTTCGCGCAAGCCGCCGACGCCGCCATCACCGATGCGCTGTCGCGCGCGGATGCGCATGAGATGGCCGCCGTGCTGGCGCAGGCCGGGCTGTGCGGCGTGATGGCGGACGAGGCCGACGGCGGGCTGGGCCTGGACCTGGCATTTGCCTTGCCGATTGCGCACGCGGCGGGCCGGCTGCAACTGCCCTTGCCGCTGGCCGAACAGATGTTGCTGTCCAAGGCGCTGGCGGGCACCCCGCACGCCGCCGTGCTGGTGGCCGGCGAGCGGCTGGCGGGCATCGCGTGGCAAGGCAGCGTGCAGCAAGGTAGCGCGCGCGTAGATCATGGCCCGGCCGACTGGGTGCTGGTGGCCGATGGCGACGGCGCGGCGCTGCTGGACGTGCGCGATGCCACGCAAGAACCCCAAGCGGCACTGGACCCCGACCATCCCCAGATCTGGCTGACGCTGGCCGGCGCACCCGTGCTGGCGCGGCTTGACGCGCACGCCTGGCGCGCGCTGGAAGCTTCCGCGCAACTGCTGCTGGCCGAGTTCGCCAACGGCGCGGCCGAGGGGGCATTGCAAGCCACCGCGGGCTACCTGGCGACCCGCGTGCAATTCGGCCGTCCGCTATCGGCCAAGCAGGCCGTGCGCCATCTGCTGGCACGCATGCGCTTGCTGCAAGACGTGTCCAGCGCCGCGATCCGCCGCGCGATGAACACCGATGAATTCGGTGCGCCGCGCGACACCCGGCCCGCGTTGGCGAGCGCCGTCGCCAACGCCGCTTTCGTCATTGAAAAATCCATCCACCTGCACGGCGGCATGGGTTTTACCTGGGAGTTGCCCTTGCACCCCGCGCTGCGCGCGGTGCGCAAGCTGGACGCGGCATTCAGCGGCGTGTCACGCGCCGTGGGCCGCGATTTCATTGAATCGGTGTAGGAAGAAACCATGCAACAAGATCTGGCTGGGCGCGTGGCGCTCGTCACCGGCGCAGGCGCCGGCATCGGCCGCGCCACCGCCCGCGCGCTGGCAGCGCGCGGCGCCATCGTGGGCGTCAACGACTTGAAACAGGAACTGGTGGACGCGGCCGTCGCCGACATTACCGCCCATGGCGGCAAGGCGTTTGCGGTGGTGCAGAACGTGGCATCGCGCGAAGGCATCGCACAGGCCGTGCGGCAGGCGGCGGAATACGGTTCGCGCTTTGACATCCTGGTCAACAACGCGGCCTGGGTGCGCTACCAAAGCGCGGCCGAGATCCAGGCCGACACGATGGACCGCATGCTGGACATCGGCTTCAAGGCGGTGATCTGGGGCATCCAGGCCGCCGCCGAGGCGATGGACCCGGAACGCGGCGGCGCCATCGTCAACGTGGCGTCCACCGCCGCCCTGAAATCGGCGCCCGCGTCGATGGTGTATTCGGGCATCAAGGCGGGCGTGCTGGGCATTACCCGGGCGGCGGCGGCCGAGCTGGGCGGGCGCGGCATCCGCGTCAACGCGGTCTGCCCATCGGCGGTGCCGACGGAAGGCACGCAGCGCAACCGCAACGCCGAACGCGACGCGCGCCGCATCGCCAGCACGCCGCTGGGGCGGCTGGGCACGGTGGAAGACGTGGCCGGCGGCATCGCGTTCCTGGCCAGCGACGAAGCGCGCTTCATCACGGCGCAGGCGCTGGTGGTGGACGGCGGCATCACGTTCACTACGCTTTGATGGATACGGTTCTGTTGACCGGCGCGGCCAGCGGCATCGGCCGCGCCACGGCCTGGCATCTGGCCCGACTAGGCCACCGCTGCGTGTTGGTGGACCGCAATGCAAAGGCGCTGGAGGAATTGCTGGCGCAGTTGCACGCGGCGAAGAAGGCGAATGTGGACGCCGATGCCGATGCCGATGCCGATGCCGACAGCATCGCCGCCCCAATCGCAAGGCCTTCGCGCACCGAAGCCACGGACCGGTCTGCGCCGCAGTCCCAGGCGCCTTCCACCGCCCACGTCGAACATCTTGCCCGCGTCGTCGACCTGACGGACCCCGAACAGATCCTGGCGCTGGCCGACGGCATGCCGACGCTGAACGCCATCATCAACAACGCGGGGATGACGGACGCCAGCAACCTGCCGGTCGTCGAACAACATGACCGCGACTGGCAGCGCTTGCTGGATCTGAACCTGCATGCGCCGCCCCGGCTGCTGCGCGCGCTACACGGGCGCTTGGCGCCGCACGCCCGTATCGTCAACGTGGCGTCGGGCGCGGGGCTGCATGCCATTCCGCTGCGCGGCGCGTACAGCCCAAGCAAAGCCGGCTTGATCGCGCAGACGCAAGCGCTGGCGCGCGCGCGGCCCGACCTGGGCGTCAGCGTCTTGTGTCCCGGCTTCGTGCGAACGGAATTGGTTGACGGGCTGATCGCAAGCGGCCGCCTGGACCCGGTGCGCGCAGTGGCGAAGATTCCCCTGGGTCGCCTGGCCAAGCCCGAAGAACTGGCCTGCGCGCTGGCGTTTCTGGCCAGCCGGGACGCCGCGAGCTTAAGCGGCAGCCGCCTGTCCGTAGACGGCGGGTCGTCCGTCTTTGGCGGCAGCCAAGCCTATGCCCCGAACGCCATCCCCGCCGTGCCCTGCGACACGCCTTTGTCGTTAACCGTGCACGGCGGCTGGCCCGGGCTGGGCAGCACGGATACGCGCGACGGCTACGCTGCCATCATCGACACGTCTGTGCTGCACAGCCCGCCTGGCGGGCGGCTGGCGGCCACCTTGGCGGCCGCGCAGCGCCATGGCGGCGGCAGTGGGCCGGGCAGCCTGACGCTGCTGCTGCCGCGTGCCGTGCAGGCGGATTTCCAAGTGGACTCCCAGGCGAAGTCTCCTACGGCCTGGGAATACGCGGGCGACGACGCGGCCGCGCGCATGCTGATCGCCACGCTGGCCTGTGAATGGGGGCCGCGCGCGCGCCGCATCAACGCCGTCGAAGTGGACGCCGCCAACCCGGACGCCGCGCTGAACCCCCTGCTTCGTTTCGTCGCGGGCGCCGAAGCTCAATACCTGACAGGGCAAACGCTATGCACACGCTGAACGATCCCGCCGCGATCAAAGCCCGATTCATCGCCGCGCGCGGCTACTGGCGGCCGTGGACCGAGGCGCTGTTGCATGCCAACCCCGCGTTCTTGTCAACCTATGCCGAGTACGCCGGCTATCCGGCGCGCACCGGGCCATTGACGCCGCGCATGGTCGAGCTGATCTACGTGGCGCTGGACACGTCCCCCACGCACCTGTACGAAGCGGGTTTGACGACGCACCTGAAGCTTGCCCTTGCGGCGGGCGCCAGCGAGGCGGACGTCTTCGACGTGCTGCACCTGGTGACGTTGCAAGGCCTGGGCTCCGTGCTGCAAGCGGCGGACGTGCTGGATGAGGCCGCCCCGTCGGCGGCCCTGCCGCCGGATGATCCGCTTGTGGCCCGCATCCAGGCGCTATGGCCCGATCAGGCGGCCAGCCTGTTACGACTGGCGGCGCAGGACCCGGGTTATGTGGCCGTGCTGCTGGATTTTGTGGAAGGCGGCGCGCCGGCAGGCGGCCTTAGCCATGCCGAACGCTTGTTGGTGCGCATTGCGCTGCACGCCGCGTTCACGGAGGGCAACCGCGGCGCATTGCAGGCGCTGATTCCGCATGCGCTGACGCAAGGCGCGACGCGCGCGGAGATACTGCAAGTCATTCAACTGGGCGCCCACCTTGCCGTGCATGGCGCGTCATTGGGCGCCACGGTGTACACGAAGGTGGTTGCCGATAACAGGAACGGGCCCGGCAAGGCCGACGCAACGGCTTGACCGGATCCTGCTGCCTGGCTCAGGCCTGCCCTTCCCGCCTGGCGCGGGCATGCGGATCGTTGATTTCCGTTTCCAGTTCGGCAATCAGCCAATCGAACCAGCCCTTCTCGGTGCGGGCGTACACCACGGCGGCGGGCGTCTTGCCGTCGCGCCAACCGGGTTGATGGGTGTCCATCCACGACGCCAGGCTCTTATGCGGCGCCAGCAGCCCCGACAACCAGATCCACAGATAGTCCGGCACGCTACGGCGAAAGCCCTTTGCGCTGGCATACAGCGTGGGCTCCAGCGGCAGGCTGCCTGAACGGGCCAGCTTGGCCTGCACCCGGCGCAGCGTTTCGGCCGCCGCCTGCAATTGTTCGGTGCTGAGCTTTTTCACGTAGGAGACTCCTGGATTGGGGTTGGCGGATTATCGCCGGAGGAAGCCGGCGTTTCCAAGCGCGGCGTTCAGCGTTGGCCGCGAGGCGGCGTCAGCGCCATCAGCGCCGTGGCCGCAAAGCGCTCGCCCGGTTCCAGCACCTGCATCCCCGTGCGGGTTTCACCGGCCGCCGCCAGGTTGAACGCGTCGGCCACATTGGTGACAGGTTCCACGCACAGAAATTGCGATCCCGGCGCGGTGTAGACCACGACATGGGCAAAGGCCGGGTCCGCGTGCAACGCCAGTTCGTGCCCGTCCGCCCAGTGCAGCGTGGCGCGCCCCTCCCATTGCGACAGATAGGTATCGCAACCTTCGGCCGACCAGCGCAACTCGCGCACATGCTTGACCCGGCTGCCCGTGGGCAACCCGTCGGCATCGGCGGGCCACACGCGCCGCGCGTTCAGTGTCACGCGTTCGGCGGTGAAGTACGGGTGGATGCCCAGGCCGCAAGGCATGGCGGAATCGCCCTGGTTGATTACGCTGAGCGACAGGCGCAAGCCGCGCGCGTCCAGTCGGTAACGCTGAACGCATTCGAACGGCCAGGGCCAGCCCAGCACGCCCGCCGGCTGGGCCAGCACCAGGTCGATGCTGTCGGCCGTGAGATTGCGCACCTGCCAGGGCTGAAACAGGCCCGCGCCGTGGATGGCTTGCGGCCGGCCGGGCACGGATTGCAGCGCGTGGCGCGCGCCGTTGAACGTGAACACGCCGTTGCGGATGCGATTGGAATACGGCACCAGCGGGTAGGAGCCCGCGCGGGGCCATTTGCCGGCCGCCCATTCGGTGGCGGTCAGCGGCACGATCCAGTCGTGCGAGCCCGTGGACAAGCGGGTCAGCCGCCCACCGCCACCCGGCGCGAACTCGGCCTGATGCGCCCCGCTGGAGATCGTCACGCGTTCGGCCGCGTTAATGGGGTCAGGAAATGGCGGGTCGGGCAAAGCAGGATCGGGCAAAGCGGGATCGGGTAAGGCGGGGTCGGGGAAAGCGGGGTCGGGAAAGGGCAAGTCCGGCATCTGGTGCTCCAACGGCCAACACAAGACCGCATCGTGCGATTGTGCCGTCGGCGGCCGGGCGCGGCAAATCCGTCCTGCTTGCCCCCGCACGCGCCCGCTCGCCCCGATACAATCACGGGCATGAATTCCGCAACACAACTCACCGCCGCCGAGGCCCACGCGGGCCACACCCCCATGATGCAGCAATACCTCCGCCTGAAAGCGGAGGCCGGCCCCTTGCTGCTCTTCTACCGCATGGGCGACTTCTATGAAATGTTCTACGAAGACGCCGAGCGCGGCGCGCGCCTGCTCAACCTCACGCTGACCAAGCGGGGCTCGTCCAACGGCACGCCGATTCCCATGGCGGGCCTGCCAGTACACGCCATGGAGCAATACCTGGCGCGGCTGGTGGCCATGGGTGAATCCATTGCCATCTGCGAACAGATCGGCGACCCGGCCGCCTCCAAGGGCCCCGTCGAACGCCGCATCGTGCGCATCGTCACGCCCGGCACACTCACCGATGACGCGTTGCTGCCCGCCAAGGCGGATCGCGCGCTGGCGGCCGTGTTCGTATCGGGCAACGCCCGCGCGCCGCGCGCCGGCCTGGCGTGGTTGAACCTGGCCAGCGGCGAATTCCGCGTCACCGAATGCGCGCCCGCGCAGCTGGAATCCGAACTGCACCGCATAGCGCCTGCCGAGATCGTCTGCGCCGACAGCGCCGCGTTCGACTTTCCTTTCGACGGCGCGCGCTCGCGCGTGCCGGACTGGCATTTCGAAAACGATGGCGCGCGCGCGCATCTGCTGGCGCATTTCAAGACCGACACCCTGGCGGGCTTCGACATCGAAGACATGCCCGCGGGCATCTGCGCCGCCGGCGCCCTGCTGCGCTATGCGGCGCGCACGCAATCGCAGGCGCTGGCCCATGTGCAAAGCCTGTCCGCCGAACGGCCGGGCCAGTACGTGCTGCTGGACCCGGTGACCCGCCGCAACCTGGAACTGACCCAAACGCTGTCGGGCGAAGACGCCCCCACGCTGTTCTCGCTGCTGGACGGCTGCCGCACGCCGATGGGCAGCCGGCTGCTGCGCCGCTGGCTGCATCACCCCTTGCGTGAAAACGATCAGGCGCTGGCGCGCCAGCAGGCCATTTCTGCGCTGCTGGCGGGCCGCATGGATGTTGAGCAGACCTTCGGGTCCGCCAGTGTGCTGGAATCGCTGCGCGCCGCGCTGAATGCGTTTCCCGACATCGAACGCATCGCGGCGCGCCTGGCGCTGCGCTCGGTTCGCCCCCGGGAACTGGCCAGCCTGCGCGATGCGCTGCAATCGCTGCCCGCGCTGCGCGACCTGGTCGAACCCATGGCAGCGTCGCCGCGCCTGGGCGAACTGATCTCGCACCTGTCCGTGGACCCCGCGCTGGCCGCTTTGCTGGTGCGCGCCATTGCGCCGGAACCGGCCGTCGCCATTCGCGACGGCGGCGTGCTGGCCGCCGGGTTCGATGCCGAACTTGACGAGCTGCGCGGCCTGGCCGCCGATGGCGGCGATTTCCTGCTGCAACTGGAAGCGCGCGAACGCGAACGCACCGGCATCAGCAACCTGCGCGTGGAATTCAACCGCGTGCACGGCTTCTATATTGAAGTGACCAAGGGCCAGACCGCCAAGGTGCCCGAAGACTACCGCCGCCGCCAGACGCTGAAAAACGCCGAACGCTACATCACGCCCGAACTCAAAACGTGGGAAGACAAGGTGCTGTCCGCGCAAGACCGTTCGCTGGCGCGCGAAAAGTGGCTGTTCGAGCAATTGCTGGACGTGCTGGCCGAACACGTGCGGCCGTTGTCGGACTGCGCCGCCGCGCTGGCCGAGCTGGATTCCTTGTCCGCCCTGGCCGAGCACGCGCGCCGCCACGACTGGATCGCGCCCGAGCTGTCCGAGAACGCCGACATCGACATCGACGCCGGCCGCCACCCCGTGGTGGAACACGCCATTGAACGCTTCACGCCCAACGGCTGCCGGCTGGACCCGGCGCGTCGCATGTTGCTGATCACCGGCCCGAACATGGGCGGTAAGTCGACGTACATGCGGCAGGTGGCGCTGATTGTGCTGTTGGCGCGCATCGGCAGTTTCGTGCCGGCCGCGCGCGCGCGCATCGGCAAGATCGATCGCATCTTCACCCGCATCGGCGCGGCCGACGACCTGGCGGGCGGGCGCTCGACCTTCATGATGGAAATGACCGAGGCCGCCGCCATCCTGTCGGCCAGCACGCCCAACAGCCTGGTGCTGATGGACGAGATCGGTCGCGGCACGTCCACCTATGACGGCCTGGCGCTGGCGTGGGCCATTGCCTGCCGCCTGCTGGCCCACAACCGCGCACTGACCCTGTTCGCCAC
Organism: Achromobacter sp. RT286_PF; assembly: GCF_059760425.1. Classification (NCBI taxonomy): domain Bacteria; kingdom Pseudomonadati; phylum Pseudomonadota; class Betaproteobacteria; order Burkholderiales; family Alcaligenaceae; genus Achromobacter; species Achromobacter sp. RT286_PF. The sequence continues at coordinate 142,406 of NZ_JCBAMR010000011.1, forward strand.
CCACTACTTTGAACTGACGCGCCTGCCGGCCGAACAACCGGCATCGGCCAACGTGCACCTGGCCGCCGCCGAATCCGCCGCCGGCATCGTGTTCCTGCACGAAGTGCGCGAAGGCCCGGCCAGCCGCAGCTACGGTATCCAGGTGGCGCAACGCGCGGGGGTGCCGGCCGCGGTCATCCGCCAGGCCACGCGCGAGCTGGAACGGCTGGAGGCGCAAGGCGCACCGACGCCGCAACTGGGCCTGTTTTCAGCGGCGGCGGACGCCGACGCGCACGCCTACGCCCAGGCTGATCGCGACGACGCCATCGAGGCGCTGGACGCACTGCGCGAAGAACTTGCCACGATCGACCCGGACAGCCTCACCCCGCGCGAAGCGCTGGACGCCCTCTACCGCCTGAAGAAGCACCTTCAATGAACCTTGACCAACCCCTGCCGCTGTTAGGCGACCAAAGCCCGAACGACTTCATGCGCCGCTACTGGCAGCGCAAGCCGCTGCTGATTCGTCAGGCCATCCCGGGCTTTCAACCGCCGCTGACCATCGCCGCCATCAAGAAGCTGGCGCGGCGCGACGATGTGGAATCGCGCCTGATCTGGCGCGAAAACGGCGAATGGCAAATGGAGAACGGCCCCTTTGCGCGCCTGCCCAAAGACAATGAGGGCGACTGGACGCTGCTGGTGCAAAGCGTGGACCTGCTCAGCGACGCCGCATCCGAACTGATGGGCTTGTTCCGCTTCGTTCCGGACGCCCGCCTGGACGACGTGATGATCAGCATCGCCAGCCATGGCGGCGGCGTGGGGCCGCATTTCGACAGCTACGACGTCTTCCTGCTGCAAGCGGCGGGCGAACGCGAATGGCGCTATGGCCGGCAAAAAGACCTGTCGCTGGAACCCGGCCTGCCGCTGAAGATCCTCAGCAACTTCCAGCCCGAGGAAAAGGCCGTGCTGGCGCCGGGCGACATGCTGTACCTGCCGCCCCAGGCCGCGCATGACGGCGTCGCCATGGGCGATGGGTGCATGACGATCTCGATCGGCTTTCGCGCGCCTACGCAGGCCATCCTGGCGCGCGGGCTGCTTGAAGCCGCCGCCGACCAGGTCATGGCGCGCGTGGGCTTGCTGGGCGGCCCGTATGGTGAACCCGCCCTGCCCGGTCCGAAGCTGTCCGCCGTCTACCGCGACCCGGGCCAACCCGCCGTCGACACCCCGGCTGCGCTGCCGGATGCGCTGGTGGCGGCCACGCTGGAAACCGTGGAAAAACTGCGTTTTGACGATGCGCTGGCTTCGCGCTTTCTGGGTTGCTGGCTGACCGAACCGCACAACCAAAGCGTCTTCGACGCGCCCGAAGACGTGCAGGTGGATCTGGAAGAGGACTGGCCCGCGTCCGGTCGCCTGGTGCTGGACCGCCGCAGCCGCATGCTGTATCGCGGCAAGCAGCTTTTCATCAACGGCGAAACCGCCATGACGCCCGCCGACGCCGCGCTGCGCACGCTGGCCGACGCTCGTAGCCTGGACTGCGCCGACCCCGCCTGCGCAAAGCTGTCGGAAGAGGCCCGTTCGTGCCTGGCCGATTGGCTGGACTCCGGGTGGATTCATTACGTGGCGGCGTAGTATCCGGACACGCCCACGTATCGGATTCGGACAGAACGCAATCAGATCCATGCGTGGGGACACATAAGGAAAGAGATAACACGAAGCTGAAAGGTTTGTTGCCGTTGGGATGCGACCTTTTTAACTTTCACACGCGCTGCGGCGTCAGCTTCCTGTAGCCTGACTTCTGGTTTCCCCTAAGGGGGTTTCAAGAGTCGTCATCTACAGGAGTCCAAAAATGATGAGCAAAACCTTGATTATTGCTTCGGTGCTGGCCGTTGCGCTCAGCGCTTGCAACAAGAAGGAAGATGCCCCGGCGGCGCCCGCGACCACCCCTGGCGCCAGCACGCCGGCCCCCTCGACCACGCCTCCGGCCACGTCGCCGGCCCCGACTTCGCCTGGCACCACGCCTGGCGGCGGTTCGAATACCCCGGGCGGCTCGACCACCCCGGCGTCTTAATAAAACAGAGACGAACCCCCGCTCTGAAGACGCAAAAAAGCCCCGGCAAGAAGTTGCC